>JBEKFB010000402.1:0-3943 GCA_050013535.1 Bryobacteraceae bacterium | reverse complement strand
ACGCTGCTGCGTTTTACACACGCGGGATGGCGAGCCGAGACCGACTCTTTCATCTCCTGCAACACTACGTGGGGCGAACTGATGTTTCGCGTGAAAGCCGCCGCCGAGGGAAAATCGCGCGGACCGCTGTTTCTTGCCGGCGGCATGGCGTAGCCACGTTTATTCCGGCAGCTTTTGCTCTCCCGCAATGGTGAAATTGGCCGTTGCAATCGGAGCATTCGTTCCCGGTTGTCCGCCGCCGATGCTCAGCCGATAAGCCCCTGCTGCTATGGCGCGATCGCCGGCTTCGTTCACCATACTGAGGTCGCGAGGATTGAGCGTGAACTCGACGTGGCGCGTCTGACATAGGAGCGCCGGGCAGTTGCGGGAAGTTCAGATAGACTTCCACGACTTCATCGCCGGCGGGGCCGCTCGCGTTCTTGACGTCAACATTGGCGCGCAGAGGATCGCCTGCCTGCACCTCCACCGTAGAGAGACTCAGGTTTGCATACTCGAATTTCGAATAACTCAGACCGTATCCAAATGGATAAAGCGGCTGCCCATGGAAGTACCGATAAGTCCGTTCCTTCATCGAATAATCGGTGAATGGCGGTAACTGATCCACGCCTGTGTAGAAGGTCACCGGCAGCCGTCCCGCTGGGTTGTTGGCGCCCGCCAGCGTCTCCGCGATCGCCGCGCCGCCCTCTTCGCCCGAATACCAGGCGTCGACGATGGCGTTGGCGTGCTGGGCGGCCCAGTTCACCGAGAGCGCGCTCCCGTTCATGAGCACGACGACCAGCGGTTTGCCCGTGGCGGCCACAGATTGCAGCAGCTCTTCCTCTTCTTTAGGAATGTCGAGGCTGGTGCGGTCGCCGCCCTTGAAGCCCGGAAGGTCGACATCCATCTCTTCGCCTTCCAGGTCTGAGGTGATGCCAACCACGGCGACCACCACATCGGCGCCCTTCGCCGCGGCCACCGCGCGCTCCGGCAAATCCGGAACTATGCGGCGCCACGTCAGCTTCGTGAAAAGGCCCTGCTCCCAGGACTGATCCGCCTTCAAGGCGTAGCGACGGCCTTTCTCCAGCGTCAACTGCGTGGTCTTCTTCGTTGGCCACTGTGCGCCCGAAGTATCGAAGATCAGTTTACCGTCTAGATACAAGTGGTTTTTCGCGCCTTCGAGATTCAGTTCGTACATGCCGGATTCCGGGGCTGTGAGCCATCCTGTCCAGCGCACCGAGAAATCGTGCAAGCTGGCGGGCGTAGCGTTGGAGCTGAAATCAAAATCGAGCTTCTTGTCGGTGCGCTTCACTGCGGGGGCGCCCTCAAATTGACGGCCGTTGAAGAACTCCGCCGTCAGGCCCGGCTTGCCACCATCGGTCGTGAATGCGTCGGCAGGGACCGGCAAGGGAGGACGCAGGAAGTTAATGCCGGGTTCGAACGACACTTCCGCCGATGGGAATTGTTTCCGGATGCCATCCAGAGCCGTTGTGGCGCGCGAGGGCGTGCCGTTGTAATTTCCTTCGAGAACGCGGACCTGATCGGCCAGCGGGCCGACCACGGCAATCTTCTTCACCGTCGGGGACAGCGGCAGGACACCGTCATTCTTCAACAGCACCATGCTCTCCCGCGCGATCTTCAGCGCCAGTTGGCGATGCGCTTCGCTGTCGTTCTCGGAATCCGGGGTCTGCGCGTATTTCACCATGTTCGGCGGATCGAACATACCCAGCGCGAATCGCGCCCGCAACAGCCGCCGCACGGACACATCGATATCTTTCTCGGTGATCAGGCCCTCCTTGACGGCGTCCAGATACTTCACATAATCCGAGTTGTCGTGCATCTGGCCGAAGAAGTCGGCGCATTCATTATCAGTGCCCGCTTTGAGCGACACCGCTCCGGCTTCGGCCTGCGTTTTCACGTAATGATGGCCGCGCTCGATGTCGGCCACGGCATCGCAGTCCGACACGACATAGCCCTGGAAGTTCCACTTATCCCGCAACTGGTCCTTCAACAGAAAATCGTTCGCGCAACCCGGCTGGCCGTTCACGCTGTTGTAGACGCACATCACCGACCATGCCTTGCCCTCCACAACCGCGGCGCGAAACGCCGGGAGATAGGTGTCCTCTTCGTCATGTTTCGACACAGCAACGTCGATCGTGTGGCGCAACGGATCGGGCCCGCTGTGCACGGCGAAATGCTTCGGCGTGGAGATTACGCGCAGATACTTCGGATCGTCACCCTGCATGCCGGTGACGAACGCGACGGCCATGCGCCCCGTGAGAAACGGGTCTTCGCCGTAGGTCTCCTGGCCGCGTCCCCAGCGCGGATCGCGAAAGATGTTGACGTTGGGCGACCAGAAATCCAGTCCTTCCATGATCCGCCGCCGGCCCGCGCGCACAGCCATGTTGTGCTTGGCTCGAGCTTCCGTGCCGATTACGACGGCCATGTCATGAATGAGCGGGGCATCGAAGGTTGCGGCAAGACCGATCGGCTCCGGGAACACGGTGGCCGTGCCGAACGCGACACCGTGCAGTGCTTCACTCCACCAGTCGTAGGCGGGCACGTTCAGCCGAGGGATGGGCCGCGACTGGTTCACCAGTTGCGACGCCTTCTCCTCCAGCGTCATGCGGCTGAGCAGATCGTCGGCACGCTGATCGATGGATAATGACGGATTCAAATAAGCGGGCTGCTGGGCCCATGCGCAGGCGGCCACAAAGGCGCCCAACGCGGTTCTGGATGTCCACATGAATCAGAGACTATCACTTTGTGCCAGTCAGTAGCGCGAGTTCCAGCCACTTCCAGGCGCAATCCACGTCGTGGAAGCCGATCTCGCGCAACCACGCGAGCTGCGTCTCCGTATCGAGAAGCTTGTTCGATGGATCCTCCTCGCCGCGGCGCACACCGAGAGCATCGTTGAACCGCTGATGCAGAGCGTCGGTAGGCGACGACACATGCTCGAGATTCAGAAAGACCCCGCCCGGTGCCAGCAGAGCGTAAATCTCCGTATAAAGCCCGCGCTTCCGCTCATGCGGCAGATGATGAATGGCGAAGCTGGAAACCACGGCGTCGAAGCGGCCGAGATTCGGCAGAGGATCGTTCAGGTCATGGGCCACAACCTGGACACGCGAATCGGAGGCGAACCGCTCGCGCAGCCGTTCCAGCATGGTCTCGGAGAAATCAACGGCAACAGCGTCCACATCCGGACGAGCGATCCTCACCAGCCCCAACAGACGCCCGTCGCCGCTGCCCAGATCGAGCACGCGTGCAGGGTTTTCCGGCAGAAAATCGAGTAGCACGGCCTCGCCTTCAGTACGATGCGGAATGGTATCGGCCCTCTGCAGATAATCGAGAGCGTGCTCCGCCGAGGTCCAAAGGTTCACATTTCCCATACCTTCAGCCTACCGAACCGGTTTTTTGGGAACCATCGGACCTGCCGAGCGTAGTACCTATTGATGCTCCACGATCTTCGCTACGCCATCCGCGTGCTTTTGAAAAGTCCGGGGTTCACGGCCGTCGCTATCGCCGCTCTGGCACTCGGAATCAGCGCCAACACCGCCATCTTCACCGTTATCGACCGAGTATTGCTGCGCCCGCTGCCATACAAGGATGCCGATCGTCTGGTGTATCTGGTGAGGAAGTTTCCTGGCGAGAATCTCGGGCCGTCCATCTCAGTCCCGAAGTTCAACGTCTGGAAGAACGCCAACAGCGTCGAAGACATGTCGATCTACAATTTGGGCGCGGTCGGCATGAACCTGTCCTCCGATGGTCTGCCGGAGCAGGTGAAGGCGATTCAGGTCTCCGAGAATTATTTCCGTCTGTTCCAGGTGAATCCGGTTCTGGGCCGCACCTTCACGCACGATGAAGACGCCCCGAATGGTCCAAAAGCGGCAGTCATCAGTAATGGCCTGTGGAAGCGGCGTTTTGGCGGAGATCCCGGGCTACTAGGCCGCGCGATTCTTCTCAACGG
>JBEKFB010000401.1:0-3601 GCA_050013535.1 Bryobacteraceae bacterium | reverse complement strand
CCGGCTCCAGCGCACCCAATAGCCGTGCCGCCTGCCGCGCTACCGTGTTCAGCTCCTCATCCAGGTGACCGGCAATTCCCTCGGCGAATCGCGTGAGCGCTTCGTGCTTGTTGTCCTGCCTCTCGATCTCCAGCGCAAAGCGCCGCTCGCTCACATCGCGCAGGACGATCACCGCCCCTTCCAGCCGCCCTGCGTTCCGCCGCGGCTCCACGCTGCCCTCCACCGCGTATCGCCTCCCCTGGCCGCCCTGCAGGTAAGTATTGACCGGCAACGTCACTGGCTGGCCATCGAGGATCACCCCGCGAACAAGATCCTCCACGGGCTCTCCATCCGGGTGCACCAGCCACAGCAGATCCGCAGCCGGACGGCCCAGCGCCTGTTCCGAGGCTCGCCCGGTCATTTCTTCCGCCACCCGGTTCAGATAACAGATGCGGCCCGAGCCGTCGGTCACCAGTACCGCGTCAGGCACCGCCGCGAAGCTCGCACTGAGCCAATCCCGCTGCTCGCGCAGATGACGCTCGAAGCGATGCTTCGAAAGCGCCGTCGCGATGGCCCCCTGCAGGCCCGCCGATGCAATAGGCTTGCGCACGTAGCCAAAAGCCTGCGAGGTGCCCGCCCGCTCCAGCGTCTCCGGGTCCTCGTAAGCGGTCAGGTATACCACCGGAATATCCATCTCACGGCGGATCTGTTCGGCCACTTCGATCCCATCCAGATCGCCGCGCAGCCGGATATCCATGAGGACAAGATCGGGTATGACCTCGCGAATCATCTCCAAAGCACCCGCGCCTGTATCCGCGATAGCAGGCACGGAATAGCCGGCGCGCTCCAGCCGGTTCTGCAGATCGGCTGCGATCAGCCCTTCGTCCTCCACCACCATGATTCTTTGTTCAACCGACGCCATTGTCCCGTATGCCTCCCGCAGCCACTCCTATCGCCGTTTCCCGTATCAAGCTATATATTCTTGCTTCGATTGGTGGTCTGATGCCCCAAGTTTTCTCACGTGGGCGCCGACCCGGAATTGATGAACCCGAATTAACGGTTCAGCCGCGAAACTCATGCCTATCCCTGGGTTTTATCAGGATGTACGGCAGCGGATGCCGGTGCTGAAAGAAAACAAACGTGGAGGATGCGATGAACCGAGTCATGAGATACACGGTAATGACGATGGCGCTGGCCGGTATGGGCTTTGCGCAGATAAATGCCCGCCGCATTAACCAGCAGGATCGAATCGCTCAGGGGATCGGGTCAGGTCAACTGACGGCGGGAGAAACGGCGAGACTGGGGCACCAAATGACGTGACCCCCTTGCTTATTTCGTTTCCCCTTTCGTTCGTCCAAAATTCGTATTCCATTTCGGACGGACTACGGGGATCACGTCACAGGGGGCCGGGCGGCTCACCACGGGCCCCGGTTCGGCCTCCGGCTGCCGCTGCGCGCCGTTTTCTTTACTCCCGGAGGCGGCGTGCTGTTCGCGATGCCGTTGAAGGCTGATCCGGGAACTCATTCTCCCTGTAAGAACTGCCTAACCATACTAAGGCTGAAACTCGCGGGATCAGCTACCTGAGGGTCCTGTACCGCCTGTTCGAGAGCGGGAACAACTATGTCGAGGTCTAGCGGGCGTCGCATAAACGCAAGATCACCCAGACACGTTGCGGCCGCCCAGCGGACTGAAGCCTCCGGCCTTTTAAGTCCCTCCACGCATAGCTTCTGAACCCAACTCCAATCGTCCTCATATTTGGCGGCCGCGTACAGCGCTTTGGCTACGGCCTCTGGATCGCCGCTCTCGATCTGGAGGATCAACTCCCGTTTGGAGAGCGGGTACACGGGTTCATATTTTAGATTGGTCATTGTTGCCCCGCTATCGCTCCTCTTTGCGTCACCATTCCTGCTTTTTGCAGGGCAGCCTTCGCGTCGTTAGGAAGGTCGTTGAACTCCTTTGTAGCATAACCGTGATATACCCCTGTTCCTGAGCCGGTTTCCCGGAACATGACATATTCTCCGGTTGCTGGGTCCACGCCAACACGCGCCGTAGATGTGTCCTTGATTTGAATCGAGTTCTCGAGTGTTGTTTCGGGGTTTGTAGGTTCTGGGCTCACATCTCCGCGCGCCACAGTTCCGTGTTTCGGATTCGGTTCATACCTCAGACCCGCGCCGGGCAACATCGCTGTGAGAGCGCCATTCGGACTTAGAGCGCCTCCATATGCCTTCCATGCGTCATTGACCTGCTTCCATGCGTTGAGCAGTTGTTGATCTGTCATCTTCGATGGATCAACCCGTTTACCATTGATAAGAATGGCGTTGTTGTTGAAGTAACCTGTGGCTTCGCGCAGTGCGTCTTGATCCGAATAGTGAAAGAGGCACCACCAAAAGCCTTTCTGTTCGCCGCCGCTCGTGCAATGGCCATCCGCGTCGGTTGCGCTTAGCGGGTTGTTCCTAACATACGAGTAGAGGTTGAGGCTCTGCGGGTCAGTCAACTTCGCATATGGGACCGGCTCCGGCTCCGCCGACCAGTCGGGCGTGGTGTACCGCCCCTGGGCGCCGGAGAAGTACCTTGCCCCGAAGAAATCAAGGCCCGATTCGCTGTCCCTCGGCTTGGCCGTGAACTTCCAGTCCGTCACGTCGGGCGTGGTGAGTTGCAGGCTGGTCTCGTACGGTGCGGTGCGCCCGTTGATCAACTGCGGGATCTCTTCGCCGAACGGCAGAAAGTCGTAACGCCGCTGAACCACGCCGCTGCTGTCCGTCATGAGGCGCGTACTCCCCAGATGATCCGCGGTAAACCAGCATGTCGTGCACAGCACCGGCGGAGACGCCGTCGAGTATTCCGCGGCAAGCTGCCCGCCCGCGTCGTAGACGTACGTAGTGCTTGCTCCCCCGGCCACTACCTTCTGCACCCTGTGCCCGTCGCCGTCATAGAAGTACGTCACCGAACCGTTGTTCGAGTTCGAGCTGGTCTTCAGCATGTTGTCGGCGTAGTAGGTCATCGCGTTCAGACCGTCGTTGGTCATGTTGCCGTTGCCCGAAGAGTCGTAGGTCGCCGCAGTCCACTGATTGTTGTTCGTGGTCGTGTTGTACGGCACCGTGCTCGTCGAGGTGGTCTGCGGCGTCTGGCCCGGGTTGGGTATGTACTGCCCGGCGCCCGCCAGCACCGCGCGGTTGCCGAAGGCGTCGTAGACGTAGGTCTGCGTCCAGCCACTGGTCTCCGTGGCGCTGCTCAGCCGGTTCAGGCCATCGCCGTAGGTGTAGCTCTGCGAGTAAGGGCTCGAGCTGCTGGCGTAGATCTGCTGGCTGATCAGATTCCCGTTGTTGTGAGGCGAAGCCGGGTAACCGAGCTGCAGATTCAGCAGATCGCTCGAATTCGGGCTCGCGCAGTCGTTGCTGTTAGCGTTGCGTACCCAGATCGCCGTCGGCTGCAAGCGATTGTTGTAACAGGTCTGCTCGTAGAGATTGTTGCCGTACTGCAGCGATTGCAGGCCGCCGAAGGAAGCATAAGTCAGCCCGCTGGCGTAGGTCTTCGCTCCGCCCACCGACGCGATCCGCCCGGCGATGTCGTAAGTGTAGGCGATCTGGCGATTCGACGGGTATTTGACGGTATTCAGACCGAT
>JBEKFB010000400.1:0-3606 GCA_050013535.1 Bryobacteraceae bacterium | reverse complement strand
AGCCTCAAGGAGGGCATCCTTGGACTGCTGAACGTTTACATCGACCCGGTCAGCACCGCCCGCCGGGTCCAGTTGAAGTGGTTCTGGATTTACCCGCTGATCGTGCTCAGCATCGTCAGCACCATTGTCCAGTCGCAGCTTATTCCGTTCACCCTGCAGGCCATGCGCATGGATCCACCCAATGGCGCCAGCGGCGAACAACTGGACCGCATACTCTCGATGACGTCTACCGTCTCGCATGTGGCGGCATACTGCTCACCGCTTATTATCCTGCTGTTCACTGCCATCGCGGCCCTGCTGGTGATGGCGCTGGGCGCCATTGTCGATGCGCGCGTACGCTTCCCGACTTTGCTCAGCCTGTTGTTGACGTGCGGCATGATCTCGACCCTGCAGTATGTCGCTCAGGTGATTGTCCTGAAGGCCAAGGGCCTCGATGACATCCAGAGCATGCGCCAGTTGCAGGTTCCGCTCGGTCTGGACATTTTCATTCCGGCCACGGGCGCACTCGGCGGGCTGCTCAACTTCTTTTCGATCTTCATGATCTGGTACATCGTCATGCTGGGACTCACTTATTCCCATCTGGCGAAGGTCTCAAAGGGCAAGGCGTTCTTCGCAACGTCAGGCGCCTGGGTCCTGTTCATGGTGCTCGCCGTAGTCGGGGCGGCATTCCGTAAGTAGGGCGGTAGCGCTAACGGCGATTCGCCACTACGATCCGGTCACCGGCGCTACGATGATCGGCGGCGCGGCCTGTCACTGAGGGTTCGCTCCAATTGACGGCAAATGCAGGTTTGGTGGAAGAGGAAGAATCATGATTCGAAATCTTCTTCGTCGCGCTATCTGGCTCTGGTCTGCGTCTATTGCCACCGTAGGATGGTCACAAAGCGCCCCGACCCTTGTGCGTGTACTCGACCCCACTGGGGTGGAGGGAGTCGCTGGAGTGGTACTTCTGTTCAGTTCAGGCGACAATCACCATTCCCTCGCGTTTATCGCTGATGCAGAAGGGCGGGTGTCTCTCCCCCATTTAAACTGCGATATTTGTACGGTCACGGCTTTAGACCCTACTGGGTTGTTCTTCGATAAGACCTTTGAGTTCGACGGTCGATCTACGTCCGTGACGCTCACCTTGCAGGTTCGGCCGACCATTGATGTCGTTGGAAACCCCGGAGCGATGAATGTCAAAATCAAGGTCTTTGGCCCCGACGGGGAACCTCTGCCCAACCAGCGCGTTATTGTTCGACCTGTCGTTATGGCTTTCGAAGCAAATTGGGCCTATCGGGAGACCACAGACTCAATGGGGTTGGTCAGCGCTCAGCTTCGCCCCGGGAAATATGTCGTTGCGACGCTAATTGGAGAGAATTCGTGGGAAGCCTCGATTGAGATCACGCAGAGGACGGACGCAAAGAAACCGACGGCGGTCCACCTCGCAGCTGTGGGCGCGATTCCCCGATAGGCACATGCACGATGCCGCTCTCCACTTCACCGGCAAACCACGAGATAACAAGTCCGGTCGGGACGACTTTGGCGCAAGATACTTCTCCGGGCCAGACGGAAGACAGCTTGGCCCACGAGACCGACCGCGGAGCTCAAACCCAGCACAAGAGAACGGACCTTCATTTGAATTCCAGCGCGTAATTCCTAATCTGCCGCAGATTCACTCACTACGACCCCGCTACGGGCGCTACGATGATCGGGGTTGACGTCGGCGCGTTCGAGCCGGCCTCGGGCTCAACCGTCACCGCCACTGCGCCGGTCGTCTCCAGGTCCACCGGGCCTTCGATGCTGTGGATGGCCGTGCCGGCCGCCGTCGCGGGGAACAATCCCGCGGGTTTCGGCGCGCCGCTCTTTGGAATAACCCACATCTCGTAGACCCTGCCGGGCGCGAGCTGTGGGAGCCGGGAAGCGATGAGCAACACGCCGCTGCGGGGGTTCACGAAGACCGTGCCTTTGGGAGGCTCCTTCTTCTCCTGGCCGAAGACCACGGCGCGGGTATCGGGCGCGTTGAGAACATCGAGCACCAGACGGACGCGGGTTAGTTCGCGATCCGTCAATGCGATCTGCTGGCGCGCGGCATCCAGCTCATTGGAGATCCGGTATGCCCGGACACCGGACCATGTCAGAGCCACCAGACAGGCCGCTGCGGCCGCCCATGCCAGCCACGTCCATGACCGTCCCGCCACGCCCATCCCCGCCATCAGCCGGCCACGAAGGCGGCGCGAAGGCGCGGTATCCGGGGTCAGGGCCGCCAGGACAGCCACGTTCTGTGCGGCGGCGCGTTGCACCCCGGTCTGGCAGACGCCGCATCCCGTCGCAACGTGCTGGGCAATCTCTGAGCGTTCCTCGCCTTCGAGAACACCGAGCGCGTACAGTTCATAAAGCTCGTGCATTTCCTCGTGGGTCACGCCACCGCCTCACCCAGTTCCTGGCGCAACATCTTGAGGGCGGCGCGCACCCATGTCTTCACGGTGCCCAGGGGTTGCTTCAGCCGCTCGGCCATCTCCGTCTGCGACAAGCCCTCGTAATACGCCAGCTCGATCACCTCGCGCTGATTCGGGGTGAGGCGTTCCATCGCGTCGCGGATCATCTTCTGCCGGTCCAGAGTCAGCCACCCGCTCTGCGCGCTGGCGAACAGTGTTGGCTGCTCCAGCAAGTCCAGTTCGAAGGACCGTTCGCTGCCGCGGCCTTCCACTGAGCGGAGATAATCGATCGCGCGGTTGCGGGCTACGGTGAGAATCCAAGGGCCGATGGCGCCCTTTTGCCGGTCGAACGCGGGAATGCGGTTCCAGACGCGCAGGAAGGTCTCCTGCACCAGATCCTCGGCCACGCCTTCGTTGCGCACAATGCGCAGAATGATGGAATAGGTGAGGCGGCCGTAGCGGTCGTACAGCACGGACATGGCTTGCGGATCGCGGCGCTTCAGCCGGTCCACCAGCTCGCTGTCGTCCTTGAAATGGAGAACGGCCGAGAGAACCCAGACCGCCACCGATACCAGGAAAGTATCGCTCATTTCCCCTGCCCGCCGAATAATTCTCCCATATCCTGCGCCGTGGTGCCCAGCCGCCGCGCGATCGCCGCCGCGTGCCGCAGTATTTGCGGATCCTTCACGCCGGTGGCCACCGCCCTTTGGATCTCAGTGGAAGCGCGCGGCAAGTCGCCGCTGGCCGCAAGAGCCCACGCGTAAGAATCGATCGTGAATACGTCCTGGCGGCGCGCGATCTCTCTCTCGGCGATTCGCAGGGCCTGGGCCGGCTGGTTGGTGAAATCGATGTACCAGGCGATCAGTTCGCGATTGGCGTTGTCGGCATCGTCCGATTCCGCGAGGGCCTTTTTTTCAAATTCCGCGAACATCGCGCTCGCTTCGGCTTTTTGGCCAGCCCGCATGAGAGCCTCGCCCAGCGCATACATGCATGCCGCTCGCGGGGTCTGTTCGCAGCGTTTCCGCTGGAGGACCACGGCTTCGTCATATCGTTGTTGCGCCGTGCGCACTTCCGCCACTGCTCCGAGCCCGTCGGGATAGCCGGGAAACACGTCAAGCGCTGAAATGGCGTATGTCTCGGCCTTCGGCAGGTCGCCTGCCAGAAGATTGAGGCGCGCCATTCGCACCAGCAG
>JBEKFB010000399.1:0-10380 GCA_050013535.1 Bryobacteraceae bacterium | reverse complement strand
TCTTCATTACCCAGCACACCTGGCAGCAGCCGCGCGACGGCATCCACAATCATCGCCGCGCCGAGTTCTCCCCCGCTGAGCACGAAATCTCCTACGGACACTTCTTCGCTCGCCAGGCGCTCCGCCACGCGCTCATCCACGCCCTCATACCGCCCGCAAATCAGAAACACTTCGCGCAGACCGCTCCAGCGCCGCGCCGCTGCCTGATCGAACCTGCGCCCCTGCGCGGAAAGAAGCACCGCGGTGCGATCGCCAGATTCGTCGCGACGCCAGTTCGGCCAGATCTCTTCGACGGCGAGAAAGATCGGCTCGCACTTCATCAGCATGCCTTCGCCGCCGCCGAAGGGACGATCATCCACCGTACGATGCCGGTCGAAAGTCCAGTTGCGAAGGTCGTGAATGAGGATCTGAATGAGACCGGATTCGCGGGCACGCCCAATTACGCCATGCTCGAACGGCCCGCGAAAGAACTCCGGGAATATGGTGAGGATGTGAAAGGTCATCAAGCAGCGCCGCGAGCGTATGCCCACGAAGCGCTACTTACATATTACGCGAAGATGCCGCAGATCTTCGATGTCGGTGGTGAGCATGTCGCGGTCGCGAGCCTCGATGGTGTTGTCGTCCAGCACCTTCTTCATATGATCGATGGCCGCGTCCAGACGATCCTTATCGAACCGGTTATTCGCGAGACCCTTGTCGAAATCCGACAGGTGTTTGAGCGCGTCTTCGCAATGGTCCGCCTGCTTGTGATTTCGCGCGTCTTCCTGCATGATGTGGTGCAGGTCTTCCTGTACGCGCTGCACAAGCTGGCGGGCGTCGGGGTACGCGCCATCCTGCGCCCATGCGCCGCAGGCCGCGAGGAACAGCGCCGCAGTAACCGCGAACAGCATCCTTCGAAGAATTGGTTTCATCTGTCTCCTCCGGAATGTAGACACACCCATCCACGGGATGTTTCACCCGGTGCGCGGCCGGAGGCCGAACGCGATGAAATAGCCGGAACTTACTTCAGAGTGCGAACGAACGCCACTACGTCGCTGGCCTCGGCGTCGGTCAGCTTTACCGGCTTCATTTTGCCGGTTCCCGCCGTGGTGTCCTTCTTGAGCTGGTCATCGCTCTTGGCTTGAACCTCTTTGGACCCCAGCGGCTTCAACGTTACGCTGAGCATCTTCGCGATGGCCGGATTGCCCGAACCATCCGGCCCGTGACATCCCTTGCATTTGGTCATGTACAGCGCCTTCCCGGCGGCGGCGTCCGCCAAAGCGGAACCGGCCAGTGCGAGCGCGAGAATGAATGCGGCAAGACAGAGTCGCATGTCGCCTGCTTCCTTTCAAAGAATAAACTCGATCTGTCAAAATCTACTTCAGCGTGCGCACGTAGGCGATCACGTCTTTCACCTGCGCGTCGGTGATCTTCACCGGCTTCATCTTGCCGGTGCCCTGAGTAATGTCTTTCGTCATGGTGGCGTCGCTCAGGGCTTTCACATCGGCCGATCCCAGCGGCTTCATGGTCACGTTGAGCATTTTGGCAATAACCGGCTTCCCCGCGCCATCGGCCCCGTGGCATTTTTCGCAGTTCGCGGTGAAGACAACTTTCCCGGCAGCCGCATCCGCGAACGCCGAGCCGGTCATTGACAGCGCAAGAACCGTGGTAGTAAGAATCAGTTTCATATGTTCCTTTCCGTTTTATTGACCAACGCCCAGATCCGAGAGGATCTTCGGGGCGGGCTCTTCTACTGCGAGTACATGATGACAGGTCTCACAGTCCTGTGAAATGGTGTCTCCGGATGCGCTGGTGTGAGAACCGTCGTGGCACCGGAAGCAACCGGGAAAATCGACATGACCGAGATTGTTGGGATAGGTGCCCCAGTTGATCCGCAGTTCCGGGTAAACATTGCGGTCCCACACCAATGCCAGCGCCTCACCGGCGCGTTTCACGTCGGCCGCTGCCGCGTCCGGGTAATTCTGTTTGTAATAGCTGGCGACGGCCGCCGGAATGCCGCTCAGCCCTTCCTCCTTCGATTTCCACTGCCGCTTGATGATCTCAATACCCTCCTTGTGAATGAACGGCAGAGATTGCGGGATCAGCCCCTCCGCGAACGCCTCGTCAACGGCTCTCCCGGGTAGTTCGTAATTGTGCGACGGGCGGTTGTGGCAGTCGATACAATCCATCGCGCGGTGCTCGAGTTTGCTCTCCGCGCCTGGTTTCGCATCGGCTGAGCGATACTCGGTGACCTTGCCGTCGGCGCCTTTATGCCGCACCCAGGCAATGTTCTGCCGGCTCGGATCGGATGCGTATTCGATCAGCACGCCCACTCCCACGTGCCGGCCGTGAATGCCGATTCCGCCGTTCCCGCCGCCCACATGCATCAGCAGTACTGTTTTCGTCATCGAGTTCTTATCGTCGTCGCCATACTCCGTGAGGACGCGCAACCGGTCGCCACTGAAACGCGCTGGCCAATGACACGCCTCGCAGGTTTCCCGCGCGGGCCGCAGACTTTGCACCGGGGTTGGGATCGGCCGCGGATAGGTGTTCAGCACATAATTGAAAACCTGGTTGAGGCCCGACGCCTTGCTCTTGACGAACCACGATGCGCCAGGTCCGATGTGACATTGCACGCACTCCACACGCGAGTGCGGCGAATGCTGGTACGCCGTGAACTCGGGAATCATGATGCGATGGCAGGTCAGCCCGCAAAAGGTGACGCTGTCCATGTAGGCGACGGCGCGATAACTGAGTTGCGACCCGATAACCAGATTCGCAATCGTCGTCACGCCGACGAATGCCGCGATCCGTCGCACGTCGGCCATATTCCACCGCGCGGGCTCAGTCCACGCTACCGGACCCTTTTTGCGTTCGCGCCGGTATCGCAACCAGATCCCCAGCGGAATCAGCGCGAGCCCGCCGAAGAACAGCCCCGGAAGCATCAGAAACAGCAGGATGCCCATGTACGGGTGCGGCACCAGACCACGCAGGAACACGGGCAGCAGGAACAGCCACAACACACCGGCAGTGGTGACGAACACCACGCCCACAAGACTGATGGGATTGTTCGACAGCCGCGCGAGAGGCGCGCTCAGGAGCCGCCAATGACTCCCCGAGGGATTCTCGCTGGTCATGGACGCCCCCATTCTATCTACAAATCGCCACTTCTGCTGGGGGATTTTGCACCGTTACTGTTGCGAAATTCAACAGGCAGCCCTTGTCCTCACTGGAATGACACCGGTACCCAGGTCACCATATCCGCCGTGATGATCCCCTTGTCGAGGCCCGTCGCGCTGAAAGTGACCGGCGTGCCGTATTGGAAAAGCCAGATGTAACCGCTTGAGTTCCCATCTACCGTCGGTCCGCTGGGCTCAAGAAACGACAGCACCCACGCAGGTATTGTGAACTGACCTGCCAGGATGGAAACGTTGCACTGTAGCTCAGTATAGGCTTCCAGGTTGAGGTTCGAATCGAAAACCATGGACACGCCACCGAGCACGCCCGGATTATCCGGTTCGAAGGCGCCAGTATTCCACTTGACGGTCAAATCGCTGCTTCGGGGCAGGATAGCATTTTCACTGATATTGTTGATGGCGGACCCCAGAGGCGGAATGTCGATCGAGGCCGAGAATGGACCAACGTTGGCCCCCCCCGTGCCATTGGAGAGGGTGTACGTTTCCCCCGCCCAGCCAAGGTAATAGTTATTCGTGTAAATCTGTGAGAAATAGAGTCCAGTGTCCGACAACTCCGGAAACGAGGACTTACCGGTAAAACCCGATAATGTTATCGTTGCGCCGGCGTCCAGACCAGGCGAGCTCAGGTCGCCGAGGTAAGGCCCATTTCCCTCGCTCCCCTCAGTAGCAATACAGTAGCCCGGGGAAACACCATAAGAAGCCAGCTCGGCGGTGGCCGGCAAAAGTTGGCGTGACGCCGGAAAAGGACCGGCAAAAGTTGGCGTGACGCCGGAAAAGGACGAAGATTTTAACCTGATGTTATACCTTTCGACGCGTTAGCGCATGCTTGGTTGGTGGCGATGCGGCCCCACGCGCGTTATCGCGGCGTCAAGGGGAGCGCCGCGGACGCCGCAGCTCCACGGCGCTCTCGCCACTACCGTATATTGGTAGTTCCGTATGCTTGTCGTGATGCAGGAAGGGGCCAGCGAGTCCCAGATCGAAAATGTGATTGACCGTTTGGTGGCGATGGGTTTCACGGTGCACCGGTCCACCGGCGTTCGCCACACTGTTCTGGGCGGCGTCGGGCCCGTCGACGAGTTTGAACCGGCCGATTTCGAGGTGATGGAGGGGGTGAAGGAATGCCACCGCATCGTCTCTCCCTACAAGCTGGCGAGCCGGAATTTTCGCCCGTCCGGAACCACCGTAAAGATCAACGGCGTCGAGATTGGCGCTACGAAGATCGTGGTGATGGCCGGACCCTGCAGTGTCGAAAACGAAGAGCAAATCAATCGTGTTGCGGAACAGGTGGCCTCCGCGGGCGCGACCGTCCTTCGTGGCGGCGCGTTCAAACCACGCACTTCGCCCTACAGCTTCCAGGGGCTGGGCGAGCAGGGCCTTCGCCTGATGCGCGACGCAGCCGACCGGCATGGCCTGCTGGTAGTCAGCGAAGTCATGGACGCCGCCCAGATTCCGATGATCGCCGAATATGCGCACATCCTTCAGGTGGGCGCGCGCAATATGCAGAACTTCAACCTGCTGCGCGAACTCGGCGACCAGCAAAAACCTGTTTTGCTGAAACGCGGCATTTCGGCGACGATCGAGGAGCTGCTGCTTTCCGCCGAATACATCCTTGCCGGGGGCAATTACGATGTCATCCTTTGTGAGCGCGGCATAAGGACATTCGAAAGCTACACGCGCAACACCATGGACATCTCGGCCATTCCGGTGGTGAAGAAACTGTCACACCTGCCCATGATTGCCGACCCGTCGCACGGCACCGGCCGCCGCGACAAAGTGCTTCCAATGGCCCGCGCCGCGGTGGCCGCCGGAGCCGACGGCCTGATCATCGAGGTACACGATAACCCCGACAAAGCTCTCAGCGATGGCGCTCAGTCTCTGTTCCCGGACCAGTTTCGCGAGCTGATGGATCAGCTTCGCATCATTGCCCCCGCGGTTGGGCGAACGCTATAACGTGGAAAGCGTCGCGATATTCGGTGTGGGCCTCATTGGAGGCTCCTTCGCTCTGGCGCTGCGTAAGGCCGGATTCAAGGGCCGAGTTACGGGCGTCAGCTCGCCGGGGACCATCGCCAGGGCGATCTCATTGGGTATCGTCGACGCGGGACAGCCGTCGGCCCAGGCCGCCGCCGATGCCGATCTGATTTTTCTCGCGCAGCCGATTGGCGCGATTCTCAAGACCATCACTGCAATCGGCGGCAGCGTCCGCGAGGGGGCCTTGGTCACCGACGCGGGCAGCACCAAGGCGTCCATCGTGTCGGCGGCTGAGGAATACCTGGCTGGCCGGATCTTTATCGGCGGGCACCCCATGGCAGGTAAGGAGGCACGCGGTTTGGAAGCCGCTGACGCCGGTCTCTTTTACAACCGCGTCTGGGCGCTGACACCGGGCAAGCCCGAAGATCGGCAAAAGCCCCAATACCTGGAGTTCGTGCAATGGATACAACGAATTGGCGCGATCCCTTTGGTTCTCGACGCGGCGGATCATGATCGAATCGTGTCGTTAACCTCCCATCTGCCGCAATTAGTCTCCACCGCGCTGGCGGCAACTCTCGCCGCGCGCAACTCCGGTACGTCCCCGGTGCATGGGCCTGGTCTTGAAGATATGACCCGTTTGGCGCTGAGTTCATTCGATATTTGGGACGATATCCTGTCCAGCAACCGCGCCAACGTCGCTTCGGCGCTCGGAGACTACATCGCCACTCTCGAGGCGATTCACAAAGCTGTAGTCACTTCCGCAGAAGCGGAGATACGCCAGATTTTCAGCCGGGGCGGCACATTTGCCAGGTCATTGCGCGATGATTCGCCAGGCAGGAGAGGTTAACGTTTTTTCTATAATTTACTTGACACTCGGACTATAATAATTCGAGTCTTTCCATGCACACCGCTTCCACTGCTGCTCTTGCCGCCATTCTCCGGAACGAAGTTGTGCATCTCGATGGTGTTTCGAGATTCGCTCCCTGCCGCCGTTTTGCGTCATTGTTCTCCGATTCCAGCCCGTCGGATTCGCTGTATTTTCTCGATTCCGGCCTTGTCAAGATTTTCAAGCGTGGCGAGGATGGCAAGGAGATTATCCTGCGCATAGTGGCGCCCGGCGAGCTGTTCGGCGAACAGGCCTTGCCCGGCGACGAGAGCCGGGAATCGCGCAATGCCGCGGCGGAGGTGCTGCAGGATGGGATCATTTACGTCATTCCGCGTGCGGTTTTCGTTCCGTGGTGCGAGACTCGTCCGCATGTGTGGCGCCTGATTGCGGAGACTATGACTGCCCGGCAGCGCGACTTTGAGACGAAGATCGAATTGTTGTGCCTCCGCGATGTGGAGTACCGGATCCTTTATTATCTCGGCGAGCTTGCCACTCTGGTGGGGTCGCGGGCGGATGGCATACAGGAATATTCCATTCCTCTCTCCCAGAGCGAGTTGGCCAGTTTGATCGGGGCTACTCGCGAAACCACTTCCACGACGCTCAACCTGCTTGCCCGGCGTGGGCTGGTTCGGCTGGGGCGCCGCATGTTGGTGATTTCCTCGGTAGACCATATGCGCGACGCAGTCCTGCAGCGCACCATGCACGCTGGCGGCAATACGTAAGCGCGCTCCTGACGAAACGAACCCAATTTGCCCTTCACAGCGTGCCTCA
Organism: Bryobacteraceae bacterium; assembly: GCA_050013535.1. Lineage (GTDB taxonomy): Bacteria > Acidobacteriota > Terriglobia > Bryobacterales > Bryobacteraceae > CAWACP01. The sequence continues at coordinate 3,579 of JBEKFB010000399.1, read as the reverse complement.
CGTTCACACCCGCTCACGGCGCAAATATAGGTAAACAAAAGCCTTGATTGCCGGTGAACGGCGTGCAACACTCGTGGAGCATATGAGGTTTCTTCGCTTTCTGCTTTTGTTCACAGTGTTCATAGCTTGCCTGCCCGCAGTCCGGGCTCTGGCTCGGGACGTTCCGGATTCGGATGTGGGCAACGCGGTGGACGAGGCAAACGTCAACTCTCGATACACCGTGGAAAGCATTGATGTGGCCGGGCAGCACGATTACACCCTCAGCGAGCCCGTTCTCCGGCAGCTCCACGGTCTGGTGGGTATGAAACTGAACTTCGAAGCACTGACCACCCTGGCGCGGTCCATCAACAGGGAAGTGCACGCAAAAGGCGTCTCGGTGCGCGTGCTGCGCGGGTCCGAGCCCGAATACGTACGCGTGGTTCTCGATGTCAACGATGGCGGCAGCCGCTACGATCTTTCCGTGCCTAAATTCCTGTGGAACTCGCGCGAGGGCTGGACGGCGGAAGGTCAGGCTACAGCGACCTTTACGGACAACGCAATCTCGTTCGGCCTGGTAAACAACGCCGACGATCTGCTGGAGCGCTACACCGGCTTCAACGCTGCTTACCAGCGGCGTTCTCTCGGCGCGGGCAAGCTCAACTTCCTTTTGCGTTTTGCGTTTCGAGGACTACCACGAGGAGTGGAACCAGGCTACGGTCGCCGCGGCAGCGAGCACGCAGTTCCTCTATCGCAGCAGAAAGAATTTGGAGCCTGAATTGACATACCTGCTTTCGCGCGATTTGTCGTTCACAGCGGGCGTCAGCATGGAATCGATGCAACCTGAGGCCGCCGCGGCTCCGGATAAGTCGGCGAATGCGGCCACCGGCACGGTGCGCTATCACAAGACGCTGGAAAGATCATCGCTCGAACAGGCGGTTGATGCCAGCTATGATGTGCGTTCGGCCAGCCGCACTCTCGGTTCCGATTTCGTGTACACGCGGCACCGTGTGAAGGCAGAGTATAAGGCGGCGCATAACCGGCACCAACTGGAGCTGGGTTTCGAAGGGGGGGCCATCACCGGCACTGCGCCCATGTTTGAACGATTCGCGCTCGGCAGCACCACGACGCTGCAAGGCTGGGACAAATTCAACCTCGATCCGATTGGCGGAAGCAGAGTGGCCGACGGATCGCTGACCTACAAATACCGTGCGATGCGCGTGTTTTACGACACCGGCGCGGTGTGGGACCGGGGCGAGCGTGTATTGCCGAGGCAATCTCTTGGAGCGGGGCTCGAAGGGAATCTCGGCATACTGGGACATAACGAATTCCTGGTGGCGTGCGCATTCCCGTTGAATCAGGGACGTTTGGAGCCGATGTTCGTCGCAGGTATGAACTTCTGATTCGTGTATCGCATCCGTGGATCACCCGCGCGCTTGTTGTAGCCATCGCGTGCACGGTGGAACTGTATCCGATGCGCGTGTCGGACGAAGATCTGTACGTGGTGCGTTCGAATGAAGAACTCCGGGTGGACGCGCCGCGCATCCATTTCCTCTCCGGCCAGCCGCTGGCCCGCCTGCATGACGGCATGAGCGTGCCGTTCGATTTTCAACTCTCGCTGTTCGATGGAACGCATGATGCGCCATTCCGCCGCACGGTGGAGCGGTTCGTGGTGAGCTATGCGCTCTGGGATGAGAACTTCAAGGTGGTGCGTCTTCGCGGCGCCGGGCGGACGGGACTCTCGGCCAGCGGCGCTGAACGATGGTGTCTCGAGAACCTGAAGGTTTCGACGGCGGGGATTCCGCCAGGGAACAAGCTATGGGTCCGGCTGGAGATTCGCGCTCAGGATTCGCCCGAGGAAACCACGGCCAGCGGCGACCCTGGCATCAGCCTCTCCCATCTCATTGATCTTTTCGCCCGGCCCGCCCGCAATCCCCAGCATTGGACGATCGACTCCGCCGCGTTTCGTCTCGAAGACCTGGATCGTTGATATGCGCCGGCTGCGAACCAGACTGATTTTCGCGTTTGCGGCTTCCACGCTGGTGCCGGTGGCGATCACCTTCTGGGTGGCGCTCTCGCTGCTGAACCGCAGCCTCGAATACAACGCCCTGCGCGAGCTGGATGAGACATCGCAGGCGCTCGCACAAACCGGCCGCGAATACTATCGAGCTGCCCGCACGCTGCTCAAACAGCGCGTCGCGGAGAAGAAGCTGGAGCCGGTGACGTATGCGGCCGCGCAGCAAGCCGAATGGCCCACGGACATTCGCGAATTCCACGATGGCGGCGAGCCGGAGACCTTCGCGCTGGCGGGGAGCCAGGGCGATCAGCTCAATTATCTTGTTCGTCGCGGCGGCGAGGTGCTGCGATATTCAATGGCGCTGGATGGTATGTCCATGGGCCATCTCTCCGGCGTGTACAGTCGCGCGCGAAGCGTCGTCGACCGGCGGGACAATCCACGGCGTGGCCTCTTTGGCGCCTTTCTCGCAATCGCCATCGCCGTGTGGCTGGCGTCGCTCGCGGTAGTAGTTTACTGGGCACACCGCATCAGCCAACCGATTCGTGATCTCACCAGTGGTTTGTCCGAAGTAGCCGGCGGCAATCTGGAATTTCGAGTCAGATCTTTCAACGAGGATGAGATTGGCGAGGCGGCGCGCGCTTTCAACCGCATGGCCTCCGAACTGCAGCACGTCCGCGACCGCCTGGTAGAGGCCACGCGCCTGGAAAGCTGGCAGGTTGTAGCTCGCAAGATGGCGCATGAGGTGAAGAACTCGCTGACGCCAATCCGGCTCACCATGGAAGAGATTGCCGCGCGCGGTAGCGACAATCAGCCCGAGTTTCTGCAGCAGGCCGCGCAGATCGTAGTGGACGAAGTGACGTCACTCGAGCGGCGCGTCAGCGCGTTCTCGCAATTTGCCAGCGAACCGCCGGTGTGCCCGAGCGAGGTTGACGTCAATTCCCTTCTCGAAGACCGCATCGCGTTTCTGCGTAAGTCTCACCCCGAGGTTCGCTATCAGATTCGGCTGTGCGACGATCACCCGCTGGCGTTCGCCGATGAAGATCTGGTGCGCGGTGTGGTGACGAATCTGCTGGAGAATGCCGCGCAGGCCGCCCGCCCGGGTGGAAGCGTGCTGAGCATGACGGCAACTGAAAACGGCCACGTGCGAATCGAGGTGCACGATTCCGGCCCAGGACTCAGCGCGCTGGCGCGCAGCAGCTTGTTTCAGCCCACCATTTCGTTCAAACAGAACGGCATGGGACTGGGGCTTTCCATCGCGCATAAAGGCGCGGTGCTCTCAGGCGGCGACATTCAGCTTGTCCCGGGCGAATTGGGCGGCGCCGCATTTCGCGTGGTGCTTCCGCGGGCGAAGCAGGAGACATGACCCCAAGGCGAATTCTCATTCTCGACGACGAGCAGAACATCTGCCGGACGCTCCGGCTTATTCTGGAGCACGAAGGATACGCGGTTTCCACCGCGTCCTCCTTGGCTGACGCGAAAGGTGAAGTCTCGCGCGCCGATGCCATGCTGATCGACGTGCGCCTGCCCGATGGGAGCGGCATCGATTTTCTCCGCCAGGTGCGGCAGGTGGATGGCGACACGCCGGC
>JBEKFB010000398.1:0-4012 GCA_050013535.1 Bryobacteraceae bacterium | reverse complement strand
AAGACCGCGAAGAGATCCGCGTAGCGCTTCGTCAGAGCGTCCTGAACGGAATCGGGTAAACCTGCCGCGTATGGATTCAGTTCCGCGCGAGCCTGGACACTGAGCGAAACTTCGGCGGTCTGCTGACGGGTGGCGCGAGGAAGCACATCGATGTCCAGCTCGGTGATGGCGACCTTCACGCCGATCGCGGCAAACGCGCTAATCATCGCGTCTTCGGCTTCGGCGGAGGGGGAATCGATGTGATCGTGATCCTGCAGCCCTACCACTGAAACCGGCACGCCCTGCTCGCGCAGGTCTTTGATGAGCTTGATGGCGCCGTTGCGCTTTGGCTGGTCCGCGAGATTGTAGTCGTTGTAATTACGTCCCAGCTCTGAATGCGCCCCTTATAACGGCCCACCACGGTGCGGATGTGATCGTGCATGCGCGCGAGAAGCGAGTCGCGGTCCACAAAGTTGCCCTTGTCGTCATGGAAAACCCACGCGGGCGTTTGGTTATGCCACACCAGATTGTGACCAACGATGAACATGTGGTTCTTTTCGCCGAACTCGACATAGCGATCCGCAAGCTCAAAGCTGTAGTGGCCAGGCTGCGGGTGGATTCTCTCCCACTTCAGCTCGTTCTCCGGAGAGATCGAATTGAACTGCGTCTTCACAATAGCCGCGTCCCGATCATCAGCTCCGGTGGTTATGGCCGCACTGACCGCCGCGCCGATCAGAAACGATTCTCTGAACGCGTCCTTCAAAGTGGTGGGCGCTTCCGCCGGACTTGCTGACACGAATGCCAGAAGCCCGATCATCGTTCTAATGCGCATATTTCTTCCGCCTTGCGGCCAACTCCTCCGAGATTTCCTGATTCTTCGCGCGCGTGATGGGATAGAACACCATGCACAGCGCGGTGGCGAAGAACGCGAGGGCCGAATACACGCTGGCGGTGAGCAGAATTCCCTGTAGCGCGCGGGGCGTCTGCTCGACATTCGGTACGTAGCCATAGGCGTCGAACAGCCAGCCCGCGATGGCGCCGCCCAGCGCGAGGCCTGCCCACAGCGCGAACACGACAGCGGCGGTGACGGTCCCGGTAGCGCGGCGGCCGGTTTTCCATTCGCCGTAATCGGCCACGTCGGCCATCATCGACCAGATGATGGGACAGGACCAGCCGTAGGCAAACTGGCGCAGCACTTCAGTGGCGATGATCGGCACGGTGGCGGTGGCCGGGATGAACAACAGCGCCGCATTAAAGACGCCGGTCAGGACCATGCTGAGGATGAGCAGATTTCGCTTTCCCATGCGGCGCGAAAGGGGCGTGGAAAACGTCACGCCGATGAGCAGCGAGGTCAGGCCGAAGCCGTTTAGCCAACTGAACCCCAGTTTGTTGTGCGCGTTGTAGGTGAAGAACTGAAGCATCACGCCGCTGCGCATCACAATGGCCGCAAAGTAGCATGTAGTGGCCAGGAACAGAGCTATCCACGGCCCGTTCTTTAAGAGATCCGAAAGATCCAGCGCGAGCGAACTCTTCTGCCCCGGGTCGGGCTGGATGCGCTCTTTGGTAGTGGCGAACGCGATGAGAAACATAACCACGCACAGCGCCGAAAAGATTCCCATGGTCCATTGGTAGCCCTTGGCGCTGTCGCCGGCGCCGAAATAACCGACCATCGGCACCGCCAGGCTGCCGACGATGAAGCCCACCGAGTTGGCGAAGATCTGGCGCCAGGAGGCGATGCTGTTACGCTCATCGGGGTCACCCGAGAGCACGGCCATCAGAGAGGCGTACGGCACGTTATTCACCACATAGATGACGCGCAGCAGGGTGTACGTGATCCATGCGTACGCCAGCTTGCTCCCCACGCTCATGTGCGGTGTCGTAAAGGTCAGGACACTGATGATGCCGAACGGAACGGCCGTCCACAGCAGCCACGGGCGGAACTTGCCGAAGCGCGACGTGGTGCGGTCGGCAATGACGCCCATCACCGGGTTGAGGCACGCCGCGCCGAGGCCCACCACCAGAAACAGCGTTCCCGCCTGCGCCGCCGTCAGCCCGAATGTATCGGTGTAAAAGCTGAGCTGAAGCGCCAGCAGCGTCTGGAAAATAAAATTTGCCGCAGCGTCGCCCAGGCTGTAGCCGATCTTTTCTTTGAGGGAGATTCTGTCCGCGCTGTTCGTCATTCTGCAACTCGCAGCACAGTCTTTTGTAAGTCGGCGTCGCGCGAAGACGTGCCCACCATGATTTCGAAGTCGCCCGGTTCAACGGTGTACTTCATATTCACGTCAAAGAAGGCAAGCGATTCCGGCGTGATCTCGAATTCGACGGTCTGGCTTTCTCCGGGTTCCAGGCTGATCTTCCGAAATCCCTTCAGTTCCTTGATGGGCCGGGTGACCGAGCTGACCAGGTCGCGAATATACATCTGCACCACTTCGGTGCCTCGTCGCGAACCGGTGTTGGTGACGTCGGCAAAAGCCCGCGTGGAGCCGTCCCGAGCGATCCTCTTCTTCGCCAGGCGCACGTTCGTAACCGAAAACGTCGTGTAACTCAGACCATAGCCGAAAGCGTAGAGCGGAGTTACGTCGTCGAAGAGGTAACCGCGGCGGGCCGACGGCTTGTAGTTGTAGAAGACCGGCAGGTGTCCGGCCGAACGCGGAATGCTGATGGGGAGCTTGCCGCCGGGATTGTGATCGCCGAACAGAATATCGGCCACAGCGCGGCCGGTCTCCTGGCCAAGATACCAGCATTCGAAAATCACCGGCACGTTCTGGCTGATGTAATTGATCGACAGCGGACGGCCGTTGAAGAGGAACACAATTATCGGTTTGCCCAGCGCGACCATCGCCTTGACCAGTTCTTCCTGGCGGCCAATGAGGTCGAGGCTGGTGCGGTCGCCCATGTGGTTCAGGCCCCAGGCTTCACGCGAAGTCTGCTCATTGCCGCCGATGGCCAGCACGATGACGTCCGCTTTCTTCGCCACCTTCACCGCTTCGGCGATCTGTTTGCGATCCTCATCGGGATCGCTGGGAACCACTTCGTCTTGATTCCAGGAGCCGCCAATGGTGATCTTGCAACCCTCGCTGTAGAGCACCTTCACGCGCTTGCCCACCTTCTGCTGAATGCCCTCGAGCACGGTGACATTGTGCTTCGGCACGCCGCTGTAGCCGCCCAGCAAACTGCGATGCGCGTTCGGACCGATCACGGCGATAGAACGAATCCCTTCGAGATTCAGCGGAGCGAGATCGTTCTCGTTCTTCAGCAGCGTGATGGTGTCGCGAGCAGCCGCCAGAGCCAGCTCGCGATAAGCGTCGCAACCAACGATCCGGTCTGCTTCATCGGGATCGACGTACGGATCGTCAAAGAGGCCCATCTCGAATTTCCAAAGGAGCATCGGCGCCACTAATTCATCGAGCTGCGATTCCTTCAGGCGGCCCTTCTGCACCAGCTCCTGGAGATGCAGGTAGCAATCCGGGTCGGGCAGTTCGATATTGATGCCAGCCTCTACGGCGAGTGCGCACGATTCCTTCTTGTCCTTCGCGACAAAGTGACCATGCGTGTCCGGCCGATAGCCCAACTCCCAGATCGCATAGTAGTCGGAAACGACAAAGCCCTTGAAGCCCCACTCCTTGCGCAGCACGTCGTGCATCAACCACTTGTTGGCGTGCGAGGGCACGCCGTCCACTTCGTTGTAAGAAGCCATCAGGCTGACCGCTCCCGCCTGCCTGAGGGCCTGTTGGAATGTATAGAAGAACGTCTCGCGCAAAAGACGAAGCGATACGTTCGCCGGCGCGCAATTCATGCCGGATTCGGGCTGGCCATGACCCACAAAATGCTTCAGCGTCGCCATGACGCGCCGTTTGTCGCGGAAAGTGGCGTCGCCCTGGAAACCACGCACAGCTGCGATGCCCATGCGGGAGACCAGATACGGATCTTCGCCGTAGGTCTCCTCCACGCGTCCCCAGCGCGGGTCGCGCGCAACATCAACCACCGGCGTCAAAGCCTGATGCGTGCCGCGGGATCGCGCCTCCGCGGCGGT
>JBEKFB010000397.1:0-4055 GCA_050013535.1 Bryobacteraceae bacterium | reverse complement strand
CGCGTGGTGAGCGTGACCGACTACGGAGCTTTCGTCGAGCTGGAGGCGGGCGTCGAAGGGCTCATCCACATCTCGGAGATGACGTGGAGCCGGCGCATGAAGCATCCCAGCAAGGTGGTGCATGTCGGCGATCAGGTGGAAGCCATCGTTCTCGAGGTGAAGCCGCGGGACCGGCGGGTTTCTCTCGGCATCAAGCAGCTCGAAGCCGACCCGTGGACGACGGTGGCGGCCCGTTACGCGATCGGCTCGGTGGTGGAGGGCCGCGTCCGCAAGCTGACCGATTTCGGCGCGTTCATCGAAATCGAGGAAGGCATCGATGGGCTGGTGCACATTTCCGATCTTTCGTGGACCAAGCGTGTGAAGCATCCTTCCGAGGTGCTGAAGAAGGGACAACTGGTGCAGGCAGTGATCCTGCAGATCGATGCAGCGAATCGCCGGCTGTCGCTGGGCGTGAAACAATTGCAGCCGGATGCCTGGGAATCGTTCTTCCGCTCGCATCAGGTGGGCGACACGGTTCGCGGACGCGTCTGCCGGGCGGCAGCTTTTGGCGTGTTTGTGGAACTTGCGCCAGGCGTGGAAGCGTTGTGCCACCGCTCGGAGATTCAGGAAGGCTCGGGAGGGGGCGCGGATTCGCCGTTGCCCATCGGGGAAGAGTTCGATTTCAAGATCATCCGCATGGTTGAATCCGAGAAGAAGATAGGATTGAGTCTGCGGGCCGTGGCCGACGACGAGGAAAAGGACCGTTTGAACGATTACCGGCGGCAGGCGGCGGCCGCCACCATGACCATCGAGGAAGTGATGCACATCCGCGGCGAGGATGAAGAGTGATGCGGTCTTCGCCCCACCAGTGGATGCAACGGATAAACAGAGGAACGGCGAGGGCATTGAATGTCCCGCCGCAGGGAGAACAGACGATATGACAAAAGCGGAGTTGATCGAGGAAGTCTCGCGCGTTGTGGAAATGACCCGCAAGGACTCCGAGGTCATCGTAGAGGCGATCTTCGACAGCATTGTGCGCTCGCTGCGTGGCGGCGACAAGATCGAGATTCGCGGGTTTGGCAGCTTCCGTACGCGCCAGCGGCAGCCGCGGGTGGGCCGCAATCCCAAGACCGGGACGCGCGTGGAAGTGCCCTCGAAGCGCATCCCGTACTTCAAGCCGAGCAAGGAGCTCAAGGACCTGGTGAACACCTCTTCTTCGCGGTCGGACGGAGCCGGGGAACCGCCCGCGCCCGCCGCGCCGTTCGGCACTCCGGAAGGTGCTCCGCCCGCCGCATAGCTCAGGCGGCCCGGACCTATGGATCACCTATGGACTCCGTGGCGCTACAGGTATCTTCAACACGCGCCCGAACCGGATCTGGGTTGCATTTTCTGCGTGAAAGCGGCGGAGCGTAGGGACGATGAGAACTATATCGTCCACCGCGGGCGCCACAATTTCATCATTCTCAACCTGTATCCGTACAGCACGGGGCACATGATGGTGGTGCCGTACGAGCACGTGGCGAACCTGGCGGATGCGCACGGGGAAACTCTGGAAGAGATGATGGACCTTGCCCGCAAGGCCGAGGGCGCGCTGACCAGGCTCTACAAGCCGCACGGTTTGAACGTCGGCATGAACATCGGCGAGGCGGCGGGCGCGGGCATCGCCGGCCACATTCACATGCACGTACTGCCGCGCTGGCGCGGGGACGCGAACTTCGTCTCCACGGTAGGCGAGACACGAATCATGCCCGAAGAGCTGCCGTGCACGTATGAGAAGCTCCGGCGGGAATTTTCAGTGTAGTTCTCCGCTCACGCCTGTGTGAATCCCTCAACGGCGATGCGGCCTTAAACGCTTGCGCTTGTATGCGCGAATGATGGCGCATGATGTGCCCTTGTTATCTCGACGGGAGGCACTGGCATGTCCTTCGGCCGTCGTGGCAGTTCGGCTTTGCTTTCTCTGGCGATTCATGTTGGCGCGATCGCGATTATGTTGTTGCTCGGCGCGTATTCGCCGCGGCGGAGCGCGAAGCTCAACTCGGGACAGAAAATCGTTCTGCTCGATCCGATGAAATTCGAACTCGGTCGCGCCGGCGCCGGTGGAGGCGGGAATCACTCGCTCACAGCTCCTTCGAAAGGCCGCGTGCCACCTCACCACGAGTTTCACGCGCCGCTCATCGTGGCGCAGAGCACGCGCATTCCGCTGTTAACGGACCCGGCCCCGTCGCTCACTGCGGACATTCACGCCGATTCGAAACTCCTGCAGTTTGGCGATCCCCACGGCGTGCCCGGTCCTCCATCGAGCGGGCCAGGAAAGGACGGTGGCATCGGTGATACCGATGGTACAGGAGTCGGCCCCAAGCCCAGGCCCGGCGCTGGTGACGGTAAACCGGGGCCGGGCATGGAAAGCCGTGGCGCGCTAACTCCGCCAGTGCTCTTGTCGAAGGTGGATCCCGATTATTCAGATCCGGCACGAGCCGCGAAGGTGCAGGGTATCGTGGTGCTTCGTGTGGAGATCGACCAGACCGGACAAATCCGCGAAATGCGCGTGGATCAGGGTCTCGGTCTTGGGCTGGACGAGAAAGCGATGGAAGCGGTGCGCCGCTGGCGCTTCAGGCCGGGCATGCGAGACGGAAAAGCAGTGGCGACCTCGGGCCTGGTGGAGGTGCATTTCCGGTTGCTGTGAAAAGCAGCACCATGCACGCGTGATATAGTGCCCTTCGCATGCGCAGGAGTCTGGTGGGTGAGCTTGTCGCCGAATTCATCGGCACTTTTGTTCTGATGATGTTCGGAACCGGCGTGGTCGCCATGGTCACGCTGTTTGGAAAGGGTGTGCCGGGCGAAGTGGTGAAAGGCGGCTACACCAACATCACTATCGCGTGGGGGCTGGCGGTCACCATGGGCATTTACCTGGCAGGCCAGGTGAGCGGCGCGCACCTGAATCCCGCAGTGACCTTGGCGCTGGCGGTGTTTCGAAAGTTTTCCTGGATTAAAGTGGCGCCGTACATATTTGCGCAAACCGCGGGCGCGTTCGTGGCCGCGGCATTGGTGTTCTGGAATTACCGGCTGGCATTCCTCCAATTCGATCCGCTGCTCGCTCACACCGCGAATGTGTTCACCACATTTCCGGCTTTCCCGCAGCAGCCGTCAGCCGGTTTTCTCGATCAGTTGATTGGGACCGGCTTGCTGTTGCTGTTGGTGTTCGCCATCATCGATGAGCGCAATCAGGCGCCGGCAATGCTGCAACCGCTGCTGATCGGCCTGGTGGTGGTGGCGATCGGCATGGCTTTCGGCGGAATGCACGGGTACGCGATCAACCCCGCGCGCGATTTCGGTCCGCGCTTGTTCACGGCCGTGGCGGGATTTCAAAACAACGGGCTCACCGACGGGAGTGGCGTGTTCTGGGTGCCGATTCTGGGGCCACTGCTGGGAGGCCTGATCGGCGCTGCGGTCTACGATTTCGGGATTCGGAGATTCCTGCCGCCAATCCAGACGTCGGCTACGGTTGGCGCGCCGACCCAATAGACAACTTCGCGGTAATCGGCGCAATCGTGGCGTCCCAAACTGTGCGCGGCGTTGATGGTGGCGGCGGCGATGGCTTCGGCCGGCGTCATTTTCATCTGCGTGCAGGCGAGGAAGAGAATCAGCGGCATTGAGGGCGTGGGCGAGGAGCCGGGATTGAAATCGGTGGCGAGAACCACGGCAAGCCCGGCGTCAATCATGGCGCGGGCGGCAGGATAATGGTGAAGACCGAGCGCGAACACCGACCCCGGCAAAAGCACCGGCTGCACGCCCGCTTGGGCGAGTGCGGCGATTCCGGCAGCATCGGTCTGTTCCAGATGATCGGCAGTCGCGGCATGGAATTCCGCGGCCAGGCGCGCGCCCCCCGCGTTCGATAACTGATCGGCGTGGAGACGCAGGCCGAGCCCGCGCTTGCGGGCCGCTTCGAAGACTCGTCTCGTTTCCTCGACGGTGAAGACGCCTTCTTCGCAGAATGCGTCGCAGTATTCGGCGAGGTGCTCGGCGGCGATGCGCGGAAGCATCTCGTTGACGATCAGATCGAGATAGTCACTCGGGCG
>JBEKFB010000396.1:0-4078 GCA_050013535.1 Bryobacteraceae bacterium | reverse complement strand
TTCGGGATCGATATTGGTTGGACGGCCGCGAACCATCTGCACTTCGATGCCGGGCGCGTCCGCCTGCCGTGACATCGCCGCCAGCATCTCCTGCTGCAATCGCGCCGGACCACCGGCTTCCAAAACGCCGCGAAGATATTGACGGTCGCGTCGAGCCTGCAGCTCATAAACCGTCAGCGCCTTGCGCGAATCGAGACGATTCGGGCCATAGAAACTCAGATTATCGAACAGGACGCCGTCGAGACCGATTTCCACCACCGCGTCTCCGGGCTGCACCGGACGCAGCAGCCGCAGATCCACGTGCACGGGAAACGTTTCGCCGGGCGCGACGCTGAGGCTGGGCACGGTCACCGACGCCTTGCCTCCTGGAGCGCACATCCACCACCGACGTGCCGCCACGGATCGATTCGCCGGACCCGCTGGGATCCGATGAAAGCAGAGCCACCGGAGAATCTCTGGGCAGATCGACGCGAGGAAGAACGCCCGCGCTTGCCGTGACAACGGAAAGGGTAAGCGCGGCAAGCGCCAGGCAACTACCGCGCATCGTAGACCTCTGTGATGGTGGTCTGTCCGGTGTCGTCATCGGTGGCGCGAACCGCCGCCGAACCCTGCGTGCTCACAGACACCACAACGTTGCCCGATTCCGGCGGCACGTAGGAAAGCGATGTCCCGTTCCCCTTCACCTCAATGCCCTGCTGCGACGCCAGCAACATTTCGCTCGGTTCAGATACTGCCGCGTGAGTGCTGTGGCCGACGATTCGCCCGAGGGATGTCAGCAGATGGTCCGCCTGGGTTGCGGGTAGATTAAGCCAGAAGCCAACCACGAAAATCCCGGTGAGGAGCGCTGCCGCCATCGCGCCATTCCAGCGCAGGCGCCGGCCCAGGTGGAACCGGCGCGGCCTCTCAGAAAAACCGCCGACGCATTCGCCCGCCGCCAGACCCACTCGAATGTTGCCGGTCATTTCGTCGGACAGACGGTTCCAGTCGATACCAGGAGGCAGATCCTTCGCGGCACCGGTGACCAGATGATAAGTGCGGCGGAACGCCAGCAACTCGGACTGGCAGCGTTCGCACCCGTGCAGGTGCCAGCGAACCGACAGCGCGGGCCAGAAACCAAGATCGCCGCCGGCGAGAAGCGCGAGCGTGCCGTTGTTCGGATGATTCACGGGCGCCTCCTCTCCACATATTTGCGAAACTTCACGCGCGCGTTGGCGATGTGCGACCGAACCGTGGCCTTCGAACAATTTAACTGCTTCGCCACCTCCTCGGCCGGCATTCCTTCCACGTCGCGCAGCACCAGCGCCATGCGCTCGCGGCTCGTAAGGGTGTCCAGCCCGCGTTCGAGCCAGGCGCGCCGTTCAGTACGCAAAACCATTTGTTCAGGATTCTGTTCCGCGCTCGTCGAGAACTCATCCAGCATGCGCTCGGAAACCGAGTCGGGCATCCCGTCGATTTCGCAAAAGCTGACCTTGCCGTTGCGCCTTAGGAAATCGATAGCCGTGTTGCTGGCGATGCGCGAAAGCCAGTGCGCCGCCTTCTCGGCGTCCTTCAACTGCTCCTTGCGCTGCAGCGCCTTGATGAAGGCTTCCTGGGTGAGATCCTGGGCGTCGGCCACGTTGCCCACCATGCGGTAGATGAGCAGGAAAACACGCCGTAAGTTATCCGAAATAAAGCGGGTTTGCTGTTCGTGCGACAGCGGCGCATCGAGCGAATAGGGTCCCGCGCCCTCGCTCATAAAGACCTCGAATTCGCAAACCGCGGTCGCCATCGCCTTACAAGTCTTGACGGCGTCCGGCCCGAAACGTGCACCCGCATTTTGTTCCTGCTGAATCATCGGGCGCGGCGCGCCCAAACTCCAGCGTTATCCTGAATTCTAGTATGAGACGTGTGGCGGTGGTTGGCATCGGGAAAACGGCGTTCGGCGCGTTTCCCGGCCGGGACCTGCGCTCGCTGGCCGTGGAGGCGGGGCAAAAGGCGATGAAGGACGCCAGCCTGAAGCCCGACCAGGCCGAGGCTTTCTATCTGGGCAATTTCGCCGGACCGTCATTCGTTGGCCAGAATCATCTCGCGCCTTATGTGGCGGCCGGATTGGGCATCAGCGGGGTGCCGGCAACGCGATTCGAAGCGGCATGCGCGTCGAGTGGCGCGGCGTTTTTTCATGCGTGGTCGGCGGTAGCGGCGGGGATTTACGACGTGGTAGTGGTGGGTGGCGTGGAGAAGATGACCTCGCAGCCCACTCCGCGCGTGGCCGAGATTCTGGCAGGCGCAGGCGACATGAGCGGCGAAATGCGCGCGGGCGCGACGTTTCCGGCCCTTTTCGCGATGATCGCGCGGCGGCACATGTATCAGTACGGCACCACGCGCGAGCAGCTTGCGGCGGTGTCGGTGAAAAATCATGCGAACGGCGCGAAGAATCCGCTGGCGCACATGCGCAAAGTGGTGACGCTGGAGCAGGTGCTGGCCGGGAAACCGGTGGCCGAGCCGCTCACCGTATACGACTGCTCGCTGGTGAGCGACGGCGCGGCCGCGGTGGTGATTTGCGCCGAGGAACGCGCGGCCGAGTTCACGGCGAAGCCGGTGATGGTGCTGGGGATTTCGCAGACGTCGGACCGTGTCGCGCTCGACGAAAAAGTAGACATCACGACGCTCGAAGCCGTGCGTACGTCGGCGGAGAAGGCGTATCGAATGGCTGGCGTGAGTGCGGCCGATATTCAGTTTGCCGAACTGCACGATTGTTTCACCATCGCCGAGATCCTGGCTTGTGAAGATCTGGGATTCACGCCCAAGGGCGAAGGCGGACCATACGTGCAGTCGGGCGCGACATGCCTGCGGAGCGAGCGGCCGGTGAACGCGAGCGGCGGTCTAAAGGCGAAGGGCCATCCGGTGGGCGCGACCGGGGTGGGCCAGATCTGCGATGTCGCGATGCAGATTCGCGGGGAAGCGGGCGAGTTGCAGGTGGCGCGGAACCAGATTGGGCTGGCACAGAATCTTGGCGGCTCGGGCGCGACGTCGGTGGTGACGATTCTGGGAGCGAAATGAAAAACGGCACAGTTTACACAGAAACCGTGGTGTGGTCGCCGCCGGAACGGTACGTCAACGACGCGCCGTATCAGATCGCAATTGTGGATCTGGGAGACAAGCGCGTGACCGGACGCGTTCTCGGTGATCGCGTCGCCATCGGCGATGCGGTGGAGTTCGTCGAACTGCGCGATGAGGTTCCTTATTTCCGGCGATCAGCCGCATGAAACTCGCCGAGCGCATGTCGCGCATCACCACCGAATCCGCGTTCGAGGTGCTGGTGCGCGCGCGGTCGCTGGAAGGGCGTGGGCACAACATCATCCATCTGGAAATCGGTGAGCCCGACTTCGCCACGCCCCGGCACATTGTGGAGGCCGCCAAGCAGGCGCTCGACGACGGCTGGACGCAATATGGGCCAACGCAGGGACTGGGTGAGTTGCGCGACGCCATTGCCGCCGAGGTCTGCCGGACACGCGGCGTTCGGGTGGATGGCGAGGATGTATGCGTAGTCCCGGGCGGCAAGCCGATGATCTTTTTCCCGATGCTGGCGCTGGTGGAGCCGGGCGATGAGGTGATCTATCCGAATCCCGGATTTCCCACGTACGAATCGATGATCAACTTCGTGGGCGCTGCGCCGGTGCCGGTGCCGCTGCTGGAAGAGCGGGGTTTCTCGTTCGATCTGGACGTGCTGGCGAGTAAGCTCTGTGACCGTACGAAGCTGGTGATTCTGAACTCGCCGCAAAACCCCACGGGAGGCGTGATCCCGGCCGACGACGTGCGTGCCATCGCCGACCTGCTGCGTGAACGCGACGTGATGGTGCTCTCCGACGAGATCTATTCACGGATCTGGTTCGGCGAGCCGCCGCTTTCGATTGCGAGCCTGCCGGGCATGCTGGAGAAGACCATCATCCTCGATGGGTTTTCGAAGACCTACGCGATGACCGGCTGGCGGCTGGGCTACGGCGTGATGCCGCCATGGATGGTGCGGGCGGTGAACAAGCTGATGGTCAATTCGAACTCGTGCACGGCGAGCTTCACGCAGCGGGCGGGGATCGCGGCG
>JBEKFB010000395.1:0-3707 GCA_050013535.1 Bryobacteraceae bacterium | reverse complement strand
GGGCGCACCAAGGACAAATTTCTCCGCACGACCAATGGGAAATCCGATTGATTCCCAGAGCAGGAGCATATCGGCTGGTGTATGTGTGAAGAAGCCGAGCGTGTCGAGGCTTTTAGCCAGGGGCAACACGCCATCCATCGACAGCAAACCGTAGCTGGGCTTGAATCCGGTAACACCGCAGTATGAGGCCGGCCGCAGCACCGAGCCTTGTGTCTGCTCTCCGATGGTGACCGGGACCATCCCCGCTGCGACCGCGGCGGCTGAACCGCTCGAGCTTCCGCCTGGGGTGTGATCCAAATTCCTTGGGTTGCGCGTAGGAGCGGGCGTGCGGTATGCGAAGGCGGTCGTCTCAGTCTTTCCCAGCAATATACCACCGCGTTGGCGCATCTCGCGAACGATAGCGGCGTCTCCCGTGCCAATTCGCCCTTTGTAAATCGGAGAGCCGTATTCAGTAACCAAACCCCGTGTCTCGATGATGTCTTTTACGCCAAAAGGAATCCCGGACAGTTTTCCATGGCCTGTTGGTTTCTGAGGGAGCACCTGGACCCACGCGTGAATCGAACCATCCAGCGCCCTGATGCGCTCCAGGCATGACTGCAATCCGGACTCCCGCGCCTTCCGGTCGGCGCGCATCCAGTCACTCAGCGTTTCGAGGCGCGGCGGGGCGGTGGCGGCACGCATAGATGACGCAAAACTCGCAAAGAGAAACGTTCGACGGTTAAACGTGCAAGGTCCCATCGCCTGAGATTATAGACTTAGTACGCCTCCAACGCGGCCCCACGCCCGCCGATTTGAACTTCCCGTTGGGATCCACACAGCCGGAGGTCCCTTCACACGGCCCTGGTCATCGCGTCCCATCCGAGAGTTTCTCCATCGATCCGAGCAGGTAATCTTCTCCTCTGAGCGAGCCGATGAACATGCCCGAATCCACGCGAATGAACGGCTTCGCGCTGAGCCTGGTAACCAGTGCCGGAATGCCCAGTCTGTGGAGCCTCGGAGAATCTCCGCGGTCCCCGCCTGTGATATGCGTCCGGGCCCGGCCGGCGGTGCTTCGCGAAGAGGGCAGCTCATGAACATGGCGAAGCTAACAACCATGACTCTCGAGCAGCGGAATCAGGTTGCTCAGAAGGCCGCGGCAGCGCGCTGGGCTAAGAACCGCGCTGCAAAAAACCTAATGGAGCGAAGCGAGCGAGCCCGAAAGGCTAGACGAAACGTGCCCGGACGCTGGGAGCACTAAGTTTGAAGCTTGGACTGGATGCGACTCGAACCTCCCGACCAATCATCGATAGGGCGAACGCTCTCAGGCTGAAACATCGGCTGAGCTGAGCAGAGCCTCAACGAAATTCTGAATCACGTTGAGCAAAGTGAGCCTTGCTGACCTCGCCCATGCCGTAATCCCGTCAGTACTTCCAGCCCAGCAGATTCCAGTGATGGTCCTGACGAGTGCGGAGGTTCGGGCGGCTCTCTGGCTCCCAGCCTGCTCTGACTCGGTTTACTTCGGATTAATCCTGGCAAGTGAACATTCAGGCCATTCCCAAACATTGGGACATTTTCCAATGGATCGGTCGAACGCTGACACAAAACCTTCGGCAATCAACCGCTTAGCCTGTGGAACCGAAGGTGCTAGGCGTAATGCTAGTTCCTGCGGGACGGGAAGGTTGGCGAGCAGAATTCTCGTGTGCGCAGACCTCTTCATGTTCAACATATTCAAAGGGACGGTGGTCCCGGGTGCCTGGGAAGGCATGCTGTACCATACTTCGGCCCGCGGAAAAAGGTGAAGACGATGCTTTCCGGCGCCAACTACTTACCAGGCGGTTCCAAACGATTCGGGTTCCCGCATGCGCTCCATCCTGACCGAATCGAAACCCGTGGCCGCAGTCGTATGAAGAAGCTGACCTTCAGCAGCATACCATTTCTCCTGATCGTGTACGGGCTGGTTCCGGCGGTGCCCGCCCACGCTTATATTGATCCGAATGCCCAGAATCTATTGACCCAGGCACTGACTCCGCTTGTGATCATCGCTGCCACGGGGCTGACGTTCCTGCGAAAGCAGACTCGTGCCGCAATCGGCTGGCTGACGGACAGGCTCCTTCGCAGAAGGGCTTGAACAGTGCCCGGTCAGGGTTTCGTGGCGGTCCTGACATCGCTTTGGCTGCGGCTGAGCACGGTGTTCATCGTAGGTCTCCTCTTCCTGTTCACGTTGCAACTGCCACCAATGGTGGTTGGCTGGACCTACTACCTGAAAACCACTGAAATAGGTTTCGAGCTGGTAGTCTTCGTCGTGTTTGTGGCGTTAGCCGGCGTCACACTGGGCGCTCTTTGTGCGGTGACGGTTGCACCGTTGCTGTTCTACCGCCACTCGTCCCGGCAACGCCTCGCCGACAACGTTACGAAGACCGCCGTCGCTGTTGTCGCATTCGTTGACCTCGGATTGGCTCTGAGGCTTCTCGCCACATGGGCTGGCCTATGGGGGACTCCAAGAACAGCAGTTCTCTCCTTGTATTGCGCCGCTTTCGTCATGGCCTTGTGCGTTCCCCGCCGGCGCGAACAGGTGGTAACCAGCCTTGACGGTTTTTTGGGGGAAAAAGCGACGCGCCGAGCCGTCCTTGCCACCGGCATCGCCTCGGCCGCCCTCGTTACCACGGAAGCGGTGATGGGAAGGATGGCAACCGCGGCGGTACCGCAAAAACGAACATCGCGGCCGTCCGGCCCAAACATCCTCCTGGTCACTTTCGACGCTCTGAGCGCGGAAGACATGTCCCTCTACGGATACCGTCTACCGACGACTCCTCAAATCGACGAATTCGCTCGTAAGAGCTCCGTCTTTACCAATTTCTACTCTGCCTCGACGTTCACCACGCCAAGCATTGCCACGCTTCTCAGCGGGCGGCAACCCTCCGAACACCGCGTCTATCATCTCAAGGGCCAGTTCCGCGGACCTGAGGTCATGAGAACTTTCCCGCGCCTCATGCGGGCAGGCGGCTACACTACAGGCGCTTCGATCACCAGTCCGTTCGCCTATTTCCTCGCCCAGGGAATAGCGGCGGACTTTGACTACCTGCCGCCCCCTGCCTACCGCACCTCAAGTCTCTGGGACGCGACGCGAATCCTGCATCAGCGTCAGCCGTTCGGAAGCCGGATGGACGAGCTCGATCAAATCGAGCAAGTGTGCGACTTTGTGCCAACGCATTTGGAGATGTACAGTCCTGAACGCTTTGGCAATACCAAATCCGACTTTCCGCCTGCCGGAAGCTTCGAGCAAGCGAGGCAAGTACTGGAGCAGATGCCGGACGGTTTCTTCCTCTGGGTCCACGTCATGGCGCCCCATGCCCCTTACCTTCCCGGAGCCCCAATGTTGAGGCGGTTTCTCCCATCCAATGAAATGCGAACGTGGCATGACCAATACGGATTTCCACTCTTCCCACGCTACACGCCGAATTGGCAGGGTCTAATTGACAAAGCGCGCCTTCGCTACGACGAATTCATTGCGGACGCTGATAGTGCATTTGGCGTTTTCCTTTCAGGGCTGGAGGGTGCCGGCAGGCTACGGAACACCGCGGTGATTGTCAGCTCCGATCACGGGGAGAGCTTCGAAGGCGGTATCTATAGCCACGGAAGTGAGTACCAGACACGCCCGCAACTTCACATTCCTCTCATTATCCGCATGCCCGGTCAGGAGCGTGGATCCCGAGTAGCTATTACGGCGG
>JBEKFB010000394.1:0-3731 GCA_050013535.1 Bryobacteraceae bacterium | reverse complement strand
GGCCTGTGGATCATGCGCGACGGCCTAAGCCAGGAAGTGCACCGCACGGCGCGAGGCGCTCGGCTGGAGCATGGCGATGAGATTCACCTTGGGTCGGCGGTGTTGCGGTTCCAGTTGGACGGACCGTCACGCGCGAGTTAACACTACCTCACTCTTTGCGCAGTCCGTCCAGAATTGTCTCGGTCAGCGTTTCCGATTCGCAACTACACGCGCGGGGCGGCGGACCGCGCGGAATCGACCACCTGATAGCCGGGCGGAATCTGAAACAGATTGCTCGGCGGATGCGTTTGCTGTATCCCTTGCAGCCGCGTGACGACATCTCCAACGTTCGGATTTGAGTGACTGCTCTCCACGATTGCGCCAAGCTGTTTCGCGCACCAGCTCTCGGCGATCATCTGAATGGGCTGGGCATTGCCAGCGAAACCGGCTGGCATCGTGGTGGTGGAGCGTGTCCCTTTCGACAGAAATCCCTGGATCATGCGCTCGCCAAGTTCGAGAGGCGACTGTGGCTGCTGCAGCGACATGCCCGCGCCTGCCCCCGCCATTCCGCTCGCGCCCGGCATTGCGAGCATCTGACCGGCGCCTGGAATGAGGCTTCGCAGCACGGTCATGTTCGGATGTAGCAGGTAGAGGAACCCCGCGACGGGATCTGAAATCATGGTGATCCCCGGTTGAGGCGGCTGTCCGGGAAGAGCGGCGGGCATCAGTTCGCGGCGCGTGCGGCCTTCGATATCGCGCGAAATCATTGCGATCAACGTCTGCTTGTTGATGGACCCGTTCGGCATGAGCAGGCTCTTCTCCGTGATCTCCTGGGCACTGAACGGCATTCCGGTGACGGGGCCTGACGCCGCCCCTCCGCAGTTCATTATTACGCTGCCCATCGATGCTCCTTCGGCTGCACGCTTATCGGAGGTATAGCACACCCTGCGATACGATGGAGAATTCAATGCCTTTGCGCTTCTACAACACGCTCACGCAACAAGTGGAGGAATTCGCGCCTGCGCGGGATAACACCGTCCGCATGTATACGTGCGGGCCAACCGTCTACAACTTCGTGCACATCGGAAACCTGCGCACATTCACGTTTCAGGACATTCTCCGGCGCTGGCTGCGCTACCGCGGCTACCAGCTGGACCACGTGATGAACATCACCGACGTGGAGGACAAGATCATTCGCAACGCGAACGCCGCGGGACAAAGCATCGGCGAGTACACGGCAAAGTACACGGAGGCGTTTCTCGAAGATTGCGCGACGCTGCGGCTGGAGAAACCCGAGAGGCTGGCGCTGGCCACCGACAATATCGACGCTATGGCGGCCGCGATCCGGAAGCTGGAAGAGGGCGGTTACACGTACAGGAGCGACGGTTCCATTTACTACAGCATTGCGAAATTCCCTGAATACGGGAAGCTGTCGCATAACGATTTCAGCGGCATTCGGCCCGGGGCGCGAGTAGACGTGGACGAGTATGATAAGGCCGACGCGCGCGACTTCGTGCTGTGGAAAGCATCTCGCGAAGGCGAACCCGTTTGGGAGACGGAAGTCGGGCCGGGGCGTCCAGGCTGGCACATCGAGTGCTCCGCCATGGCGATGAAGTATCTGGGAGAGACGCTGGACATACATGCCGGCGGCGTGGACCTGATTTTCCCTCATCACGAGAATGAAATCGCCCAATCGGAAGCGATCACGCATAAGCCGTTCGCACGCTTCTGGCTGCACTCTCAGCACCTGACGGTTGAATCTCAGAAGATGTCGAAGTCGGCCGGGAATTTCTTCACCCTGCGCGAGCTGCTGGAGCAAGGCTATGCGCCGGAGGTGATCCGGTATGCACTACTGAAGGTACCGTACCGCAGCAAGCTGAACTTTACGTTTGATGAACTGAAGGGGGCGAAGAGTTCTATCGACCGGCTGCGCAGTTTTCAGCTGCGGCTGGATACGGATAAGCCGGCCGAAGGGTTCAATGAGGAGATTGAAAAGAGGACCGCCGAGGCGCTCGCGCAGTTTGAGGCGAGCCTCGACAACGACCTGAACACGGCCGAAGCAATTGCCGCGATCTTCGAATACATTCGCGATGCCAACACGGCGATGGACGCCGGGGACTTCCTCGCGGGCAATGTCGCGTCGGCTCGGGACCTGCTGGCGCGGTTCGATTGCATTGCCGCAGTGCTGCAGCCCTCGGAACAGAAATCCGGTTTGACCGAGGCCCAGATCGAATTGCGAATCAATGAGCGCAATCAGGCAAAAAAAGCGCGAGAGTTTGCGCGAGCCGATCGAATTCGGGCGGAATTGCTGGAAATGGGCATTGTGATTGAAGACACCCGTGAAGGAGTGCGCTGGAAGAGGTCGTCGTGAAGATTGAAACCAAAGCCGTTCATGCGGGCGACCGCAAGAGAGTTCCTGGGCAGGCGACGCCTACAACGACGCCCATCGTTACCGCATCCAGCTTCGTGCACGAAAGCACTGACACGCTGGATCGCGTCATGGGGAACGAGGAGCCCGGTTGGTCGTATTCGCGGTACGCGAGCCCAACGAATGCCGCTCTGGAGGAACTACTCTGCGAACTGGAAGGCGGCGCGGCAGCATTGGCGTGCGCCTCGGGGATGATGGCCGTACAGACAGCTTTCATTGTCGCGCTCACTGACCGGCCGAAGCGCATCCTTGCAGCGAGCGCGCTGTACGGCGCCACCACGGCCATGCTCACGAAGATTATGGAGCCGATGGGTGCTGAGGTTGTCTTCATCGATGTGAGCGACCTGCCTGCAGTGGAGCGGAAGATCGCCGAGTGGAAACCCGGTTGCGTGATTCTGGAGACCATGTCGAATCCGCTGCTGCGCGTTCCGGCAATCGACAAAATCGCGCAAATGACGCGGGCTGTAGGTGCGGCGCTGATAGTGGACAGTACTTTCGCCACCCCGCTATTGGTGCGCCCGCTGGAGCTGGGCGCGAACCTGGTGGTGCACAGCGTGACGAAGTTTCTCGCGGGGCACGGTGACGTGTTAGGTGGCGCAATTATCGCTGATGAAGCCCACGCGGCGACATTGCGCGGCATTTCCCGAATCTCCGGCCCCGTGCTCGGCCCATTCGAGAGCTATTTGACGATGCGCGGCGTGAAGACCTTCGTGCTTCGCATGGAGAGGCAGTGTTCGAACGCCCGGCGTGTTGCTCAGTGGCTGAGCGCGAATCCCGCTGTCTCGCATGTACATTTTCCTGCGGATCCTAAGCATCCCGATGCGGAAATCATTGCCCGTCTCCTGCCTAAAGAAATGTACGGCGCCATTGTTACCTTCGAGTTGAAGGATGCGGAAAAGGAAGAGGTCTTCCGCTTCATGGACGCGCTGCGACTGGTGGTTTGCGGCACGTCTCTGGGCGACGTGCATAGCCTGCTGCTTTATCCGGCCATCGCCTCCCATCGCGATCTTTCCCCGAAGCAGCGCGCTCGGCTGGGCATCACGGATGGTCTGGTGCGTTTGTGCTGCGGCATCGAAGCGGTTGAGGACATCATCGCGGATTTGAGCCAGGCGCTGCAGAAGTCGGCCACCCGGGAAGTCGCTCTGTCCGAAGCGCACGCCGACGGTTAGTAGTGAAATCTCCAACGGAATTCGACGTAGATCTGCCGCGGGTCGTTAAAGTGGAATCCTCCGAAGGTCAGGCTGTTGTCGAGTAGCACTCGGCGATTCGCCGCATTCAGCGCCGTCAACGAGATCCTGTACTTTTCGCTCTCGCCGAAGCTCTT
>JBEKFB010000393.1:0-4602 GCA_050013535.1 Bryobacteraceae bacterium | reverse complement strand
CGCAGCCCCTTGTCCATGGCTATCGGCGTGATCAGCTCCACGTCCAGGGTCACGTTGTCGCCCGGCATTACCATTTCCATGCCTTCCGGCAACTGCGCCACGCCCGTGACGTCCGTCGTGCGGAAGTAGAACTGCGGCCGGTAGCCTTTGAAGAACGGTGTGTGCCGCCCTCCCTCTTCCTTGCTCAGCACGTACACCGACCCCTTGAACTTCTTGTGCGGCGTAATAGACCCCGGCTTCGCAATCACCTGCCCGCGCTCCACGTCGTCCTTCTCAATGCCGCGCAGCAGCAATCCCACGTTGTCCCCGGCCTGCCCCTGGTCCAGCAGCTTCTTGAACATCTCCACGCCGGTGACCACCGTCTTGCGCGTATCGCGGAAGCCCACGATCTCCATTTCCTCGCCCACTTTCACGATCCCCTTCTCCACGCGCCCCGTCACCACGGTCCCGCGCCCCTGGATCGAAAAGATGTCTTCAATCGGCATCAGAAACGGCTTGTCGATGGCCCGCTCCGGCATCGGGACATACTTGTCCACCTGCTCCATCAGCTCGTCCACCGTCTTTTCCCAGTTCGCTTCCCCGTTCAGAGCTCCCAGTGCGCTCACCCGCACCACCGGCAGATCGTCACCCGGAAACTGATATTTCGACAGCAGCTCGCGAACTTCCAGCTCCACCAGTTCCAGCAGCTCCGGATCGTCCACCATGTCCACTTTATTCAGCGCCACCACGATGCACGGCACCCCCACCTGCCGCGCCAGCAGCACGTGTTCCCGCGTCTGCGGCATCGGTCCGTCGGTGGCCGCCACCACCAGAATGGCCCCGTCCATCTGCGCCGCCCCGGTGATCATGTTCTTGATGTAGTCGGCATGGCCCGGGCAATCCACGTGCGCGTAGTGACGGTTCGCCGTCTCATACTCGATGTGCGCCACCGCGATGGTGATCCCGCGCGCTTTCTCTTCCGGCGCGTTGTCGATCGAATCGAAACTCCGGAACTTCACCTTCGGGTTATGCTTGCCCAGCACCTTGGTGATCGCCGCCGTCAAAGTCGTCTTCCCGTGATCGATGTGCCCGATCGTCCCGATGTTTACGTGCGGCTTGCTGCGATCGAATTTTTCCTTCGCCATTCTGATCTCTCCTGACTACTTAGTCACCTTGCCCTGTACACGGGCGACAATCTCTTCTGAAATGTTGCGCGGGACTTCCTCGTACTGCCCGAAGTGCATCGTGAAACTCCCGCGGCCCTGCGTGCGCGAACGGAGTTCGGTAGCGTACCCGAACATATCCGACAGCGGCACCATGGCCTTGATCAGGTACGTAGTCCCGCGAATCTCGGTCCCTTCCAGACGGCCGCGGCGCGAACTCAGGTCGCCGTTCACCGCGCCCATGTACTCTTCCGGAACCACCACTTCCACGCGCATCACGGGTTCCAGCAGAACCGGCTTGGCCTTGCGGCACGCTTCCTTCAGGCAGATGGAAGCGCAAATCTTGAAGGCCATTTCAGACGAATCCACTTCGTGATACTGGCCGTCGAACACTGCCACCTTCACGTCAACCACCGGATAGCCCGCCAGGATTCCGCCTTCCAGCGCCTCTTTAACGCCCTTCTCGATTGCCGGGATGAACTCTTTGGGAATGTTGCCGCCGCGAACCTCGTTCTCGAACTCGAATCCGCCACCGGGGAACGGCTCCACGCGCAGCTTGGTGCGGGCGTACTGGCCGCTTCCGCCGGTCTGCTTCTTGTGCGTGTAATCGTACTCGGCGGTGTTGCGGATCGTCTCGCGATAGGCCACCTGCGGTTTGCCTACGTTGGCGCCCACGTTGAATTCGCGCTGCATGCGGTCCACGATGATTTCGAGATGCAGCTCGCCCATGCCGGCGAGAATGGTCTGACCGGTATCGGCATCGGTGGAAACGCGCAGCGTCGGGTCTTCCTGCACCAGTTTCTGTATCGCGACGCCCAGCTTTTCCTGGTCGGCCTTGGTCTTCGGCTCGATGGCTAGCTGAATCACCGGCTCGGGGAAATCGATCTTCTCCAGAAGAATCGGCGCCTTTTCGTCGCAGATGGTGTCGCCGGTGGCCACGTTCTTCAATCCCACCGCCGCGCAGATGTCGCCCGCGAGAACTTCCGTGATTTCCTCGCGTTTGTTGGCGTGCATCTTCACCAGGCGTCCGACGCGCTCGCGCCGGTTCCTGGCCACGTTGAAAATGCTCTCGCCGGCGTTCAGCTTGCCCGAATACACCCGGATGAAGGCGAGCTGGCCCACAAACGGGTCGGTCATGATCTTGAAAACCAGCGCGGAGAACGGCGCGTCGTCGCTGGTGGCGCGGTCTTCCACAATGGACAGGTCGTCTGGCCGCAAGCCCTTCACCGGCGGCACTTCCACGGGCGAAGGAAGATAATCGACCACCGCGTCCAACAGGTTCTGCACGCCCTTGTTTTTGAATGCGGTGCCGCAAATCACCGGGAAAATCTTCTGTGCGATGGTGGCCTTGCGGATGCCGGCCATGATCTCGTCGTTGTTGATGGTGTCGCCGTGTACGAATTTCTCGAAGAGATGATCGTCGTGCTCAGCCACGGCTTCAATCATCTGCTCGCGGTACGCTTTTGCCTTCTCCAACAGATCTTCGGGGATTTCCTCTTCGTCGTATTCGGCGCCCAGCGTCTCATCGCGCCAGACGACCGCCTTCATGCTGACCAGGTCGACGATACCCTTGAAGTGCTCTTCGGCTCCAATTGGGATCTGAATGGCCACCGGCCGTGCCTGCAACCGGTCGATGATAGTGTCGATGGCGTGATAGAAATCCGCGCCCACGCGGTCCATTTTGTTAATGAAGCAGATGCGCGGCACTTCGTATTTGTCGGCCTGCCGCCAAACCGTTTCCGATTGCGGCTGCACGCCGGCTACCGCGTCAAACACCGCTACCGCGCCGTCAAGCACGCGCAGGCTGCGTTCCACTTCGGCCGTGAAATCCACGTGGCCGGGCGTATCGATAATGTTGATGGTGATGTCGCGCCATTCGCAGGTTGTGGCGGCGGAGGTAATGGTGATGCCGCGCTCCTGCTCCTGCTCCATCCAGTCCATGATGGCGGTGCCTTCGTGCACCTCGCCGATCTTGTGCGTCCGGCCGGTGTAATAAAGGATGCGTTCAGTCGTGGTGGTCTTACCGGCATCGATGTGCGCCATGATGCCGATATTCCGCATTTTTTCAATTGGTACTGTGCGAGCCATACTAGCCTCTCAGGTCCACGACACAACGAAGTGCCCCGTTATTGCCCCGATCTCCTTTTCCATTACCACCGGTAGTGCGCGAACGCCTTGTTGGCTTCAGCCATACGGTGGACATCGTCCTTCTTCTTAATTGCTCCGCCGCGCAGATTGGCCGCATCCAGCAGCTCGTTCGCCAGCCGCTCCCCCATGCCCTTTTCCGGACGGGATCGCGCCTGGCCGATGATCCAGCGCAGCGCCAGACTGGTGCGGCGGTTTTGCGAAACCTCCACCGGCACCTGGTAGTTCGCGCCGCCAACGCGCCGGGTCTTCACCTCGAGCATCGGCTTGGCGTTCTCCACCGCCTTCTTGAACAAATCTTGTCCATCGACTCGTAGAAAATTCCCTGGGCCACGTTCTTCTTGCCCATCCACATCATCGAGTTGACGAACTTCTCTACCAGAGTCGAGTTGTACACCGGATCCGGCAGGATTTCTCTAATTTCCGCTCTTCGTCTGCGTGGCATCTGCTACCTCGGTCTACTTCTGCGGTCCCTTGGGCCGTTTCGCGCCATATTTCGATCTGCCCTGTTTGCGGTCGGCGACGCCCGCGGCGTCCAGTGTTCCGCGCACCACGTGATATCGAACACCCGGCAAATCCTTCACGCGGCCCCCGCGGATAAGCACAATGGAGTGCTCCTGCAGGTTGTGCCCGACGCCGGGGATGTAGGTGGTCACTTCGATGCCGTTGGTCAGCCGTACTCGGGCGACTTTACGCAGGGCCGAATTTGGCTTCTTCGGAGTGGTGGTGTAGACGCGCGTGCACACGCCGCGCTTCTGCGGGCAGGCCTGCAACGCGGGACTCGCCGTCTTGTAATTGGTCGGACGCCGCCCTTTTCGCACCAGTTGATTGAACGTCGGCACAGAATTCCTCTCTACGTGTTTCGACTGCCCGGCTGCTCCTCCCACACGACACGGCAATGCGCGCGCACCGGCGCACCGTAAGAGAGGTTACTTTGTTCTGTTAGCCCGGAGAGCGTTTGTTACCGCTTGCCGCTCCCCCTTTTGCGAGGGACTTACCCTGGACAAGCCCTTGCGCCGAAACGGAGTTTACCGCCCGGAACAGCGGGGCCGACCCCTGGCCGGACCGCCCGATCTACTGCAGGATCTTCAGACCCTCGTCAGACAGTGGTAGCACAGGAGCAGATAGCTCGACTCGCCAAACCCTCTTATCATATCGGGAGGCGCTGGAGTTGTCAAACCGGAGGTGGGTCGGGTAGTGGCTCAATTTGAGCATCGGGAAGATTTTCGCTTAAGGACAGAGGAGAATGGCCTACCAACTGGCGGGTTTCGGGATCGCCGCACCCATCCCGTCAACCACAACCGAGGGAAACTGT
>JBEKFB010000392.1:0-3736 GCA_050013535.1 Bryobacteraceae bacterium | reverse complement strand
GCCAGAACCCCATAGATTCCGAGCGCGGCTAACAACAGCGCCAGACCTGCAAAGCTGGCAAGCACCATCATGTAAAAGCGGCGGTCGGCCGGCCAATCGTGCAGCACCTGTTGCATGGACTGGGTCTCCTGCACAGGCATCGTCGAGTCTACGCCCCACACCGCGCGCTCCACCGCGGACCGCATCGCCAGCGGATCACCCGCCGTACGTACGGCCAGATACATGTCGGAAAACGTGCGCGAGGGTAGGTACAGCTCAGGTCTCGGCGCGATCTCCGGGCCCATCTCGTGCAGATTGCCGGTCACGCCAATCACGGTAAGGCGCAGGGCCTTGTCGCCGTTTGGTGCCACCACCACCCTGCCCAGCGGATTCTCGTTCGGCCAGTTTAGCCGCGCGAACGAATCGTTGACGATGGTCACCGCCGGCTGATTCGCTTGCGCCTCTGCGTGCGTGAAGGCGCGTCCGCGCAGCATGGGGATTTGCATGGTGCGGAAGAATGTCTCGGTGACGGTGCTGCGGGCCGCGATCGGCGTCTCCCGAGGTTTCGGCCGTCCTTCGATACTGTAGTTCGCTTCGTTCACGCTTTCCATGGGCATGCCGCTGGAAATACTCGCCGAGATGACTCCGGGCAAGTGTTCCACTCGCTCCAGTAATTCATTGGCGAACGTGCTCGACGCCGGTCCATTCACCGGGCCCGTCTCCAGCGTCAGCAGGTGATCGGTTCGAAATCCCGGATCCACATTCATCAGCACGCCCAGGCTGCGGATCAACAGCCCCGCTCCCACCAGCAACACGAGCGCGAGCGAAACCTCACCCACCACCATTGCGTTTCGCAGCCACTGTGGCCCGCCGCCTATTGACCGTCCGCCTTTGCTCAGCGACTCATTCAGATTCTGCCGCGCGGCGTGGAACGCGGGTACCAGACCAAAGAGAATGCCGGTAAGAACCGACACCAGTAACGTGAAACCAAACACCGGCATGTCCAGGCGCAGTTCGTGAAAACCATGGGTGTCCTTGGGCGCCAGTGCTGAGATCGCGCCCAGACTCCACGAGGCCAGCAGCACGCCAACCGCGGCACCCATCAGGCTGAGCAGAACGCTTTCGGTAAGCATCAGGCGGACAATGCTGCTGCGCCACGCGCCCAGAGCGAGCCGTATGGCGATTTCACGCTCTCGGCCCACCGCCCGGGCCAGCAGCAGATTGGCGGCATTCGCGCAGGCGATGAGCAGCACGAACCCGACCGCTACCTGCAGGATCAGCAGCGTTGATCTCACATCGTTCCCGACATCTTCCTGCGCCAGCGGAAACACGTTCACGCCGCAACCGTCGTTCTGGTCCGGATATGCTTTGGCGTCTCTCGCGCCAATCACGTTCATCTCGCTCCGCGCCTGTGCCACTGTCACGCCCTGCTTCAGGCGCGCATAAACAAACCAGGCCCGGTTCCAAAGATCCTGGGGACTGGCCGCGCCCGCGATATCGGCTGGCATCCACACTTCCGGTCTCCTCTGGTCAGACCCTTCCCACAGGCCGGGCAACTCAAATCTTTCCTGTAGCACTCCAATGACGGCGCGATCCACGCCATCCACGCGCAGAGTCTTGCCGGTGAGATTGGGATCACCGCCGAACCGCTTGCGATAGAGAGCGGCGCTGAGCATGACAACGCGGTCTTTCGCGGTTTTCGCATCGTCGTCCGTGAACGTGCGTCCGATCGCCGGCTGAACACCGGCCAACCGAAAGAATTCGGGATCCACGATAAGCGATTGCACGCGCTCCGGCCGTTCGCTCGCAACCCGGCCGCGCCCGCCCAGGGTGCAATTCGAAGAGGTGAAGGCCGCCATCCCCGAAAAAGACTGGCTCTGCCGTTTCCACTCGCGATAATTTTGCAGCGCCACCGGCATCCGTTCGGCGATAAACGCCATCATGGAGGGATTCTTTTCCCACACCATCACCAGCCGACCCGGATCGTGCAGGCCGCGCAGCGCCCGGGAATTCAGCAGCACCGCGTTTACGACGCTGAACATGGCCGTGTTTGCGCCCATGCCCAGAGCCAGCGCCAGGATCGCAGCAGCCATCGGCCCGGGACTCCTGCGCATGTTCCGCGCCGTGTACGTTACGTCCTGCCAGATTGACATGATCCAACTCCGCGAATCACCAGCATGGTGCAGTCGTCGGCTGCCGCTCCGGCGTGCGCGCAGATCCGCGCCATGACGTCATCGATGATCTCGTCAGGACTCGCGCCGCGCGCACTGGTGACCGCCGCAATCAACCGCTCCTCGCCGAACTCCGCTTCATCCTCGATGCCCGCTTCGGTCACGCCATCGGAAAAGGCCACCAGCGTATCGCCCGGCCCGATATGCATCGCCGCTTCCTCGCAGTCCCAGACCTCCAGCAGACCAACCACCGGCGCTGTCGATGGCAGCCGCTCCACCGCTCCGTCGGCGCGAACCAGCAGCGGCGCCGGATGACCGCAATTAATGTAGCGCACCATGCGGGAGCGGTCGTCGTAATCCGCGTAGAATAACGTCGCATACTGCTCCGGCGGCGTGCTCGAATGGAACTGCCGGTTGATACTGCGCAGCAGCTCACAGCCGCGCAGCACCTCCGTCTGGCTGCGGAACGCCGCCTGCAGACTAGCCATCAGCAGCGCGGCCGCCATGCCTTTCCCGGATACGTCGGCCAGCACGAAGCCCAGCGCGTCCGGCCCCAGATCGAGGAAATCGTAGTAATCGCCGCTTACATCGCGCGCAGGCACGCAACGCGCGGCATATTCAATCGACCGAAGCTGCTTCACCGGCTGCGGGAAGAGCTTCTCCTGAACGTGCCGCGCTATCTCAATCTCCGAGCGCGCCTGACGTTCCGCGCTTCGCCGCGCCGCTGCCTCACGCGCCTGTTTCTCGATGGTCCCCAGCAGCCGCAGGTTATCCCACGGCTTCTGGACGAAATCGGTAGCGCCGCGATGCATCGCATCCACAGCCAGTTCGACATTCCCCCACGCGGTCATCACCACCACCGGCGCGCAGTCGGTCCGGACGCGCAGCTTATCCAGCAGGTCGAGGCCCTCCTGGCCCGATGTCGTATCGCGCGCGTAGTTGAGATCCATCAGAATCAGATCGAACGAGCGCGCATCCAACGCCCGCAGCAGAGCCTGCGGAGAATCCACGGTTTCGGCCAGATAGCCGGCGCCTTTCAGCAACAGCCGAAGAGCCTCCAGGATGTCCGGCTGGTCATCGCTGACCAGAATTCGCAGACTGCCTTCGCGGGGGCGCATATTCGGTGTAATGGAGACAGCGGTCATACTTCTACTCCACGCTAACGCATCCGTCGTGCCAGCCGTTCACGGCTTCAGGTGATTGACACACAAAACCGAAATCCGCGGTGCCCTGATCCCCACTGTCCGTTATTGGGACGGGCCGCACAGGTTCTTCTTGCGGACTCGGTGAATTCCGTTTATCATCGGTGGGTTGATTCAGCGCGCCGTGTTGCGGCGGTCTGGTTCTACGGCAAGACCCTCGGGAACCTTCAGGAGGATGCTAGTGCGGGCGATTTTCGTGGTCACCTTGATTTGCTCGATCTGGCTGAGTGCAAGCCTGATGGGCGCTCCGCAGGAGCAACCGGCCATCGCGCAGCCGGTGGCGCTCGCCAGTGCGTCGCCCTCCACTCAGCCCATGCAATCCCCGGTTCTGGGGTTTACCGCTTCCTCGCGAACCGCACTTGTACGGGGCCAGGGCAGAGCCGG
>JBEKFB010000391.1:0-3737 GCA_050013535.1 Bryobacteraceae bacterium | reverse complement strand
CGAATCGTCAATTCCGAAGGCGCATCGTTCAATTCCTACAGCGGCGCACGTGCATTTGCGAATTCCCTGGGATTCAGCGGAGCTTACCGGATGGCAAGTTGCTCGCTCAGCGTCACGCCGGTGGCTCGCGAGAACGGCAAGCTGGAACGCGATCACTGGTACACCGTCGGGCGCTCACCCGCAGTTTTGGAACCCGCCGCCGATGTCGGCCGGCGCGCAGCGGAACGAACCCTGCGACGGCTCGGCGCACGCAAAGTGGCCACCGCGAAAGTACCAGTCGTTTTCGATCCGGAGGTGGCGCGCAGTCTGCTTGGTCATGTCTTCGAGGCCATCAGCGGCGAATCGGTCTGGCGTCAGGCGTCTTTTCTCTCCGATAAACTCGGCGAGCGCATCGCTCCCGAATACGTGACTGTCGTCGACGACGCAACCATCCCCGGCCTGTTCGGCACGTCGCCATTCGACGACGAAGGTGTCCCCTCGCGCCGGACCGTCGTCATCGAGAGAGGCATCCTGAAAAGCTGGCTGCTCAATTCATACACAGCCCGGAAGCTCGGTCTGACTACCACGGGTAACGCCGCGCGCGGTTTGAGCGGCAACGCGGGCGTGGGCCGGGGCAACTTCTTCCTCGAACCGGGCTCCGCGCCGCCGAAGGATCTGCTTAACGGAATTCGCCAGGGACTTTACGTCACCGAACTGATCGGCCACGGCGTCAACGTCGTCAACGGCGATTATTCGCGTGGCGCCGCCGGCCTCTGGATCGAAAACGGCGAGTTGGCATATCCTGTCTCTGAGATCACCGTCGCCTCGAACCTGGCCCGGATGCTGTCGGGCATTTCGGCGGTCGCCAACGATCTGCGGTTTCGCGGCTCCACGGCATCGCCGACGCTGGTGATCGAGGAGATGACGGTCAGTGGGCAATAAGTTCGGCCTCGTTCTTGTACTGGTTTTCGCCCTCGCCGGTTGCGCGCCGCCGCAAACCGAGGTCACGCCGCTCACGGCTGAAGCGAAGGCGTATGTGCCGCACCTCAATCTTTCCGGCGTGCAGATGAAGTCCACGGAATCGTACCTGAAGCAGAGCATCACGGAGATCGAAGGCAACATTCAGAATCAGGGTGACCGCGCGCTTGTATCGGTAGAGATCATGTGCGTTTTCTACGACGCGTACGGACAGGTGGTGCTGCGCGAGCGGGTGCCCATCGTGAAACGCTCCGGCGGCCCGCTGAAAGCCGGCGACACTCGCGCTTTTCGGCTGCCTTTCGACGACATCCCCTCAAGCTGGAATAATCAGATGCCGAACCTGGTGATCGCTTCAATCACCTTCGCCT
The DNA here is from genome assembly GCA_050013535.1 of Bryobacteraceae bacterium. Lineage (GTDB taxonomy): Bacteria > Acidobacteriota > Terriglobia > Bryobacterales > Bryobacteraceae > CAWACP01. The sequence continues at coordinate 2,412 of JBEKFB010000391.1, read as the reverse complement.
GATGACCACGCTGTTGCTGGTGGACGACGATGCCGATCAGCTCGCCATGCGCGCGCTGGTGCTGGAGCGTGCAGGATACAAGGTGCTCACGGCCGCCGACGTGGCCGGCGCACTGGCGCATCGCGAATTCGATGTCCTGATCATGGACCTTATCGAGGATTATCTCAGCCTGATCGCGTCCGCGGGGTCGCGGCCCATCATCGTGCTCACGGGTTCAACCGTTACTGGTTTGCCCGTGGCGCGTGTTCTGCGCAAGCCATGTCCGACGCGCGTCCTCCTTGCGACGATCGCCGAGTTGGTGTAAGTGGACATCACGGTAAAGGTGACGCCGAAGAGCTCGCGCACCGAACTTATCGGCAAGCTGCCCGACGGAACCTGGAAGATCAAGGTAGCCGCCGCGCCCGAGAAAGGCAAAGCCAACCGCGCGCTGTGCGTCTTTCTCGCCGATCACTTCGGTGTCCCGCAAAGCCGCGTGAGTATCGTGTCCGGCGAAACATCGCACGTGAAACGTGTGCACGTCGATATCTGAGGCGAGCTTCGCGGATTCCCGATAAACTGAGGTTTGAGGAGACTCCGGATGCGCTTGCTCACGCTGTGTCTGCTGTGCGCGTTTGCATCCGCTCATCCTGCGTCCGGGATTGTTGTCGATGCTCGCGGGAACATATACTTCATCGACTCCCGGCACGCCGTCATGAAGCTGGACACGGATCACCAGCTGAGCGAGATTCGAAAGGTTCCGGACGGCCACTGGCTGGCGTTAGACGAGGCTGGCCGCTTCGCCAGGTCCACGCCGAAATACTTTGAACGGATCACCGCCTTCGGTGCTGTGCCCACATTGATCTTTGCCGGAGGGGGCGCCCCGCTTGTTGTGGGGAGCGATGGCGCGCTCTACTACGCCAGTGGAGAATCGAACGGCGATCCCATGTTTCCCGGCGGCCTGGGTCTTTCCCGGATCTTGCCGGACGGCCAGCAATCCCCGGTATCGAGGCAGCTCCAGGGAATCCTGCGCGACTGGGATGACGGCATCACGGGCTTAGCTGCCGGGCCCGGCCAATCCGTATACGCAGCCACCTGGACCGGAGTTGTGAAAGTCCGGTTCGACGGTACCGCCATTGTCGTCAAGCACCCGGTCGCCGTGCCGGACTGCGATCCCGACCCAGCCGATCACAAGCCCGACAGCAGACTTCCATACTTGAGAGGACTGGCGATTCTGTCCGACGGAACGGTTTATGCCGCCGCTACAAGCTGCCATGCCGTTGTAAGAATCGGCACGGACGGCGACGTCAGAACCGTGCTCAGAAGCGAGCGGCCATGGTCTCCAACCGGAATAGCGGCTTATGGAAGCGACGTGTATGTTCTCGAATACACCAATGCGAACGGGCCTGCAACCGAGGGATGGCGTCCACGGATCCGCAGAATCGACGGCCACGGTAACGTGAGCACATTGGCCTCGGTTCCCTAATCAAGCCCGCTGGCACTTGGGACAATAATGTGTCCCGCGGCCGCCCAGCACCACTCTCCTGATCGGTGTTCCGCATTTCTCGCATGGCTCACCGGTGCGCCCGTACGCCAACAGGTGCATCTGATGATTGCCCTTGCGGCCCTCGTCGTACACGTAGTCGGAAATCGACGAGCCCTTGTTGGCGATGGCCACGCGAAGAACATTGACCATCGCCTCATGCAGCCGCCTCGCCCGCGCTCGGCTGAGCCGGGCCGCATCGGCTTTCGGATGAATGCCCGCGGCGAACAGCGCTTCATCGGCATAGATGTTGCCCAGCCCGCGCACGAAGGCCTGATTCAACAACAGCGGCTTGATCTGCGCTCGCCGGTGTGACTTGAGCCGTTCGAGAAACTCCGCATTAGTCACCGTCAGCGCGTCCGGTCCCAGCCGCGCCACGCGATCCGGCAAGCCTTCGCTCCACTCGATACGCCCGAACTGGCGCGGGTCGTTATAGACCAGCGTGCCCTCGTCGAGTTCGAACACCGCGCGCGTGTACGGTCCGGTTTCGCCATCGACGATGAGCCGCCCGGTCATGCCCAGATGGACGAGCAGATTGCCGCGATCCAGCGCGATGACGATGAACTTCCCGTGGCGTGTGACGCCGTTGACGGTTCGACCAGCGACGCGCCGTGCCAGCTTTGCGAAATTCTCCCGTACCACGTGCTTCGAGGAAAACTGCGCGCTGACGATCCGCCGGCCGGTCAGCTTGGGCGCGACGGTGCGCACCACGGTCTCGACTTCGGGGAGTTCGGGCACCTTACTCTTGTAGCACCCTGCCTGCCGGCATCTAAGGCAGATATCTCATTGACAGTTCCGGTATCTGATGATATGGTGCCCACGAGTTCGGTAATCCCAACTAATAACACTGGCTTACCGATTATTAGGGAGACTACAGGTGATACTTTGGGTGG
>JBEKFB010000390.1:0-3786 GCA_050013535.1 Bryobacteraceae bacterium | reverse complement strand
AGAGTGTTCCAGTAGGCCGAATTGGCCACCAGGTCGCTTCCCACCGACGGAGTCACCGGGTCCACTCCATCTCCCATCAAGCCAAAGTTGAGTGAATCGTAGGGGCTGAAGCCCGATTCAGGGACGCCGGTGGGATTGGCGCCGTAATCCGTTGTATTAAAAGCCAGTCCGTAAATGAACTGGTTTGGAACGGAAAGCCCGCCAAGGTTGAATGTCACCACCTGTGCCAGACCGTTGTAGCAATTGCCATCACCCGCCAGCCAGGCGGCCCCCGCGCAACCGCCGCTGGCTTCCGGCCGCCACAGGATGAGGGCGTCTATGGTATGGGTGGCAAAAAGAGAGCCAACCGAGTCACCGGGTCCGACGTTATAGAAGTTGAGCGTGAGCGGCACATAGAACCCGGTCGAGCTTCCGACCGTTTCGTATGTCGATTCCAATGCCCAGTCGCTCATGAGCACATCGGCCTGGCTGAGGAGCCCGCCCCCCGCTCCCGTCAGTTGGACGCCCTGTCCGAATTCCGCGGTGGACGTTGCTTCGTACCCGAGGCTGGGTACGTTAGGTGGAACCGGACTCGGCATGGTGCTGTAAAGCACATCCGCGTTCGCGCCCACTGTAACCAACAAGAGCGCGATTGTGAGAGAAAGAACAATCCGGCGTTTTTTCAAGTTGCATCTCCGTTTCACGAAAATTAGATCTCGCGGTGGCGAGGGAAACAGAAAAGACGTAACTGTCCGGGCGCCGTCCGTGAACCGGACATTACAGTGCAATCTAAGACCCTATTTCGTAGGACTAAAGTACTAATTCCTGCAATCACTTAGGGCTTAGTATGCTCCAGTACTATTAGGACTTCTGGCCAAAACGTGCAAACCTAGCCGAAATTACCTCACTCAAGGTGAAGATTTGGGGTGCACGGCGGGCAACTTCCCGCGGCAGCCTAACGCAAATCAGTGGACACGCGGTCGTTCTCGGAGAGTTTCGGATCGGCTTTCAGCGCCGCCTGCAGCAACTCCTGGCCCTTCGTGGAGTTTCCGCTCTTGATGTAGGCGATCGCCAGGTGATACTTCTCCACGGGCGTGGGGTTCTTGTCGGCGCCGCGTGACAGATACGTCAGCGCGTTCGTATAATCGCCTTTCTTGAAATAGGCCCAACCCAGGGTATCGTTCGTGGAGTTGCTCTCGGGAGCCAGTTGCTGGGCCTTCTGCGCGAATTTCAACCCTTCGTCCACGGCATGCGCGTGATCGATGAGAAGAAAGGCGAGATTGTTCAGCGCGGCAATGTTGTTGGGGTCTTTATCGAGAACCTTGCGATAGTCGGCGGTAGCGGCGTCCATGTTGCCGTTGCGGAATTCGAGGTCGCCAAGAATGAGCTCCGCCGTGGAGTCTCCACCGGCGGCCATACGCTGGAGCGAGGAGCGGGCCTTGTCGGCATTGCCATTCTGAATATCCAGTTGAGCCATCGTCAGCAGCGCGGGCCGGAAGTTCGGATCAGCGGCAATCGCCGCCGCGAGGGCCTCGCGCGCCGCGGCTCTGTCGTTGGCGGAGAGCAATACTTCACCGAGCATATTCTGCACCGGCGCCGACTTTGGCGATTTTGCCGCCCACGAGCGCACCGCCTGAACCCCCGCCGGGATCTGCTTTTCGGCGGCATAAATCCGGAACAGGAGACCCAGCGCGCGCAGCTCGTCGGGCCTCGCTTTCAGAATCTCTTCGACCGAATTCCGCGCCCCCGAATAATCTTTCGAGACGAAGCGAATCGTCGCATCCAACATCAGAGCTTCGGGGGGGCGGCCCGCGGCCAGCACCGGGTCGATGGCCACACGAGCTTCGGACGTTTCGCCGGATGCCAGCAGCGCCCACGCGCGCGCGATCACGATGGCGGGCAGGTTCTGCTGCGCCTTGGGGGACTCGTTCAACACGTTGACCGCCGACTGCGCCTGGTTGGATCGCAGCAGAGATTGCGCCATGGCCAGACGGGCCGGCAGATAAGCCGGATTCAAGCGCAGTGCCTCGCCGAACTCCTGCTGTTGTTCGGCCAGGTTTCCTTTGGTTCCGTAAACTCGCGCCAGCAGGTAATGGGCGTCGGGAGATTCATTCCGGTAGCCGACCGCCCTCGTCAAATCGGACTTTGCGGCGTCAGGCTTTCCCGTGGCCAGATAGACCCGGCTCCGCAGCAGCAATGCGTCCACATCCTTCGGGCTCCTCTTCAAACTGGCGTTGAGCACCCTTTCCGCATCCGCGGGCCGATTGACCGACATGTAGGCGCCTACCAGCCGTGCCTCGGCGTCACGGTCGGAGGGATCCGCCGCCGAGAGCTTTTCGAACTCCGCGATAGCCGCATCGCGCTTCCCGGTGCGAAACAGGAAGATCGCATGAGCGGGCTTGTATTGCTTATCGGGGAGCTGGGACAGCTTCGTGAAGATACGATCCGCGGCGTCAAGGTGACCGTCATGGATCTCGATGGCGCCCAGATTGAGCAGCGATTGTCCGCTTTTCGGATCGATATTCAGCGCCGCCCTGAATTGTTGTTCAGCCTGGGGGAGCTGCCGCTCTGCCAGGTACAGGGCGCCCAGCGCCACGTGCGGATGAGCCGATTTTGGATCGTTGGAAACGGCCTGTTGCAGCGCTTGCTCGGCGCCCTTCAGGTCATTTCGCGCCAGCCTCACTTTGGCTAGTTCCACCGACGAACTCAGGCTTGCGGGAAACTTCTCGAGCGCCTGATCCAGCACCTTCTCGGCGTCTTCGCGATTGCCCAGCCGGTATTGCGCCAGCGCCAGCGCGTCGAATGCGTCCACATCGGCCCCTTTGGCGATTACCTCGGAGGCTCGTTTGGCCGCCTCCTGCACCGCGCCCTTGTCGCCGAGCGCCGCCATGATCTCGCTCAGTTTCACCTGTGCCGCCGTGTGCTTCGGATTCAGGTCCGTCGCCTTACGGAAACACGCATACGCCGACTTGACGTCGCCATTGGCCAGGTAGGCAAGGCCCATCTGATAGTACGGCTCGGCGTCTTTTGGTATGGCCTGCGCGGCATTCTTAAAATCGAGAATCGCGCGCCCATACTGCTTATCCTGCATGTGAGCTTTCCCGCTGTCCAGGAACCCGGCCTCGCGGGCCTGCGGCGATTTTCTGCAGGAGACGCTCAGCAGGCCAAACGCCGCGACAATTCCAATAACTCCAACAACACTCTTCATGAGCATTTCCTTCAGCCTCCGCGATTTAATATCATGTCGCGGCTGATAACCGCCTGGCCGGCCAATCATCACCATAGCAAGCTTCAGCCAGTGCCGCTTTTCCTCCTCATCCGCGGGGCAAGCGTCCGAAGGCTGCTAGCGCAAGTCGGACGCAACCTGCTCGCGTTCGGCCAGTCCGGGATCCTCCTTCATCGCCGCTTCCATGAGCTGCTTGCCTCTCCCGGCGTCTCCGGTCTTGATGTAAGCTGCCGCCAGATGATACTTCTCTTCCGGTGTTGGGCCGTTTTCAACCGCGCGGGACAGATAGCTCAAGGCCGTCGTATAATCGCCCTCGCGGAAATAGGCCCAACCGAGAGTGTCGTTGGTGGAAGCGCTTTCCGGAGCCAGCTGCTGCGCTCTTCGCGCGAATTTCATTCCTTCGTCCACCGCGTGCGCGTGTTCGACCAGCAGATAGGCGAGATTATTCAGCGCGCCAACGTTGGTCGGGTCTGCGTCGACCGCCTTGCGAAAATACGCAATGGCGGTGTCCTGGCTGCCGAAACGTAATTCCAGATCGGCCAGCATCAGGGTCGCGGTAACGTCGCGCTGCGCCGACAGGC
>JBEKFB010000389.1:0-4148 GCA_050013535.1 Bryobacteraceae bacterium | reverse complement strand
GAGCTGGGCTACTTGCACCCGCCGGTGGGCATCAATCTGTTCCTCGCTGCGTACCGGTTCAAGAAATCCATGGTGTATCTGATGTGGGCGACATTGCCGTTCCTGTGCGTCCTGTTCGTGAGCGTGCTGCTGATCACGTATCTGCCCTGGCTGACGGAAGCGCCGCTGCGGTGGTTCGGAAAATAATGTACCTCTTCGACCTCTTCCGCTCCTTCCTGCCGCTGCACAATCCGATCGGCTTCGGCGCGGCGGATTTCGTCGAACTGGGGCTCGCCGCGTTGCTGGTCGTCTTTGTGCTGGCGCGAGGGCCTGTCGAGCCGATAGCAAGGAAGTTCGCAGGGAAGACCGGCTGGTGCATGCTGTTTCTCGGTGGCCTGACCATGGTGCTGCGGCTGGCGTTACTGTCGTCGCATCCGGTCCCCACGGCGCAGGGCGCGGACGATTACAGCTACCTGTTGCTGGGCGACACGCTGGCGCATTTTCGGCTGGCCAACCCGACGCACGCGCTGCACCGGTTCTTCGAGACCAACTTCGTCTTACAGCAGCCCAGCTACAGCTCCATTTATCCTCTCGGCCCGGCGCTGGCGCTGGCCTTCGGACAGATCGTCTTTCATCTTCCCTGGGCGGGAGTGGTTCTCTCCGAAGCTCTGTTCTGCGCGCTCTGCTACTGGATGCTGCGCGGTTGGGCGACGCCGGGTTGGGCACTGATCGGCGGGCTGCTCGCCGTTTGCGAATACGGCCCGCTGTGTTACTGGATGAACTGCTACTGGGGCGGCGCGGTTTCGGGGGGGGCGGGATGCCTGGTCTTCGGCGCGTTGCCACGGCTGCGCGATCACGGACGAATCCGCGAGGCCATCCTGCTCGGCGTCGGCCTCGGTTTGCAGATGCTGTCGCGGCCGTATGAATCGATCATCGTGGACGTCGCTGTTCTGATGTTAGTTCTGTCGACGCCGCGAAAATTCGTGAAACTGGCGCCCTTGGCTGCGCTCGCCGTGGTTCCGTTCGTTGCGTTGCTCGCTTTCCACAACCGCGCCGTAACGGGCAGTTGGACCACTCTCCCTTACATGCTCAGCCGATATCAGTACGGTGTGCCCACCACGTTCGCGTTTCAGCCGAATCCGCTGCCGCACGCGCAGCTCACCGCAGCCCAGCAACTCTATTACGAAGGCCAATCGGAGGCGCACAACGCGATACCGGGTTTCTTCGACCGGCTGGCCAGCCGTATCCCCTTCATGCGCTTTTTCCTGTTGCCTCCTCTGTTTCTTGCTCTGCCGTTTTTTCTGCTGCTCTTGCGCGAATTCCGATTCGCCTGGGTGGCGCTCACTCTGCTGCTGTTCGTAATCGGTTCGAACCTCTATCCATATTTCTTCCCTCATTACGCGGCTGCGGCGGCTTGTCTGGTGCTGCTGGCAGTGGTGGCCGGCCTCGAACGGCTGAGCCGGTGGAATCCCGTTGCCACGCGCTGGATCGTCATCCTGTGCGGCGCGCATTTTCTGTTCTGGTATGGGATCGAGGCACTGGGCAACGACAAAGTTTTCGACGCCATGTCTCCATACGATGCCTGGGACACGATCGCCGGCGTCGACCCCGAGCATCGTGCAGCCATTGACGCGCAACTCGCTCATGCCCCCGGCCAGCAGCTCGTGTTCGTCCGTTACTTCGCCGGGCACGGTTATCACGAGTGGATCCACAATGCGGCCGACATCGACAGCGCGCGGGTGGTGATGGCGCTCGATCTCGGCCCCGAAGAGAACAGGGTGCTGGAGAGCTATTATCCTGGCCGCTCTGTCTGGCTGCTGGAGCCGGACGCGATTCCGCCCCGGCTGGCGCCGTACCATGTGCAGGAGGAGCCGCCCGCGACCCAGGCTGCTCCAACGGCATCGCCGAAGCAGTCGAACAATGGCATGGTGCTGGAGCAGGTGCGCTGAAAACGCGCCCGGTCTAACCCCCTCTTTCCGGCCTTTTTTCTGTGCCGACAAAGCCGCTTTAGCATTCCAGCCGAAGAGTTGTGTCAATTCGCATCCCCTGTGATAGACTCAGCCCAACGCCAAAAATGCAAATCGTGGCGAACACTGACACTGTTCGCGGCTATGTTGCCACCTCCGTGTTTCTATCTGGAGCCCACGGGCGTTTCATGCTGATTGCATCATCCGTTCATGGCGCAGGAGGTAAATTGAATCGACGATTGTTACGCGCCGTTGTCGCGGTGGTCTGGCTGGCCGGAATTGTCCACGGTGCCACATCCGCGCCCACAGGCAAGACACGTACATACTATATGGCTGCCGACGAGGTGAATTGGGATTACGCGCCGTCCGGCCGCGATGAAGCCATGGGTATGGCCTTCGATGACATTGCAAAGGGGTTTACCGAATCAGGACCTCATCGCATCGGCCGCGTGTACAAGAAGGCGGTTTATCGCGAATACACCGACGCAAGCTTTTCGACCCTGAAACCAAGGAGCCCCGAGGAACAGTATCTGGGAATAGTGGGTCCGGTTTTGCGTGGCGCAGTGGGCGATACGATCAGGATTGTCTTCAGGAACAATGCATCGCACCCCTACAGCATGCATCCTCATGGAGTCCTCTATCAAAAAGATTCCGAGGGTGCGGACTACAACGACGGAACAAGCGGCGCGGACAAGGCTGATGGCGGCGTGGCCCCGGGGGCGACTCACACTTACACCTGGCAAATCCCCGAGCGAGCCGGGCCTGGGCCCAACGATCCAAGTTCTGTTTTCTGGCTCTATCACTCGCATACCGACGAACTGCGGGATGTGGCGTCGGGTCTGTTTGGAGTTATCGTGGTGACGCGCCGGGGCATGGCGCTTGCGGATGGCCGGCCGAAGGACGTGGACCGCGAGTTCGTCAGTATGTATATCGCCATTAATGAGAATGAAAGCTGGTATCTGGAAGACAACATCCGCGATCATACGATGGACCCCAAGGGCGTAAACCGCAGCGAGAGCAAACCCATCACCGCAGGGGGAATGGCTGGAACAGTCGCCGGCACGGGCTTCGTAGACACCAACGTCAAATGGTCGATCAACGGGTACCTGTACGGAAACATGCCCATGATGACCATGAAAAAAGGCGACCGCGTGCGATGGTATGTAGCCACGCTGGGCGACTTCAATAATGCGCACACGCCACATTGGCACGGCAACACCGTCTTGGTGGCCGGCCAGCGGACCGATGTTCTGCAGGTGACATCCGCGAGTATGGTGACCGCCGACATGGTGCCCGACGCGCCCGGAATCTGGCTCTATCATTGTCATATCAGCGATCACATGCTTGCCGGCATGGTGGCGCGATACGAAGTGAAGGATCGCTAGACATCACTTTTCCGATCTTCAAGACTGCCGGCAATCTGCCGAGATGGCGTTTCCAGGGTAGGATGTAGGGGTTCTCCAGGAATGCCGGACATTCAACATCGAATCGAAATCGCGGCAAGGCCGGAAGCGGTTTATCCGCTGGTGGCCACCGGCCGCGGCTTCGGCCAGTGGTGGGCAATGGATATCACCAAGCGAGAGGGCGCTCTTGAACTAGGTTTCTTCAAACGGACGACCGTGTACCGGCTGCGCCTCACCGCGGACAACATGCCCGTCGAAGCGGACTGGGTTTGCGAGACGGGCGATGAGTGGAAACGCTGCTGCGTTTTACACACGCGGGATGGCGAGCCGAGACCGACTCTTTCATCTCCTGCAACACTACGTGGGGCGAACTGATGTTTCGCGTGAAAGCCGCCGCCGAGGGAAAATCGCGCGGCCCCCTGTTTCTTGCCGGCGGCATGGCGTAACCACGTTATTCGGGCAGCTTTTGCTCTCCCGTAATGGTGAAATCGGCCGTCGCGATCGGAGCAGTCGTGCCCGGCTGTCCGCCGCCGACGCTCAGCCGATAGGAGCCTGCCGATATTACGCGATCGCCGGCTTCGTTCACCATGCTGAGATCGCGCGGATTGAGCGTGAACTCGACGTGTCGCGTCTCGCCTGGTTCGACACGCACTCTCTGGAACGCGCGCAGCGCCCGGATAGGAGCGCCGGGCAGTTGCGGGAAGTTCAGATAGACTTCCACGACTTCATCGCCGGCGGGGCCGCTCGCGTTCTTGACGTCAACATTGGCGCGCAGAGGATCGCCTGCCTGCACCTCCAC
>JBEKFB010000388.1:0-6249 GCA_050013535.1 Bryobacteraceae bacterium | reverse complement strand
CCGTAGTCGGCGGCATCTGCCATCGATTAAATTATGCGCGGCGGCGGTGCGGATGTCCAGCGGTGGGGGTAGTCGGGTTGCGATGTAGCCGACCAGAGCACGATTACGCAACGGGCTTTATCGAGATGCTCCCGGATGACCTGCCGAAACGCCTTCCCCGGCCGGGATGTTCCAGTCCCACCCCACGGGCCAGCCATGGTCCCCCTGCGCCTTCGCAAGCGCTTTGGCGCGCGGGCGATCCTGCCTGGCGTAGCTGATGAAGATGTCGCTCATCGCGTGAGCTCTGCGAGATCTTACCACGTTTGCGCAGACCGACCGGGGCCGTTCCGCGCGTAGTTATGCGACCGCAGTGGGCGACTGGCGGCCTACCACAGGGAGGGTTAAGGGACTATGTCCCGGGCGCAACGAAAGCCAATGCCGACGCCCCATCTGCCTGGTTCGAACCTGAAGCGGTAGGCGGCGCGCTGGTTACTCGAAGCGTCGAGGTACGAGCCTCCGCGCAGCGCCCGCAGCTTGTCCCGCTCGTACCAGTCCTCCGCCCACTCCCAAACATTGCCCGCCATGTCCACGACACCTTCAGGCGTAGCGCCAGCGGGGTACAGCCCAACCGGCGTGGGGTGCCCGACATTCATATCAAAGTTCGCACGCTGCTCATCCGGCTCCTGATTTCCCCATGGGTACTCCCGCCCTTCCAGGCCGCGCGCCGCCCGCTCCCATTCCGCTTCGCTCGGCAATCGCACACCAGCCCAGGCGCAGTAGGCCGCCGCTTCATACCAGCTCACGCCGGTCACCGGCCGGTTGCCGTACTGTACCTGCTGGTTCCAGAATTGGGGCTTGAATTGAGCGAATCCCCCAGATCGCCACCAGCGCTCGGTTTGGTATCCTTCGTCCTCCACGAAGCGACGGTACTCTTCCACGGTAACCGGATAGCGCGCGATCTGGAACGGCCTTCGGCGCGCCGACCCGCCGCCTTCGATCATCACCCAGTTATCCTGGCGGAGCCGTGGATCGCCGGCGTCGCCCAGCGCCTCGGCCGCCTCCAGCCGAATGCGAAACTCAATGGCGTGCGCTTTGTCCGCATCAAAGATGCCGAGCACCGCGCCCATCGCACGTTGATAACCCGGGTCAGCGGGCTGGTAGTTGAACGGCCGGAGGTCGCGCACCATCGCCCCCAGGAGGCCAGCGCAGCGCGCTTGCTCCGCCAACGAGGGGCGCTCGCCCAGCTTTTCCAAAATCGCCGAGGCAAGGCTATCTGCCTTCTCCAGACCCTGCTGGTAGAGGATGCTGCCCAACAGAAGGACCACTTCGCGCCATTCCGGCTTGTAGATCGCATCTCCTCCAAGCAAGATCTCCTGCTGCGCCGTATCCGCCATGCCCGCCACTGCCTTGGCCGCCAGGTACTCCTGGAAGGTCAAATGCCGGAAGCTGATATCGCTCGCCCGGCTGGCGATGATGCCGCTATCGATCTCTTCCTGCTCCAGAAAAGCGAACGCCCGCGACAAACGTGATGGTTCGGGCACTTCGCGGAAGTGCGGCGCGAGCGCATCAGCCGCCCAGCGTTTGGCCACCTGCACGGCGCGGCCCTTGGGCGCGTTCTGCATGGCCAGCGCGAGATGTTGGAGCAGGATCAGGCAGCGCTCGGCAGTCGGGCGGTCCGGCCGCTGCTCCCGGGAGCGTGCCAGCCAAGTGAGTATGGACTCATAGAGGTCGGCGCGCCGTTCGGGCAGCCGCCGCTCGTTCCAGTGCACCACGGCCAGCGCCGTGAGCATCACCGGGTTGCGCGCCATGCGGTGGATCTCGGCGCGGGTACGGAGTGCGCCGCTCAGCTCGGCGAGGTGGCTGGCGAAGCTCGCGGGGTTTTCGGAAAACAGGACGCCGCACCAGCGCTCCAGAAACGTGTCGATGGCCTGTGGTTCCAGCGGGGCGATGTTCGCCGTCTGGAAGTCATCTAGTACGCTTTCGGCCTGATAGGCCAGCGGGCGGGTGGTGACCAAGAAGGTGCACTTCTCGTAGGCCCGCGTGGCGTTCTCCAGCAGACGGGCCATCGACTCCCGCTCGGTCCGGAGCGGCGCTTCGTCCAGCCCGTCCAGCAGAAGAGCCGCTTCGCCGTCCTTCAGTTTGCGCTCGAAAAACTGTGCGTCCAGCCCCCAGGCGAATTCCGCGCTCCGGGCCGCGAGCCAATGCGGAAGCCAGCCGGGCGACGCTGCGCCGGTCGGCCCTTCGCTCCGGCGGCGGTAGGCGCGGACGTGCTCCGCCAGTTCGGCGATGCTGATCAGGATGGGGAACCGGCCTGTGCCTCCCCGCATCAGGTCATCGCACATCCCGAATGCGATGTGCCGTAGGAAGGTGGTCTTGCCGGCTCCCGGATCGCCGGTGATTACGAGCCGCGGATGCTTGATCGCGTCTTCGATCGGGACCGGCTCGCGGACGCCCGGCCCGGCAGCGGTGGTCAGGGGGAAGTAGAGGTCCTCAATGGGAAAGCGGTATGCCCTGCCCGTGCCCACCTGAAGCCCGCGGATATCGATGAATGCGGTCTCATTGCGCAGGGACTCGAGGTATCTTCCGGGATCGCCCTTCGTTGGAGCTGCCGCGCCAAACAATTCGAGCAGGGCGCTCTCAATTTTGACTCGCAGGTCGTCGGGTGTGCTAAACGTTGTGCACAAATTGCGGCCGAGCCACCGTTTAAAATCACCGAGCTTGGAGACGTTGCGTTGGACTTCGTCTGCAAGGCCGGGTGCGAATGTGCCATCCTCAATGGCGGCCGTGACGCGGTAGGACTCTCTAAGCTGTACAGGCCAGTCACAGTCGTTGTCAATGAGGAAGCCTAGCAAGAGCTTGCCCTCTCGTTCGGCGTGCTCGCATTCCAGCCACGTGAGGCTCTTGCGGTCGGCAGCGGGCTGATCCGGCGGTACCCAGCCGTAGCGGTGCGCCACGATGGCCACGACCACGTCGGCTGCCGATACCCTACGAAGGCATTCCTGCAAGGCTGCCCCGTTAGCCGCTAGCTGCTCCATCATTATGGGGAGGAGCCCCGCGTTGATGGCCGCATCGCGCGCGGCAGTGCGGTGCGCCTTTAGGTCTGTCACGGTCGAAGAGATGTACACCGTTAACCCGCTGTCTCTTGATGCGACAACCGTGGCAGGCTCGGCACCGATCGGCAGCGGCTCCCAAGCGCAATCCAGTTTTACGAGCCGCTCATAGAATCGTTGATAGGCTCGGTTTATCGACAGCGCGCTCCTTGCGAATGGGTCATCTCGGACCGCCACCCTTTCCCGAAAGCCATAGAAGTTTTCGTGCGGAATCTCGACCTCATCGAAGTAACCTGCTAGGTCGATGCTTTCCAAAGCGTACGCTTCTCGCAGGCACTTCTCGAATTCGCCGATGTAGTATGCCCTCGATTCCTGCATGAGACGGGGCTCGACAGTAATCGTGCGGCTGGGCAGAGGAAAGACGGACAAAGGCCGAGGGTCGTCGGAACCGCACCGGTACTTCACTGCCTCTGCGATTATGTCCAGGAGCCCGCCGATACTCTGCACGTTCGGTGTAAACACGGCAACGAGCTTCTCCGGCATGACCATCGTGCAGACGCCGCTGATGTCCGAAATTCCGGTGCGCGAATCGATTAAGCACCACCGGTATCGGGATGCTAGTTGCTCTCTGAACGCCGAAAATATCCGGTGGTATCGTCTGAACCTTGGCCACGTCGCGTATGATATAGTTGGAGAGCGGCAGCGCCTCTTCTAAGCGAATCCAGCCCTCCTCAGAGGTAAACTCCTCGTATCTGCCCTCGTCAAGCAAACGGGCTAGGTCCCAAAAATAGTCGATAACGCCGGCGCGCTCTCCCTTCGTTTCCTCCTCTGAGCTCTTCGGGAAATAACGATGTAGGCCCGGCGCCTCGAGGTCCCAGTCGATCGCGAGAACCGTTCCAGCTTCCTGAGAATTCCGCCCAAGAAGGCATGCGATATTAGCTAACGCCATCGATCGCCCGGTTCCACCCTTGTATGAGTAGAAAGTTGCGATCATGGCAGTCTCGAATTCCGGTGCCTGTGACATCATCTTTACCTGAAGGGCGCAGCTTGAGGCGGCGCATTCCAATCCGCGAAGGCAGACACCTCGGGGAATTGGAAGTCCCGCACTTCCGCGTGGCACTGGTTCTCGCGCAACATGCAAGCGATCTCCCAAGTCTGTTCCGCTATCGCTGTCGCCGCCTCCATAAACTTATTGGTCGAGTAGAATCTTGGCCTTGCTGACTCGGGTGTCAGGTAGATGGCTTGCCTGGTATTGGCGAAGCTGGGCAGGGCAGTCTTGCGGAAATGTACGGGGATGATCGGTTTCACCGCAGTTCCGGGGAGCCGGGCCAAGCCGAGCTGGTCCATCGCGGCCCACTCTCTCCCGCACCACTCGTGGTCGAGGTAGCAGGGGGCGAGGATGGCTACCATCGAGACGCTGCAACGCAGGTTCTCCTTTAGATCATCGGGCCACTCCACCCCTGGCGGTATGTTTTCGTCAAAATAGACCTTGCCTTCATTGAATCTGTACAGCACCTCCTCGCTGATCCTGGCGGCGAAGCGTCGTGCGAAGTCGGTCATCCTCGTGTCGCCTGTGTGCGCGTAGCTGACAAAGCAGTGGTTTCGAAATCCTGCTTCATCGAACCATCGCTGGACGTCGCGAGGAATGAACATATCCGCCTGACTTACAATAGTTTATAGGAAACCATCGCCGACTGGGTCCACGGGGCAGGCCATCTGGACGAAAACGAAACTGGGCGGCGCGAATCTTAGGTTCTGGCAGATGCATGGCGCGTTAGTCTGTATTGTATGCCCCTCGTCACGCCTTTTGAAGACTCGCAAGATGCCCCCACCGTGCGTGGATTCCCTCACCCCCCCGATAGGCCCACCGGTCACGGCCTGGTGTTGACGCACGGCGCGGGATCGAACTGCAACGCGCCGCTGCTCATCGCCATGGCGGACGCATTCTGCGCGGCGGGCATCACGGTGCTCCGCTGCGATCTGGCGTTTCGCCAGGCGCGTCCACACGGGCCGCCCTTCCCGGCGATGGCTGCGCAGGATCGCGCCGGACTTGCGCAGGCGGTTCGCCTGCTGCGCGACCGGCTTCCCGGCAAGGTGTTTCTCGGCGGCCATTCCTACGGCGGCCGGCAATCCAGTATGCTGGCTGCGGAGCAACCGGACCTCGCGGCGGGCCTGCTGTTGCTCTCGTATCCGCTGCATCCGCCGAGGCGTCCCGCCGACTTGCGGACCGCGCATTTCCCCAAGCTCTCGACGCCCGCGCTCTTCGTACACGGCACGCGCGACCCGTTCGGCTCCATCGATGAGATGCGCGCCGCGCTCGCGTTGATCGCCGCGCCGCACGAGATCGTGGCCATCGAAGGCGCGGGGCACGATCTCGGCGGCAAAGGCCCGGCTGCTGCGCGGGTGGCCGGCACCGCGCTGGCCGCATTCCTGCAATTCGCTAAGCTGGTGCCATGAGGCATTCCCGGATCGCATCGCTGTTTCTGCTGGCCGCGCCGCTGCTCGCGGGCGATGGCGATTGGCAATCCCAAGGCGTCGTCTCGGTCGCTCACTCGCCCTACGCCAAGCTGCACGCCGTGCCCATCCGCGCGGTCAAAATGGGCGATGGCTTCTGGAGCGCCCGCCGCGCCATCAATGTGGAGAAGAGCATCCCCACGCTGCTTGCGGAACTGGAGCAGCACGGCGTGATCGATAACTTCCTGCGCCTGGAGGCCAAGAAAGACGTGCCGCGGCGCGGTCCGCTCTATACCGATTCCGATCTGTACAAATGGATGGAGGCCGTGGCGTTCGTGCTGCAATCCGGCGACGTACCGAAACTGCGCGCGGAGTTCGACCGCCTAACCGGCATCATCCTGGCCGCGCAGGAATCCAGCGGCTACCTGAACACCTACTGGACCGAGGAGCGCACGCCCAAACGCTTCACCGAAATGTACCGCTCTCACGAGCTTTACTGCATGGGCCACTTGATCCAGGCCGCTATCGCCTACTACCGCGCCACGGGCGACCGCAAGCTGCTCGATGGCGGCATCCGCTTCGCCAATTACATGGTGGAGAATTTCGGCCCGCAGAAGCGGCCGGCGCTCACCGGACATCCGGAATTCGAAATGGCCCTGGTCGAGTTGTACCGTACCACGGGCGACCGCCGCTATCTGGATTTCGCCGGCTATCTGCTCTCGGGCGTGGAGCGCGAGCGCCTGCACCTCACTGCAGATCAGATCAC
>JBEKFB010000387.1:0-5618 GCA_050013535.1 Bryobacteraceae bacterium | reverse complement strand
TAGTTCGAGAGCATCGAGTCCAGCCGCCTGGCTTCGTCCAGCGCCGCGGCCACAGCCGACTGCAAACGCCCTCCATCCTCGCCCCAGGCCACCACCGAAAACGACGAACCCATGGTGTCCGCAGTGCCTTCCGCGCGAACAAGATTGCCCGCGCCAGCCGGCAACAGCAGGCCGACAAACAACAAAGGTAGCACAAGGTGTTTCATGGGAACGACTTTTTTTGAGGGGACAACGCGCAGATCAGGCAAAGATGTCGTTGATGGGGATGGAGGTATCGACTAGACCCAGAGGGATCCGTTGGCCACGAGTAAAGAGGTTCGTGCCGGAGGCGGTTGTGACGGTGACGATGGAGAACCGCTCGTCTACCACCCAGAATTGGAGCGTGCCGGTCCCGAGGCATAACGCTGCCTTTTCAGCCATTTCGGCTGCGGTGTTGGACTTCGGCGAGAAGACCTCGACAACGATCTCCGGGGAGCCTGCAAGGTTGTCATTCTTCAATGCATCCAGCCAGCGCGATTGGGAAGTGACACCAACGTCCGCGCTTCGAGCCTCATATTGAGAGAGCGCTCGATAGGGCATCTCAACAAACACATCCCACGCGGGATCAAGAGCAGCTTTCAGCAGTTCCATGATGCGATGCTGAATCGCCACGTGCCGCGAATTTGGCCTGCCCATCTCGACCACCTGCCCGAAGTGCAGTTCGAGATCGACAGCGGATTTCTCCGCAAGTCCGACGAACTCCTCATAACTCACGAGCTGCGGACACGGCTGGGCGGCCATCTTGATTCCTGTATCCATTCTACAAGTGAGCGGGCACCGGGGTGCGCGAGCGGCTGCGGCGCTTGAAGAGC
This sequence comes from Bryobacteraceae bacterium, assembly GCA_050013535.1. Taxonomy (GTDB): domain Bacteria; phylum Acidobacteriota; class Terriglobia; order Bryobacterales; family Bryobacteraceae; genus CAWACP01. The sequence goes on along the minus strand of JBEKFB010000387.1, from coordinate 4,767 downwards.
AACACCAGGCGCAACAGCAAGAGAACCACGATGAAAAGCCCCGTGTACAAGGCATTCGGCACAATCGACTTACCCTGCAGATAGTAGTGGATTGCACCGCAGAGAGCGCTCACATAGATCAGCCGGTGGAGCATCTGCCACCGGCGGCCACCGAGGCGTCGAATCCATCCGGCCGTTGACGTGAGCGCCAGTGGGACCAGCAGAACGAACGCGATCAAACCGAAAATGTAAAACGGCCGCCGGGTAAAATCGCCCCACATTTCACGCCAATCGAGGCCAGGAATCGCAGAATCCAATCGCCGGTGAAATGCTGCGCTTTTTCGACCCAGTTGGGGCCGAGCAGATGATGGTCCCAACGCCAATAAAGCAGCACTGCGGGAATCAGGCAGACCAGGAAAACTGCGGCCTTCATCCAGCGGCTGGTCAGCGGGGATGGAAGAGGCACCCTCCGATGATAGCCAGAGGATACTGGGAGGGTTTCACAAGGCGGGGCCGTGGCGCCGTCGCTGCCCGCATAAAGATCGGACGGGCGGGATGACTGGGAACCGCCCGTCCAAGGCAGGCCTCGGAGGAAGAGGACTCGCTCTGAGGGAATTAGTGCCCTGGATACGGTGTTATTCTCCGGCGATCCTGCCCGCCCCCGGTCCGGCCTGGACACGGTAAACTTCGGCGGCGATGTCGAAGCGTGCCTTATATCGCGATTTGACGGCCTCCTCGAAGCGGTCCACCGCCGCGGGGTTCACCAGATTCACCGTGCAGCCGCCGAATCCGCCGCCAGTCATGCGCGCGCCGTACACATCGGGCAGGGCAATTGCGGCGTCCACCAGGAAATCGAGTTCCTCGCAGCTCACCTCGTAATCGTGCTGCAGGCTGCGGTGCGAGGCTACGAAAAGCCGGCCAAGTTCGCGGATGTCGCCTCGTGCCGAAGCCGCTACGAACTCCTCCACGCGCGTGTCTTCGGAGATCACGTGACGTGCGCGCTTCTTCACCACTGGATCAGGGATCAGATCGAGCTGTTCGAGCGTGGCATCGCGCAGGCTGTGTACATCCGGATTGCCGCCGGAGCGGATTGCCTGCACGGCTTCGGCGCATTCGCGCACGCGGTCGCGATAAGCGGAACCGCTCAGCTCATGTTTCACCATGGTGTTCACCACTACGATGGCGGCGCCGGACGGCAGCTTCACGGTCTCGTGATCCAGACTGCGGCAGTCGATCTTGATGGCCGCGCCAACTTCGCCAAACACTGAGATGTACTGGTCCATGATGCCGCAGGGAATGCCCACAAAATCGTTCTCGGAACGGCGGGCCAGCATGGCCAGATCGACACCGCGCCCCTGGGCATTCAGCGCCAGCGCGACTGAGACTTCCAGCGCCGCGGACGAACTGAGTCCAGCGCCCACCGGAACAGTGCTCCAAATGAGTGCATCCACCGCCCGCAGGTTGGGGATCTGCCGCGCCACGCCGATCACGTAATCGGTCCAGTCGTGTTGCGGAGTCAAACCGCGCACATCGGCCGCCGCCCATTCGCGCGTCTGGTTCAGACTCTCGGAATGAATACGCAGACGGCCGTTGTTGTTAGGCGCCACCGCGACCCACGTCGCGAAATCGATCGCGATCGGCAACACGAAGCCCTCGTTATAATCGGTGTGCTCACCGATCAGGTTCACGCGTCCGGGAGCCCGGTAAATGGCTGGAGGCCCACTGCCTGGAAACCGCTCGGCAAAGAGCCTTGCCAGTTCTGTCACGCGAACATTCGTCGCGCTCCGATCCGTCCCTCTTGAGTGCGTCGTCATCAAACGGGAATCATAACAGGATCAAAGCGAGAACGGTTCCGACCTTAGAGGGAGCACAGATTCGCGGTTCGGCGTTTCAAACAAGCTACGATAATAGATAAGTGGGGGTTTCCCGAATATACATCGTTGCGGGATTGTTGTGTCTTTACTCATCCGCCACCAGTTTGCCCGCCAATACTAAAGGATCCGTCGACGCGCTGATTGAGGACGGCCATTGGAAACGCGCCCGCCAGGCCGTTGAGGCGCGTCTCAAATCCAACCAGAATGACGCGCAGGCACATGCCTGGTTGTCAAAAATCGACTCCGGTTTCGGCGATCTGGAAGGCTCAATCGCGGAAGCCGAGCGAGCGGTGGAGATCGACCCCAATAGCGCGGCGTTTCGTGGTCAGCTCGCCGAAGCCAACGCGCTGATGGCTGACCGCTCCTCAGTCCTCAAAGGCCTGATCTACGCGCGGCGCATGAAGAAGGAAATCGCGGCGTCGCTGGCCATCGATCCGAATCACATTGACACGCTGCTGGTGGAAATGATGTACGACTGGAAAGCGCCCACCATGGCTGGGGGCGACCGCAATCACGCCTGGCAGATCGCCGCGCACATTGGACAGGTTTCGCCGGTATGGGGCGACCTTGCCCGCGCGCGCCTGGCGGAGGACGAGGGCGACGATAAAGAAGTGGAGTCGGCGTTGCGCAAAGCCGTGGACGCTGACCCGTCGTTCTACCGCGCGCGGCTCGCGCTGGCGCGGTTCTATTGCTGCACAGCGCGGCAGAAGCGATACGGCCAGGCTGAGAAGATCGCGCGCGATGCCATCGCGCTTGACCCCTCCAAGGCCGGCGGCTGGGAGATTCTGGCGCGCGTCTACGCGGCCGAGCGGCGCGGGCCGGAACTGAACGATACTCTGATGCGCGCGGAGAATGCCGCACCGGACGATCTGACGCCCTACTATGCCGCTGCCAGCGTGCTGTACGAAACCGGTCAGGATTTCCCGCATGCCGAGCAATACCTGGCCCGTTATCTCGCCGAGCCAGTGGAAGGACGCGAGCCTTCGCGCGCAGAGGCTTGCTGGCTGTTGGCGGAGCTATACGAGCACGAGGGGCGCAAGTCCGATGCCGTGCGCGAGCTACAAGTCGCCGTTCATCTTGATCCGGCCTTCGAACCCGCCCGCCGCGACCTCTACCGATTGCGGCACACCTGATTACGTCTGGTCCGGGATCTCGCGCAGGAAATCCGCCACCGAACGATTCTTCCACAGCCGCTCATAATTAGCCGCGCCACAGAATGAACGCAGGCGCATCCGGTCAATATAGACGATGCCGTTCAGATGATCGATCTCGTGTTGCAGGATGCGCGCATACCAGCCATCGGCGGTGATGGTCACCGGATCGCCCTTCTCATCCAGGTATTCCACCCGCACGCGCCGTGCCCGCGGAACAATGGCCGTGAAACCCACCAGGCTCAGGCAGCCTTCGAAGAATTCGTGCGGCTCCGGCTCCACAACGGTGCAGACGGGATTAATCAGCACGTGAAACGGAACGGGACGGCGGCCGCGCTCGGCAATCTGGTCCGGCGCGAGCTTCTCCACGTATTCCGCGCGGTCCTCAATCACGGCCACCTGAAGCGGCACTCCCACCTGCGGCGCGGCCAGGCCCACACCGGGCGCGGCATGCATGGTCTCGCGCATGTTTTCGATCAGTTCCGCGATCGCCGGGCTGACGATTTCATCGCGCGAGAGGGAAAGGGAACGCCGCCGCAAAACCGGCTCACCCACCTGAACGATATCGAGGATCATCGCGCTTCCTCGCCGGGGACCGTGCCCCGTTCAGGCATGCTGCTTTTCGAAGCTCTCAATCTCATCCGCTTCAGTGTCGCTCAGACGAAAATCGAGCGCGGGCAGGACACCCTTGGCTTGGTTCGCCGAACGCATCCCCACGATGGCCGCCGTAACAGCCGGGTTGCGCAAGGTCCACGCGATGGCGACCACGCCCGCCGACACACCGTGCCATGCTCCGATGCGCTTCAGTAATTCGGCCAGCTCGAGATTGCGCGAGAGCAGCGGCTCTTTGAACGCGGCCACGTTGCGGCGGAAATCGTCCTCGGGCATGGCGTCGATACGCTCGCGCGTCATGGCGCCGGTGAGCAGTCCCGATTTCATGGGCGAGTAAACGATGACGCCGATGCCGTTCCGTTCTTCTGCGCGAACGGCAGAATCGATTCTTCCACGCCGCGCGTGAGCAGGTTGTAGGGCGGCTGCAGCGAGGTGATGGGCGCGATGCGCTGCGCGCGTTCCATCTGCGCCGCGTTAAAGTTGGATACTCCGATCCAGCGGACCTTGCCCTCCTCCCTGAGCTTCGCCATGGTTTCCCAGCCCTCCTCGATGTCCGCGTCCGGCTCCGGCCAGTGGATCTGATAGAGGTCGATTACGTCGCGCTTTAGCCGGCGCAGACTTCCCTCCAGTTCCCCGCGGATGGAATCGCGCTTGAGGCTGCTGCTGATTTCGCGCTGCTCGTTCCACACTCGCTCGCACTTGGTGAACACGTATGGCTTATGAGGGATGCCATCCAGCGCCCGCGCGACCACTTCCTCGGAATGCCCAAGACCATAGACCGCCGCGGTGTCGATCCAGTTCACGCCCGCATCGAGAGCGGTGCGAATGGCGGCGATGGACGCGTCGTCATCCTGCGGCCCCCAGGCGAACTTCCAACCGCCGCCGCCGATGGCCCAGGCGCCTAGGCCGATCCGGGTGAGGTCCATATCACTGTTACCGAGCCGTTTCGTTTCCATAATCACCGACTATACGACGGCCGGTGCGGGGCGGGAGTTAACGGGAAGGGCGGCGGCAGGGCGGGTGAGCAGGCTCCGGTACAGCGCCGCATATTGCCCGGCTGAGTATTCCCACGAGAAATCCTGCCGCATGCCCCGGCGCACGATCTCCCGCCATCGCGATTGATTCGCGTAGACGCTGAGCGCGCGCCGCAC
>JBEKFB010000386.1:0-4721 GCA_050013535.1 Bryobacteraceae bacterium | reverse complement strand
CCTGGCTCCGGAACCTTCATTGGATGCCCCCGAACGCCCAGCACGTCCTGGACGTCGCGTTGGCATGGGCGTGCATGAATCGCCAGTTTGAGATTGCGGCCTTTCTGCTCGAGCGCGGAGCCAACATCAATACGGACTGGAGCACGCACGAGCCGGCAAGCATCCTGCATGAGTGCGCCATCCACGCGAACTACGAAGCAGCGCAGTTTCTCATTGACCGCGGCATCGATATGACGATTCACGATTATCGCTGGAACGCGACCGCGGAAGGGTGGGCGCGCCACGCTGCCAACGACACGAACATGGCCGACTTTCTGGCGCGTGCCGAGCGCGCACGAAAAGCGCACTCCCTTTGACCCGGAAACGATCATGGCGTTCGAGTGCCGACTCTCTCCGAGGGAGCCCGGTCTGCCTGCCCGGCGCGCCAGGCGGAGCCGTCTCACGCTTTCCCGAACGGCCCGGAATCGCTGCAATTTCAACTGTGTTACTATGCTCGTTTTCAGGTCGCGCTTAGTCCCTCAGGAGGGGGATTAACCCATGAAAACCTATGAAGGAACCGATGTCAGAAATGTCGCGCTGATCGGACACGGGCATTCCGGGAAGACCTCGCTGGCGGCCGGATTGCTATTCAGTACGGGCGCCAGCAACCGGCTGACTCGCGTTGACGAGGGCAACACGGTCACCGACAGCGACGAAGAAGAGATCAACCGCAAGTTCACCATTTCCACCTCACTCGCCTACGTCGAATACAAAAAGAAAAAGATCAACCTGTTGGACACTCCCGGCTTCAACATGTTCATCAACGACACCCACGCCGCTCTGGCGGCCGCGGGCGGCACGCTGGTGCTGGTGGACGGAGTGGCCGGCGTCGAAGTGCAAACGGAGAAGGTCTGGGAGTTCGCCAACGAGTTTCAACTTCCGAGCGCCATCATAATAAACAAACTCGATCGCGAGCGTTCCAGCTTCGACCGGGCACTGGCCAGCGTGCAGGAGGCATTCGGCCGCGCCGCGCTGCCGATTCAAATTCCCGTGGGCGCCGAGCGCGACTTCAAGGGCGTGGTCGATCTGATCCGCATGAAGGCGTACACGTACACGATCGACGGCGATGGAAAAGGCGTTGAAAGTGAGATTCCAGCCGCGCTCGCGGACGAAGCCACGAAGGCACATGAAGCGCTTGTCGAGATGATCGCCGAGGGCAACGACGCGCTCCTGGAGGAGTTCTTCGCCGAAGGCACGCTGCCCGTGGAGCACATCGTGGATGGCCTGCGCCTGGCCGTGAAGGAGCGCCGCATCTATCCCGTGCTGTGCGCGTCCGCCCTGCACAATGTCGGCGCCGATCAGATTCTGGATTTCATCACTGAGTTCTTCCCTGCCCCCACCGAGCACGAAGCCTTCGCAGCAACCCTCAACGGCGCCGAGACCACGCGAGCCATCAGCGACGCCGGTCCGCTGAGCCTGTTCGTGTTCAAGACCGTGGCAGACCCGTTTGCCGGCCGCGTTTCCTATTTCAAGGTAATGTCTGGTGTGCTGAAGAACGACGGTAACGCGACGAATTCGCGCACCGGCACCACGGACCGTCTTGCGCACATTGGCGTGCTCATGGGCAAGCAGATTGTGCCCGTCACCGACATCCACGCCGGCGACATAGGCGCGGTGGCCAAGTTGAAGGACACGTTGACGGGCGACACGCTGGCCGATAAATCGTCACCCATCGTCTGGCCGCCGGTGAAAATTCCCGAGCCATCGATTGCGTATGCCGTGTCTGCGAAATCGCGTCAGGACGAGGATCGCATGAGCAACGCGATTGCTCGAATCCTGGAAGAGGATCCGGCGCTGCGGTTTTATCGCGACCCCGCGACGCAGGAATTCCTTCTCGCGGGCAGCGGCCAGCAGCATGTGGAGATTGTGGTCAGCCGTCTGAAGAAGCGCTATGGCGTGGAGGTGGCGCTGAGCGCGCCGAAGATTCCGTATCGCGAAACCATTCGCGGTAACGCCGACGTGCAGGGCCGGCACAAGAAACAGACGGGCGGCCACGGGCAGTTCGGCGATTGCTGGATTCGAATGGAACCGCTGCCGCGCGGCGGGAAGTTCGAATTCGAAAACGATGTGTTCGGAGGCTCCATCCCGCGCAATTTCATTCCCGCCGTGGAAAAGGGCATCGTGGAGGCGGCGGCGAAGGGCTATCTGGCAGGCTTTCCCGTGGTCGATTTCAAGGTGACCGTTTACGACGGGTCATATCACGACGTGGATTCGTCGGAGATGGCGTTCAAGCTGGCCGCGCGCAAGGCGTTCAAAGCCGCTATGGAAAAAGCCAAGCCGGCCATTCTGGAACCGATCGTGCGCGTTGAGGTGCAGGGTCCGGTGGAATACGCGGGCGACCTGATGGGCGACATGAACGGACGCCGCGGCCGCATCACCGGCATGGACACCAAGGGCGCGGTGCAGGTGATTCGCGCGCAGGTGCCGATGTCGGAGATGCTCAGCTACCAGAACGACCTGAATTCCATCACGCAGGGCCGCGCGTCGTTCAGCATGGAATTCGACCACTACGATTTCGTGCCGCAACTGCAGGCCGAGAAGATCATCACGGCGGCGAAGGCGGCGAGGACGGGCGAAGAGGAAGAGGAAGAATAGGGGGATCGAGTCTGTCCTGCGGCGCCACGCCGAATCAGCCGTCAGTGAGCACGATCTTGCCTTCCACAGCGCCGGACGCCAAAAGTTCGAGGGCTTGCCTTGCTTCGAGCAGCGGGAATGTGCGGGTAATCAGAGGATCGATCTTCTTTTCCGAGAGGAGCGCGAAGATTTTCACCAAGTCCTCGCGCAACGGCCGGGGATCTTTTCGATATTGCATGGTGATTCCGTAGAATGTGCCGCGCCGGCCGCGCAGCCGCGACCCAATGAAGATATTTGCGAACATAGCGATTTGGGAGAGCATTCCGCGCGCGCCCATGAAACCGAATCCAACCAGTGTCCCGCCTCGCCGAAGCGCGCCAATGCATAGACCGATATTGGCGCCGCCGACCGCGTCGAACACGTAATCGACACCGGCTGGTTCCAAAGCACGCGTAAGCCGGTCGACCGGTCCTGCCCGATAGTCGATTGGTGTTGCGCCGAGAGACCGCACGATGCCGTGCTTCGCCGCCGACGCGGCCCCGTATGTCCGGACTCCAGCCAGCCGCAACAATTGGAGAGCGGCCGTGCCCACGCCTCCCGACGCACCTGTTACCAGCGCGGTCTGGCCGGGCTGCACCTGCACGGATCGGTGGATCATTTGCCATGCCGTCCCGTAATTCAGAATCACCGCGGCCGCATCGCGATCGGAAACGCCATCGGGGATCGGAACGAAGTGCTCGGCCTCGCGCACAAGAAGTTCGGCGAAACTCCCGTACACCGTGAGCGCCGCCACGCGCTGGCCAATTTCGAAACCAGTGACGCCCGCGCCAATGGCGTCGATGACTCCGGCGGCTTCATAACCCGGCACCAACGGTATCTTCGGCGCGAAGGAATACTTACCGACCAGGACAATCAGATCGGTTGCGCCCACTCCGGCAGCACGCACTCGCACGCGCAGTTGCCCTGGTCCCGGCGACTCAATCGGCAATTCCACGACGTGAAGAGGCTTCGGCGGGAGCGATCCGCGTGGCCGCAGTGGCCGGGTAGATGGTGGCGGCGAAGCTGATCACAAGGGCCGCTGCGGCGATCCACACGCCGTCGAGGGCGCGCGGCGCGAAAGGCACGTAGCTGAGAGCATAGACATCGGCGTCCAGGCGCAGCCAGCGATAGTGATCGGCGAGGTATGACAGCGTGTAGCCGGAGACAAGGCCGATGGCTGTGCCGATCGCGCCAATCAGCACGCCCTGCAACATGAACACGCGACGGATCTGCGCACGCCGCGCGCCCATAGACATGAGCACGGCGATGTCGCGATTCTTTTCCATCACCAGCATGATGAGCACAATCAGAATGTTCAGCGCGCCGATCATCACGATGAGGCCAATGGTGATGGCGGTGACGATGCGCTCCATTTTGAGGGCGTTGAGGATGCCGTGGAGCTGCTCCATCCACGTCGTGGCTACCAGCTTGGGGCCGACGATCTTCTCGGCCGCCTTGGCTACTTCGGGTGCCTGATAAATATCGTCGAGGTGAAGCTCGATGGCGTTGACGGCATCCACATCGAATACCTTTTCCGCGGAGTCAAGTGATACGAACGCATACTGGGAATCGACGTCGGAAAAGCCGCTCTCGAACATGCCCACCACGCGGAAACGGAAGCGCGTGAATTGAGGGCCGAAGGGCGTCAGCTCACCCTGCGGGCTCATGATATTGATCACGCTGCGTGGCAGCATGCCGGTACTCTCGGCCAGGCGTGAACCGAGCACGATGCCGGGGAGTCCGTCGCCGGTTTCAAGGCCGTGGAATGAACCTTCCTTCAGGTGACGCAGCATATCCGGCGCGGCGTCGAGCGGAATGCCTTTCAGAACGGCCTGTGAAGACTGAATGGGTCCGGATGCGAGAACGATGCCATACAGGCTGGGCGACGCAGCGATGACGTGTGGGATGCGGAGAAGCTGCGGATCGAGGTCGCGCCAGTTGGTAATCCCATATTGCGGCTTCTTTTCCAAAATCATCACGTGCGCGGTTGCGCCCAGAAGGCTGTGCTGCAGCGTATTGCGGAAACCGTTATTAATGGCCAGTGCGATCACCAGCGCCATGACGCCCGC
>JBEKFB010000385.1:0-3833 GCA_050013535.1 Bryobacteraceae bacterium | reverse complement strand
GCCGTCGGTCCGCCGCCGTGCGCTACGACCGCGCGGAGGCCCGGCATTCCGATTACGACTCGACCTGGTAATTCGGCGCTTCCTTGGTGATGATCACGTCGTGCACGTGGCCTTCGCGCAGACCGGCGATGGTCACCCGCAGGAAGCGCGCGTGCGCCTGCATGTCACGAATAGTGTCTGTTCCGCAGTAGCCCATGCCAGCACGCAAACCGCCGACAAGCTGATAGACCAATTCGGAGAGAAGTCCCTTGTACGGCACGCGCCCTTCAATGCCTTCCGGCACCAGCTTGCCGTTGGCGTCCTGTTCATAGCGATTTGCAAAGCCCTGCGACATCGCGCCCAGCGAGCCCATTCCGCGATAGCTCTTGAAGGTGCGTCCCTGATAGAGAATGGTCTCTCCGGGACTCTCCTCCACGCCTGCGAACAGGCTGCCGATCATAACGCTGTCCGCGCCCGCCGCAATCGCCTTGGTCACGTCCCCCGAGTATTTGATTCCGCCATCGGCGATTAACGGCACGGCGTTCTCTCGCGCAGCTCGCGCGCATTCGGCAATAGCGGTGATCTGCGGCACGCCCGCGCCACTCACCACGCGCGTGGTGCAAATCGATCCCGGCCCCATGCCCACCTTGATTCCGTCCGCGCCCAAACGAATCAGATCGAGCGCGCCCTCATAAGTGGCCACATTGCCTGCAATCAGATCCACTTCGGGCAGCTTGGTCTTGATGGTGCGAATGGCGTCCATCACGCTCTGGCTGTGTCCGTGCGCCGAATCCACGCACAGCACGTCCACCTTGCGCGCCACCAGCTCCTGCGCCCGCTCCAGAAAATCGCCCGTGGATCCAACTGCCGCACCCACCCGAAGCCGCCCCTGAAGATCTTTGGCGGCATTCGGATACTTCAGCTTTTTCTGAATGTCCTTGACCGTGATCAGGCCCTTCAGCATGTAATGATCGTCCACCACCAGCAGCTTCTCCACGCGATGCTGGTGCAGAATTTTTTCCGCTTCCTCCAGCGTGGTGCCGACACTCACGGTGATGAGATTGTCTTTGGTCATCACTTCGGAGATGGGCAGGTCGAAGCGCGTTTCGAACCGCAAATCGCGATTGGTCAGGATACCCACCAGCCGCCCGTTGCGCGTCACCGGCACGCCGGAGATGCGATAGTGCTTCATCAGCTCCAGCGCGTCGGCGATTTTCTTATCCGGGTCGATAGTGATGGGATCGACAATCATGCCGCTTTCACTGCGCTTGACGCGATCCACTTCCTCGGCCTGCCGGTCCACGCCCATGTTGCGGTGCATGATGCCGATGCCGCCCTGCTGCGCCAGAGCGATGGCGAGACGCGACTCGGTGACGGTATCCATCGCCGCGCTCACCACCGGAATGTTCAGTGCGATGTTTCGGGTAAGGCAGGTTCGTGTGTCCACGGTAGCCGGCAGAACGGCGCTGCGGGCCGGTTGGAGCAGCACGTCGTCGAATGTGAGACCTTCCGGGATCGATTCGGGGATCATCTGTGGATTAGATCCATCATAGCGTGGGCGGATGGGAAGACCTGCGCGTGCGGCGGCCTGCAATGATCCCGATCCGGTGGAGTTCAGGCGTTGGGTGGAGGAACTCGCTGCTTTCGCGGAGAGCAACACGCTCCCCATCAATGACGGGCGTCAGGCCCTCGCAGGAAATTACGCGAGCTTGAGATGGCCTTCAGGTTGTTGTTGCATCCGGAGTTTCATTCATGGCGAGTCTAAGCCCCCCCAGGCGCCCAGGGCGGCCAGCCCTTCATCAGAACGACCCACCATGCCTCACGCCAAGGCACTGCGGCTCATGTCGCGTTGGCCATCGCGGGAAGCTGACTGGCAACGAATTTGTCGATGTGCATCTTTATTGACGCCACTGAGTCGACTACGGGGACCAAGGTCCAGTTTGCCGCAATCGCGATCATGACTTCGCGATTACGGATTTCGAACATCCTTCCTTCGCGGCTTTCGGCGATCTTCTTCATTTCGGCGCGTACGCGTTCTTCGGGCTGCGCGCGCTCGATCAGCGCAACGACCGTTGGACCGCTCCAGCGGTACAAACCATCGGCCGGGGGCAGACTCGCCCGCAGATGGTCCCGGAAGGCCCTGAGGACCTGATCGCCGATAGTATCTCCGAATCGAATGTTGATGGCCCGCACATTCTGCACCACAAAGGCGGCCACATAAGACTGCGCATCACGCTTCAGCCGGACACGGAGCGCCTCTGCCACGGCGCCCTCAGCGGGTAGCGCCGTAACGGGGTCCAGTTCGGTAGGCGTTTGACCGAGCAGTTGTTTCGAACACTCCAGCTCGGCATGAATCTTTCCCGCCGTTGCCCGTGCCGTTTGCTGTTGTGCCGTTTCCGCCTTCACCTGCTCGAGACATTCCAGCAGTCGTCCCTTCAACTCCTGTACATCGTTGATGTGCCGTGCCTTCTCGATGTGCCGTTCAACGCTTTGCAGGCGGCGAACCGATGTGTCACACCCGGACGCCATTTCCGCGATCGTTTCGGTGAGCATGGAAATGATGCTCTGCAATTCGACCACGGGCTGCCGGAGAAAAGCCTTCGTTCTTTGATTGTGCTCCCCAAGGACCTGAAGCGCAGCCTCGACCGTCACGAGTGCTTCCGCAAGTCCTCCGTCTTCGTCGAGAGTTTCATTGAACCTGCCAATGCTGCGGCTGAACTGCTCGAATTCAGCGGGATCGCCCTCTATGGCCGATATTGCCAACTCCTTCAGGACCATGCTCAGGATACGCCGGTATCCCTTCTCGACTGGCTGTCCGGGATTCTCGGTCAGATATCGCTTGATTGAGATCATGGCTGAATCGGTTTGCGCCCGGCCACTTCCTCCGGCGCCTTTCCGGTCGAAGCATGGTTGACGCCGGCAATGGTCCTGTCCCGTGGGTTGATCGTGGCGTCGGGACGTGCAGCAGGAGAATTGATTGCGAACCTCATACCCGACTTAAGACACTCAACCTCAAGCTGTTCTATCGGCAGAAACAGGACGTAAGGATTACGTGTTATCCGGATACATATGCTGGGCTGGGGATGTTCAGCAAAACCAGAATATTTGCAGTGCTAGTAACATTTGCCCCTTTCATTGAGGACGCATTGATCCCCTTCCGCCGGTCCACGTGCGTCGATTCCTCGAAAATCGTTTCTTCGGGCGCGGGTTTGGTCTCCACCGCCACGAGTAGACGGAACGACCGCCAGCAACCGCTTTGCTCACGAAAACGCGCTCATCCGCCGATTAGTTCTTCAGGACCAGCAGAGCCAATGTCTCACACGGGGACCACGAGTCTCGTCGGAGCACGGTTGCGGGTGGGCTATCGGCCAGATACCGTAGCCGTAATCAACGAGCGGCGGCAAGCCCGGATTTCATGCCGGAGAATTAAGTATGTACTTAATCGAGCAGGCAAAGGAGAGCAGGGAGATGAAGGTGTTAGTGGTGGACGATGAATTGACGGCCCGGATCGTGTTAAAGGAGATTTTGTCCGGCTACGGGGAACTTCACTGCTGTGCTGACGGAAACGAGGCGGTGCTGAAGTGCACGACAGCGCTCGAGCGTGGTGATCCGTACGACCTGATCTGTATGGACGTCCTCATGCCGGTGATGGGGGGTATCGAGGCGCTAAAGCTGATTCGGCATCAGGAAGAGATCCATTCCGGTGGTCGTCCACGAGCCGCCCGGGTGATTGTTACCACGGCGGCAGATGACACGAGCACGATCAACGACGCGTTTCGCGAACTTTGCGATGCGTACATCATAAAGCCGATCGATGGCGAGAAACTCATCGACGTCGTGGAATGCCTGTTTCC
>JBEKFB010000384.1:0-3834 GCA_050013535.1 Bryobacteraceae bacterium | reverse complement strand
CGGCGGTTGTTTCTCTGACGCTCACGCCCATGATGTGCGCCAAGATTCTGAAACACAAGCCGGCCAGCCAGCAGGGCTGGTTCTACCGGATATCAGAGCGCGGATTCGAGGCGGTGATCGCGCTGTATGGCAAGACGCTGACCTGGGTGCTGCGCCACCAGACCATGACGCTGCTGGTGGCCGTCGGCACTTTGGTAATGACGGTGGTCATGTTCATCAAGATTCCCAAGGGGTTCTTTCCCATTCAGGATACCGGCGTGATCCAGGGGGTCTCGGAAGCCGAGCAGACGATTTCGTTTCGAGCCATGGCGGACCGGCAGCAGGCGCTGGGCAAGGTGATTCTCCGAGATCCGGCGGTCGAGAGCATTTCTTCCTTCATCGGTATCGACGGGACCAACCTGACGTTGAACAACGGGCGCATCCAGATCAACTTGAAGCCTCTCGAGGAGAGGACAATTTCCGCTAGCGACGTGATCCGGCGTTTGCAGCCCGAGTTGAGCAAAGTGCCCGGGATCACGCTCTTCATGCAACCGGTGCAGGATCTTACCGTGGAGGATCGCGTCAGCCGTACACAGTTCCAATACACTTTGGAAGATCCCAACGCCGACGAGTTGAACACCTTCGTTCCGCAAATGCTGGAGCGGCTTCAACGCCTTCCCGAGCTTCGCGACGTCGCGAGCGACCAACAGGTCAACGGGCTGCGCGTAAAGCTGGTTTTCGATCGCGACACCGCTTCGCGGCTCGGCATCACGCCCACCACCATCGACAACACCCTGGACGACGCCTACGGCCAGCGCCAGGTCTCCACGATGTTCACGCAATTGAATCAGTATCACGTGGTCTTGGAAGTGAAGCCCGGCTTTAATAACAATCCGGCGGATTTGAGCGATCTGTTTATCCGCTCGAATGCGAATGCCTCCGGAGGCGGCGCGGGCGTGGTTTCGGGAGGTTCCACGAACACCGCCGGTTTCGGACCCTCCAGCGCTTCGGTGGCGGCGCTGACCGCGGGCCAGACTGTCGGTGTAACCACCGCCGTGGGCGGCGCCGCTTCCTCCAGCGTCGGTTTTGGCGCCGGTCCGACGGCTTCTTCCCAGGTTTTTACTAATGGGGGCCAAGTGCCGCTCAGTGCTTTCACTCACGTGGAACAAACCTCGGTTCCAATCACGGTGAATCACCAAGGCCAGTTTCCGGTGGTCACACTGTCGTTCAATCTGGCGCCAGGCGCATCGCTCGGCGATGCAGTGAACGATATCAACCGCGTGAAGGAAGACCTCCAGATGCCCGCCAGCATTCAGGGCGCATTTCAAGGCACGGCCGAAGCGTTCCAGGCATCGCTGGCCAACGAGCCGATCCTGATTCTGGCCGCGCTGATCACCGTCTACATCGTGCTGGGCGTCCTGTATGAAAGCTACATTCATCCCATCACGATTCTTTCGACGCTTCCCTCGGCGGGCGTGGGCGCGCTGGCGGCGCTCTACATTTGCAACAACGATTTCAGCGTGATTGCGCTGATCGGTATCATCCTCTTGATCGGCATCGTCAAGAAGAACGGGATCATGATGATCGATTTCGCCTTGGAGGCCGAACGCAAGGACGGCATGCCGCCTCACGAAGCGATTTATCAGGCCTGCCTGCTGCGCTTTCGTCCCATCATGATGACCACCATGGCGGCGCTTTTGGGCGGTTTGCCGCTGGCGCTCGGAACCGGGGTCGGTTCGGAGCTGCGCAGGCCTCTGGGAATTACGATGGTCGGAGGGCTGATTTTCAGCCAGTTGCTGACCCTCTACACCACGCCCGTCATCTATCTGTGGTTCGATCGGCTGGCTAGGCGCTTCGGAATGAGCCACCAGCTCGACGAGGGACTCGAGCCCGAAATGGTGACCGGTGACTAAGAAATTCAACATCTCCAGGGCTTTTGTCTTCAGGCCGGTGGCCACGTCGCTGTTGACCATCGCCATTGCCTTGGCCGGAGTGGTGGCCTATCGGTTGCTGCCGGTGTCCCCGCTCCCGCAGGTGGACTTCCCAACCATCGGCGTAAACGCCGCTTTGCCTGGCGCCAGCCCGGAGACCATGGCCTCTTCGGTTGCCACCCCGCTCGAGCGCCAGTTCGGCCGCATCGCGGCGGTCAGCGAAATGACCTCCAGCAGCAGTTTGGGTGGCACCCTCGTCGTCATGCAGTTCGATTTGAACCGCGACATCAACTCCGCGGCGCGCGACGTCGAAGCGGCCATCAACGCCGCCCGCGGGTACTTGCCCACCAATCTGCCCAACAATCCCACCTATCGCAAGTTCAATCCCGCCGATCAGCCGATTTTTCAGGTTGCCCTGACGTCCGCCGTGCTCGATCGCGGCCAGATGTACGACGCCGCCTCGACTATCATGGCCCAGAAGCTGTCGCAAATTAAGGGCGTCGGCCAGGTCAACGTGCAAGGTTCCGCTCTGCCCAGCGTGCGCGTGGAGCTGAATCCGATGGCTCTCAACAAATACGGGATCGGTTTGGAACAGGTGCGCAGCGTTCTCAACACCTCCGACGCGAACCTTCCCAAGGGGCACTTTTCCGACGGCTTTCACACTTGGGAGATCGGCGCCAACGATCAAATGTTCAAGGCCGCCGACTACCGGCCGCTGCTGGTGGCCTATAGCCAGGGCCGCGCGGTGCGTCTCTCCGACGTCGCCCAGGTTACCGATTCGGTGGAGGACCTTCGCAATGCCGGATACGCCAACGGCAAACCTTCCGTCATCGTCAGCGTTAGCCGTCAGCCGGGCGCGAATATCATCGATACGGTCGACCATATTCGCGAAGCGCTGCCGCAGCTCCAGGCCGCCATACCTCACTCCATTGAGATCCACAACACACAGGATCAAACCATCACCATCCGTGCTTCGGTGCTGACCGTCGAGCAATCCTTGATGATTTCGATCATGCTCGTGATTCTGGTGGTTTTCTTTTTCCTGAAGAGCTGGCGCACGACATTTATCCCCAGCGTCGTGGTCCCGGTGTCGCTGATTGCGACTTTCGGCGCGATGTATCTGTTCGGCTACAGCCTGGACAATCTCTCGCTCATGGCGCTCACCATATCCACCGGATTCGTGGTGGACGACGCTATCGTCGTGATCGAGAACGTCACGCGCCACTTGGAACAAGGAATGAAGCCCTTCGCCGCCGCCCTGCGCGGGGCGCAGGAGATCGGTCCCACGGTTTTCACCATCAGTGTCTCGCTGATCGCGGTGTTCATTCCGCTTTTGTTGATGGGCGGCCTGGTCGGGCGTTTATTCCGCGAGTTCTCCGTGGTCCTGTCGGTGGCCATCGCCATCTCGATGCTGGTTTCTCTTACCACCACTCCCATGATGTGCGCGCATTTGCTGCGGGAACATGAGTCGCATGGCTGGTTGTACCTTATGCACGAACGCGCGTTTCAAGCTGTCGTAAGGGGCTACGGCCGGACGCTCCGCGGCGTGCTGCGCCATCCCGCCATCACTTTGGGTGTGTTGGCGGCCACCATCGCGCTTAATGTTTTCTTGTTCATTCACGTGCCCAAGGGTTTTTTCCCGCAGCAGGACAACGGCCGCATGCAGGGCATGGTCATGGCCGATCAGGACACTTCCTTTCAAGCCATGCAGGCCAGTCTTTTGAAAATGCTCGAAATCATCCAGGCCGATCCCGCGGTGGATACCGTCACCGGATCGACCGGAGGCAGCGGCGGCTTCGGCAGCGGCACCACCAATCAGGCGCGTGTGAACATCCAACTAAAGCCGCTCAACGAGCGCAAAGTGTCGGTGTACAGCGTCATCGAGAGATTGCGGCCCAAACTCGCCGTGGTTCGCGGCGGGATC
>JBEKFB010000383.1:0-3856 GCA_050013535.1 Bryobacteraceae bacterium | reverse complement strand
GAGTGGCGTTGCGGCCGCCTGACTCAGCTTTTCCGCGAGCCGCGCTGAATCCACGGTCTGGATGGTGTCGAATAGTTCCACGGCTTTACGGGCCTTGTTGACCTGCAGATGGCCGATGAAATGAAAATGCGCGCCAGCGGTCGAAGTCAGTGCGGGACGCTTCGCTTCGAACTCCTGAACGTAGTTCTCGCCAAAATGCCGCAGACCCAGGCTAGCGGCTTCTTCAATAATCTCCACCGGGAATTTCTTGGTCACCGCGACCAGCGTGATGTCCTCGCGGCGGCGGCCCGAGCGCGCGGAGGCGCGGGCGATTCGCTCTTCGATGGAGGCTAATCTTTCTCTGAGCACCGACGATAACCATGATAGGAGAGTTGCGAATGGCCTCTGCGGCGACCGTCGCGCCAGTCGATCTGACGAACGATCCGGTAAAGGAGACGATTGAACACTTTCTGGCGGCAAGCCGCGAACCGCTGCTCACAGAAGACGGAGAAGGGCTCTTCGCTTTGCAGGCAGGCGCGTACGCGCTCGACGAAATAAATGGACGGCTGACCATTCAGGCGTGGAACGAAACCCGCACACTCGCGCGCCGCGTAATTGGCATTGAATCGGAAAGCCGCGGCCGCCTGACGCTGCGCGTGGAGCGCTTCGGCAAACGCGCCGGTGTCCTTACTCTGATCGACGCCGCCCGGCCATCGGCAAAACAACACCACCGCGAGAGCACTCGCCTTGAGGTCCGGGAAACATTTCGACGATTCCTGCACCGCTGGTATCCGGAATACAAGCTTGCTGAGCTGACCACGGGTGCGCAGTTGAACGAAAGCCTTTCACCGAACTTTCCGCGCGCGTTTCTGCGATCCGGCTCGGAAGGCTGGGCAGCCATCGCCGCGCCGGACGATCCGCTGCTGGCCGATCAGGCGCTCACGTTTGGCCTCATCTGGCTGGATTATCTTCGCCGGCGCGAGAAATCGCGCGCCAAAGGCAGGACAAAGAGCCGAGCTAAAGAATGTCTGGTGCGCGGGCTGATCCTTTACCTGCCTGCCGGAAGCGAACGCACTACATGCCTGCGGCTGCGTTATCTGGACGCAAGCGCGGCCGACTACCTCGTCTGGTCTTACACGGGCGAGGGTCTCGATTTCCCCATCGACCTCGCCGATTACGGCAACCTCGATACCAGGGTCGAACCCTGCCGGGGCCTGTCGGACACACCGCCGCGCGCATTCGGGCCGGGCTATCCCGAGCTGCTGCTGGAATCGCAGGTGCGGGCGTCGCTCGCCAGAATAAATCCTGTGCTCCTCACCGAACCCGTCTACGGCCAGGTGCCGGCCTTCGCGGCAACCTCGCACGGTCTCATCGATCTGCTGGCAGTCGATACCGCCGGCCGGCTGAGCGTGATCGAACTCAAAGCGAACGAAGACATCCATCTGCCGCTGCAGGCGCTGGATTACTGGATGCGGGTGCGCTGGCATCTGGAGCGCGGCGATTTCTCTCGAGCCGGATACTTCCCCGGCGTTGAACTGCGCCCCGAGCCGCCGCGTCTGCTGCTGGTCGCGCCGGCCCTGATGTTTCATCCGGCCAACGAAGGCATCCTCCGCTATTTCTCTCATAATGTTCCGGTGGAGCGCATTGGCGTGGGCATAGAATGGCAGAAGAGCCTGCAGGTGCTGTTCCGGGCTCCTTCGCCATGTCGCTGAACTATCTGCGCAACGTCAAAGACGCCCTGGGCTGGCTGAAGCCTCACGAGGTCCGCGATAAAGCCGAGCGCAACGTGCATGTCGGCCTGTTTGCCGAAAGCGATCTCGCCTTCTTCCGCATGGAGTCGTACTTTGCTCCGATCGGCTGGAGCCCGGGGCGAAGAGCCGAGGCCGTACAAATCCTGCAGCGCGCCGAACCGGAAAGCGACAACCGTTTCGACCTGGAGATCTGGAGCGACGGAATGCCGCATCCACCCGGCGCAATCACGTTTTCCTGGCAGAATCCCGAACGCACGCTGCGGCGCGTAATCCGCCACCATGAGGATCTGGCCATTCCGCTGGCGCGTCATCTGGAGCCGTTCCGCCGGCCCACCGCGAACCACTTGATCGGCAAGATTTCCCGCGAAAACGCCCTGTTTTCGGTGGCCACGGCGTTGCCCGATATTCTTCCGCTGCTCTCATTTCCATGGGCCGCAGGCGAGTTCGCCTCCGACACCGCCGTACTGACCGCGAACCAGATTCGCATGGCCTTCATGCTGGCGGCTGCCAGCAATCGGGAAATCGGATACCGCGAACAGCGTAACGAGATCGGGACCATTATCGCGGGCGCGTTCGGATGGCGGGCTCTGGCGCGCGAGCTGGTGGGCAAGATCCCGTTCGGCGGAGGTCTCATTCCCAAAGCGGCCATCGCCTGGGCGGGCACCCAGGTTGTCGGAATGTCGCTCGAGCGCTATTACCGTATCGGCTATGCCTATACTCCGGCCGAACGCAGAGCCGCCTGGGAGGACGCGCTCACGCGGGGAAGGCAGGTGGCCGCGGGGCTCATCGAGGGACTAAAGATCCAGGGACTAAAGGAAGGTAAAGGGAGTAAAGGAACTAACGAGATCAACACCGTCTGAGGCCAGCTTCCTTAATTCCATTTACTCCCTTTGTTGCCTTTACTCCCTCTCCAGCTAAGGTGTTTGCCATATTGCGCCGCGGGGCCGGGAGCCTTAGTCTGAGCACATGAGGACGAGTCTGCTCGCCGGCGCAATTCTTCTGTTTGGCGGACTGACGCTGCCAGCTGCCGCTCAAACCGACCACAAAACCACCTCCACATACGATCTCGACACGCAGAGCGTCAATGGCGGGCCTATGCCCGGACTGAGCACCAGCCTCTCCGAAACCCCTGGCTCGACACGCACCATCGAAACCCGTCAGTCGCTGAACGGGCACAGTGTCGCGGCCGAGAAAGTGAATGAGCGGGTGGTCAGCAACGAGGGAGGCGTCAAAGTTGTCGAGCGGACTATCGAGCGCTACGATCCCAACGGCGAAGCGCTCCCGCCGGAGAAGCAGGTCATCACCACCACGAAGCACGCCGACGGTTCCGAGGACCAGCAGAGTTCCATCTTTCGAGCGGACCTCAACGGCAATATGGCTCTGGCGGAAAAAGACGAAACCGCGACCCGGCATGCCGGAGGAACGGTGACCTCCGAGACTTCCGTCGAAAGACCATCACTAAATGACTCGCTGGTTGTGGTGGAAAAACGCGACGTGGTGCGCACCGAAGGCGCTGCCGGCGCGTACGAGCAAAACGAGACCGTCTGGAGAAACGATCCCAGCGGGGGTTTCTATGAAGCGGTGCGGCGAGTCACCGAACACAAGGATGGGGGGAGCGCCTCGTCCGATAACACCGCCGAATACGAGGTTGGCAACACGGGTGCCCTCGAGCTGCATAGCCAGATGGTGCGCAACACGGTTAAGGCGCCCGACGGGTCTCAGACTACCGAAGTCACCTATCTCGATAAGTCCGCCCCGGGCGAGGTCGAATCCGGTGACAACCTCCCGCTGAAGCTGCGTTCACAGGAGATCGTCGAGACCAGCAAGGGACCGGGGGGCACCGTTCGGGAGACCGTGAGCGTCAGGCGTCCCACTGTTTCCGATCCGAACACGCTGGGTCCCGCTACGAAGGTCTCCGAAACCCTATGCCACGGCGACTGCTCCACAAATCGGCCCTGACCGCCGACCTCATGGTTTTCGCGGTTCCGTCCGATGATGGAACAGGTGTTTCAGCCTGACAACTTCAGGGTATGCGCTTGACATCCCCAGGGTCAGGCGTCAGACTTGCAATAAAGTTCCAGCCGCGCGGCAAGGCCGTACGAGGAGGCTATCTTGAGCAGGTGGAG
>JBEKFB010000382.1:0-3873 GCA_050013535.1 Bryobacteraceae bacterium | reverse complement strand
CAGAAGAGGAACTGTGAGTAGCACGGAGTAGTAGCACCCCGAGCAGTAGTGCGCGGCGCTGGTACAAAAATCTCACGCGGCGTCGAGAACGGGAAATCGGTGAGATCAGAAAATCAGTTCTTCGAATCGCGATCCCTTCACCAGGACTGTCTCGTGGCGTTCCGGTCCGGTGGAAATGCAGCCGATTTCAACGCCGGTGCGTTCCGCAAGGAAGCGCAAATAGTCGACGGCCCCGGAGGGCAGATCTTCAAAGCGCGTGAGGCCGCGCGTGGTACCGGTCCAGCCGGGCAGGCTCTCATACACCGGCTCGATGGCTTCCAGTGCTGTGGCAGTCGCCGGCATATCGCAGATCTCTTTGCCGTAAAGGCGATAGCCCACGCAAACCGGCACGCGTTCCAGCCCATCGAGAACGTCGAGCTTGGTGATCACCAGACTGTCGAAGCCGTTCAGCATCGCGGTGTAGCGCAACAGCGGCACGTCGAACCATCCGCAGCGCCGGGGCCTCCCTGTCACCGCGCCGTATTCGTTGCCTGCTTTGCGGAGCCGCTCACCCATTTCGTCGTGAAGTTCGGTGGCGAACGGGCCCGAGCCGACGCGCGTGATGTAAGCTTTCGACACGCCGACCACGCCGCCGATGCAGGTGGGCGGCACACCAGCGCCCGTGCAAGCGCCGCCGGCCGTAGCACTGGAGGATGTGACGAAGGGATAGGTCCCGTGGTCGACGTCGAGCATAGCGCCCTGTGCGCCTTCAAACAGCACGCGCTTCCCGGCGGCCATGGCGTCGTTCAGCAGCCGCGAGGTGTCGCACACCATCGGTGCAATGCGGCGCGCGAAGCCGCGGTATTGCTCGCGGATTTGCGCGTAGTCGATAGTGTCCGCGATGCCGAATGTGCGAGCCAGTAACTGCTTGTCCTCGGCAAGGGCGTCATAGGCGGAGTCGAAAATCACGCCTTCGTAGAGGTCGGCTATGCGAATTCCACGGCGCCCAATCTTGTCTTCGTAGCATGGACCGATGCCGCGCGACGTGGTGCCCAGGGCGGTCCGGTTGGCGCGGTCCTCGGACATCTTCTCCACGATGCGATGGAACGGAAACAGCACGTGCGCGCGGTTGCTGATGGCCAGTTGCGATGGCACGTCGATTCCCGCCCCTTCAAGCGCGCCCATTTCATCGAACAACGCGGCCGGATCGATCACCACTCCATTGCCGATCACCGCCCGTACTCCTGGGCGCAGGATGCCGCTGGGAATCAGCTTGAGGATGAACTTCTTCTCGCCGATGAAAACGGTGTGGCCGGCGTTGTGGCCGCCCTGATAGCGGGCAACGATGTTGAAGTTTTCGGAAAGGAGATCGACAACTTTCCCTTTCCCCTCGTCGCCCCACTGGGCGCCAAGCACAATGACATTTCGCATGAAAGGCGGGACCGATTCATTTTACCGTATGGCCTCGCGCAACCAGAGTTCGGCCCAGCGGTTCCGGTTTTAGCTTTTCTTGACGTGCCGCTCCGCGCCCACTTCCGGTTCGTGAGTGAAGCGTTTCAGCACGTGCAGCGTGAACCAGCAGAGCACGCTGAGCGCTATCGCGATGTCGTAACTGTGTAACGCCACGCACGCGCCGATCGCTGCAGTAGCCCACAACCCGGCGGCCGTCGCAGTGCCGATAACCGTATTTCCGGTTTTTAGAATCGCCCCTCCGCCGACGAAACCGATCCCGGCCACCACGCCCTGCAATACGCGCGAGGCCACGTCGGCGTAGTCCTGTTTAAGGTTCGCCGCAGCCATGAGGAACGCGCAGGTGGCGATGGCCACCAGCGGGAATGTGCGAATGCCAGCGGTATGTTCGGACCGTTCCCGCTCGATTCCGAGCGGAAACGCCAGGGCGTAGGCAATCGCGATATCAAGCAGGCGCCACCAATTCACAGTCATCGTTTGTCCGCCCAGGTTCGCATGAAATCCCAGACTCTCTGGATATCCTGCCACGTTGTGCGCACATTGCCAACTGCCAGCCGGAGCACGTAGGTGCCGTTCAGAACTGTATGGGACAGGAATGCGATGCCGCTGGCGTTGATGGCTTCCAGCAAAGCGCGGTTCCGCTCTTCCGCATCCTTCAATCGAAAACAGACCACCGAGAAACGCACCGGCGCGAAAATCTCGAAGCGGCCGTCTTCTTCCAACAGGCCGGCGAACCGGCGAGCAAATTCGCAATGCTCGCGGATGATGGCGGCGATGCGCTCGCGGCCGAAATAACGCATCACGAACCACAGCTTCAGCGCGCGAAAGCGGCGGCCGAGCTGCACCCCGTAATCCATCAGATTCACGGCGCGATCCGGTGTTTTGAGGTACTCGGCCACCAGCGAGAAGGCACGGCGCAGCACTTCGGGATGGCGCGTGTAGAACGCGCTGATGTCCACCGGCGTAAACATCCACTTATGCGGGTTCGTCACCAGAGAATCGGCCCGCTCGGCCCCTCGCAGGGTATCGCGGAACTCGGGGACGATCGCGGCAATGCCCGCGTAGGATGCGTCAACGTGCAGCCAAAGGCCATGGAGTTCGGCGATGTCCGAGATTTCGGGAATGGGGTCGACACTCGTGGTGGATGTGGTTCCAGCCGTCGCCACCACGCAGAACGGCTTCAGGCCCGCGGCAAGATCCGCCTCGATCAGGCGCGCCAGCGCGTCCGCCCGCATCTCGAAACGCTCGTTCGCCGGAACATGGCGCACATGGTCCTGGCCGATACCAAGCGTGATCGCGCCCTTCTCGACAGAAGAATGCGAATGCTCGGACGTGTATAGCACCAGGTTGCCCGCGGCGCCCTGGCGGCGCGCTTGAGGAGCGGCCATTTCGCGAGCTGCGGCGATCGCGTGCATCGTGGAAATTGACGCGGTGTCGTAGATGATGCCGAAAAACTCCGGCGGCAAACCCAGCCACTCACGCAACCATCCGAGAGTCACCTGCTCCAACTCCGTTGCCGCCGGCGACGTGCGCCACAGCATGCCGTTGACGTTCAGCGCGGCGCTCAGCATTTCGCCCAGAATGCCGGGTCCAGAGGCGGAAATGGCAAAATACGCGAAAAAGCGTGGATGATTCCAGTGGGTCACGCCGGGCACGATGAGCTTGCGGAAGTCTTCCAATATCCTCTCCATCGGCTCGCCGTGTTCCGGCGCATGCGTGGGCAGGGAATCGGCAATTTCGCCCGGTTGCACGTTCGGCGCCACCGGGTATTCGCCGACGCCAGCTAAATAATCGGCGATCCAGTCGACCACTTCGTGTCCGGCGCGCCGAAACTCCTCGGGAGGCATGTCCATATACCTCATTGTTGAACGGCGCGAGCGGCGGTACAATTCAAATGATGCCTGTGCCATCCGCATCGCGCCCCTCCCTCTTCGGTTCCGACTGAAGTTACTCCTTCTGCGTTGAGCCCTGCCGCGTCCTGCGGCGAAACATCCACCTCTGGAACAGCAGGAGAGTTTATATGTCAAGCACCGAATTGCTTCGTTCGGATCTGCCGGATATTTCCACTGAATTGCCGGGCCCCCGCGCCCGTGGGGTAATCGCACGCGATCACGCCGTCCTCTCGCCCTCGTATACACGCTGCTATCCGCTGGTGGCGGCCCGCGGACAGGGAGCCATCGTCGAGGACGTCGACGGCAACAGGTTTCTGGATTTCAATGCAGGCATCGCGGTCTGTTCCACCGGCCATTGCCATCCCCGCGTTGTGGAAGCTATCCACCGTCAAGCGGGTGAGCTGATCCATATGTCGGGCACCGATTTTTATTACGAGAGCATGGTGAAGTTGGCCGAACGGTTGGCGGCGAGTGCGCCCGGCGGTGGCCCTCGCAGAGTTTACTTTGGCAATTCAGGAGCGGAAGCGGTGGA
>JBEKFB010000381.1:0-3882 GCA_050013535.1 Bryobacteraceae bacterium | reverse complement strand
CTTTATTTCAAAACAGTTACTGAGGTGGGCGTGGCAGAGCCGCTGATCGAAGCGCGGAAGGTGGAGAAGTTCTATGGCCAGCCGGGCGCGAACCGCATTCAGGTGATCGCGCCACTGGACCTGTGCGTGTATCCGGGAGAAATACTGGCGCTGCTGGGGCCGTCGGGCTCAGGCAAGTCGACGCTGCTGCGCATTCTCACCGGGCTCGCGCAAGCCTCGGCGGGCGAAGTGCTGTGGCACGGGCAGCCGGTGAATGGACCGGTTAAGAACGTATCGATTGTCTTTCAGAGTTTCGCGTTGTTCCCGTGGCTCACTGTACTCGAAAACGTGGAGGCTCCGCTCAAAGCATGCGGAGTGGAAGGGCCCGAACGGGTTAAGCGAGCGACTCAGATGCTGGACACCGTGGGCCTCGACGGTTTCGAGAACGCCTACCCGAAGGAGCTCTCCGGCGGTATGAAACAGCGCGTAGGCTTCGCGCGGGCGCTGGTGGTGGAGCCGGAAATCCTGTTCATGGATGAGCCATTTTCGGCTCTCGATGTTCTTACGGCCGAGAACCTGCGCAATGAGCTGCTGGACCTCTGGGAAGACCAGAAGATGCCCACGCGGACGATCTTCATCGTCACGCACAATATCGATGAAGCCGTGTTGCTGGCGGATCGCGTGGTTGTGCTGGGCAAGAATCCGGCGCGCATTCGCACGGATTTTCGGGTGGACTTACCCCGTCCGCGAGATCACAAGAACCCACGCTTCAGCGAGCTGGTGGATTATGTCTACACGGTGCTCACCCAGCCGGAGGCTCACCCCGAAGTGCCCTCGGCGACGCCGGCGAAACCGCAATATCCGATGTTGCCGCACGCGCGGCCAGGCGGCATCGCGGGCTTGCTGGAGATTCTTGCGGACCGCAACGGGCGCGAGGACATCCACCGGCTGGCTGACCTGCTGGCGTTCGAAGTGGATGACATGCTTCCCATCGTAGAGGCAGCCGCAATGCTGGGATTTGTGACGGTGTCCGAGGGCGACGTGGAAATGACCGCGGCCGGCCGAGAGTTTCTCGAAGCCGATATTCTTCGCAAGAAGGAATTGTTTCGCGCCGCTGCTCTGGAGCGCGTTCCGTTGCTGAAGAAAATCGTGAGCGCACTGGAAGCCAAGACCGACCGCACCCTTCCCGACGAATTCTTCGAAGACCTGCTGGACGAGCATTTCAGCGAAGACGAGACGAAGCTGCAACTGGAAACCGCGATCAACTGGGGCCGCTACGCCGAACTGTTCGACCATGACTCGCGTGGCCAGCGGTTCTTCATTCCTCAGGAAGTGGCGGCGGGCACCGCCCAATGACGATCCAGGCGCTGGCCCGATCGATTACCGGCGAGCGCACGGGGCCGGTGCTGCTGGATGCCGCCGTCTTCATCGTCGTGATGGGCGTTGCATGCGCGGTGCTGATGGTGGGACACGTATGGCTGGGCCCGGTGAACGACCACGCGACGATTTCGCGATCGCCGTCGGCACTCCCTTTGTATGCGTTGTACTCGCTGGTGCGCATGACCGTGGCCTATGTGCTGAGCATGGCATTCGCCATCACGTACGGTTACGTCGCCGCGTACAACCGGCGCGTGCGGGCCGTAATGCTGGCGGTGCTGGACATTCTGCAGTCGATTCCGGTTTTGAGTTTCCTGCCCGGCGTGATGCTGGCGATGGTGGCGCTGTTCCCGGCGCGGCAACTCGGTGTGGAGATCGGCTCGGTGATCCTGATATTCACGGGGCAGGTGTGGAACATGGCGTTCAGCTTCTACGCGTCGCTCAGATCGATTCCGAAAGAACTGCGCGAAGCCTCGAAGATATACCGGTTCGGCTGGCTGCAACGCTTTGTTCAGCTCGAATTGCCCTACGCGACCATCGGGCTTGTTTGGAACTCCATGGTATCGGTTGCGGGCGGCTGGTTTTTTCTGATGGCCTGCGAGATGTTCGTGTTGGGCAAGCGGGATTTCCGGTTGCCGGGGCTGGGATCGTATTTGCAGTCGGCGGCAAGCGCGGGCGACACGGGCGCGATCCTGTGGGGGCTTGGCGCGATGATCGCGGTAATCATTCTGATCGATCAACTGGTGTGGAGACCGGCGATCGCATGGTCTGAGAAGTTCAAGTTTGAGCAGGTGGAGGCGACCGCTGCGCCGGAATCATGGGTGTTGAATCTGCTGCGAAAATCTCCCCTGCTCACCCGCGTGCAGCAGAAAACGCTGGCGCCACTGGATGACTACATGTGCACGAACGCGGGCCGGATGGCGGAGGGCGGTGCGGTGACGGGAGGTGCTGTCGGTAAGACGGTGCTCGCGGTGCTGGTCGCAGCCGCTCTTGCCGCGGCGGCCGGACTCGGGGTTGTGGAAGCATTTCACACGCTCACGGGAATCAACTGGAGTGAAGTGATGATCACCGTGGAAAGCGCAGGCGCCACCTTTCTGCGCGTGCTGGTGTCGCTGGCGATCGCTTCTCTGTGGACCATCCCTGCCGGAGTCGCTATTGGATTGAGTCCGCGTCTGGCGCGCATCGCGCAACCATTAGCGCAGATCGCCGCTTCAGTTCCGGCAACGGCGTTGTTCCCGGTGGTGCTGCTGGCGCTGATCAAGCTCGGCGGCGGGTTGAACGCCGGTTCGATTCTGCTGATGCTGCTGGGCACGCAATGGTACATCTTGTTTAACGTGATCGCAGGCGCGACGGCAATTCCGTCGGAATTCCTCGAAGTGGCGGAGATTTTCCGATTTAGCCGGCTTGACCGCTGGCGCAAGGTAATTTTACCGGGGATTTTTCCGTATTTGATTACCGGCCTGGTCACTGCGTCCGGCGGCGCATGGAACGCGAGCATCATCGCCGAGTATTTTCACTTTCAGGGGAAGGTTCTGTCCACGTTCGGGCTGGGCGCTGAGATCAGCTCGGCGACGGATGACGGCAATTTCGCGGTGCTGCTGCTGTCAACCATCGTGATGGCGACTCTGGTGGTTACCGTGAACCGCATGCTGTGGCGTCCGCTGTATCATCTGGCGGAAACCCGCTACAAACTGGAGAGCTAGACAGCGTGAAGCGCTGGAATGGGTTGTTATGGGCTCTGCTTGTGCTCTGTATCGTTCGCCTGTGGTTTATGCCGCTGGGCGAGAGCTTCTGGACCGACGAAACGGCGACGGCGTTTGTGGTGCGGTATAGCGCGGCGCATCCCACTCTGGCGATTGCACCGCAGTTGCGTTTTTCCATCTATTACTTGCTCCCGTGGATTGCCGACAAACTCGGCGGTTTCTCCGAGGTGGGTTACCGGCTGCCGTCAACGCTGACCCTGCTCGCGGCGCTGTTTCTGATCGCACGTCTCGCCGCGCGGCTGATTCATCCGAGGGCCGCATGGTTGGTGGTGTTCGCGTGTCTGGCCATGCATGGCTTCAATCTTCAGGCGGACGATGCGCGGCCTTACGCTCTGGGGACGCTGACTGCCGTCGCCGCCGTGTGGTTCCTCATTCGTTTACTCGATTCCGGGAAATGGCTCGATGCAGCACTGTTCGTTGTTTTCGGAGCATTGCTGTGGCGCGTGCAACTAGTTTACTGGCCGTTCTATCTGGTTTTCGCGGTCTATGCAATTGCGCGGCTGATATCTGGCGACACACCGGTGCGATGGCCGCGCGCGCTCGCCGTGTTCGCCGCACTGGGACTGGCTCTGGCGCCGATTGTGCTCGATACGCTGTCTCTGCAACATACCGCGAGGATGCACGTAATCGGCACCATGCCCACGCTGTGGAATCTTCTCAAGGCTCTGGACCCGGCGGTTTTTCTCGGAGTTGGTGCGTGGTTGGTCGCCCGGTGCTGCCGATGGCCGGTGGTCGCTGGGACGGTTTCGCGATCTTCGCTCGC
>JBEKFB010000380.1:0-3883 GCA_050013535.1 Bryobacteraceae bacterium | reverse complement strand
GTGCAGCAAACGCCAACCGGCGCACCCGAAGCCGTCGATCCGGTGGAGACGGCACGCTCGTATCAGTTGGTCGCGAGCAAGCGCTTCCACGAGACGGAAGTGAAGCTGACACTGGGACACGAGACGCAAACCGCCGAGTACGGAAAGATCGATCCGGATACCGGATTGCAATTCGATCTGGGGCCGGGCCGCATACGTTATATGGCCGTCACGCTGCGCCAGACCTTCAACTTTGGATCGCTGCAGGCGACCTTTGAGCAGGCCGACGCGCGCGATCTGGATTCCGGACAGGTGACGCCGGAGGCCCCGAGACTTATCGGAGATTTTATCTGGACGTATCAGAAGCTCCCATTTCATCTGCAGGCGAAGGGCGAGTTTGAGTACGTGGGGCGGAAGGTGGTCGGGAACGGCTGCAATGAGAGCGACCCCGACGACCTGACGTCGTACTGCCTCGGCGTGCCGAACAAGGAGTTCCGATTGTCGCTGGCGCGGCCATTTCTTGAAGGAAAGATTACCGTGGGCGTGAACATGATGATTGCCAGCGGGTACACGGGGCAGACCACGGAGAACTTCGCCACTGACATTAAGCCTGGGTACGTGGGTCCCTTGCCGGTTCCCGAGAACCCCGTTGCGGAGGTCGCCGGAGTGCGAATACCGTCCTACGCGAGCGTGAACTTCACCTACAAGTTTGGCCGTTGAGTGGGTAGGCCATGCGCCGCCCCACACGAACGACCCTAAACCGTTCTCCGGTAGACCTCGCGCTTCGATAAGCCGTACCGGCGAGCCACAGCCTTGAGAGCGTCCATGCGCGGAGTGCCGCCCGCAACGAGCGCGGCGACCTCGGCTTCGATGCCGGCCGGATCACGCTGGGCCGACGATTCCGCTCGAGCCACCATGATGGTGAACTCTCCCTTAATCGCCGGCCGGGCTTCCAGCGCGTCGGCGATCGACGCCGCGGTCCCGTCCAGAAACTCCTCGTGGATTTTGGTCAGCTCGCGAGCCACCACCACACGGCGATCCCCGGCCACTTCCGCAATGTTACGCAAAGACTCCACCACGCGGTGAGGCGCTTCGTAAAAGACCAGGGTCGCTTCGAGCGATTGCCACATCTCCAGAGCCCGCTTCCGTGCACCCGCTTTGGCCGGCAGGAATCCTCCGAACAGGAACGCATCGGTAGCGAGGCCACCGGCGCTCAATGCAGCCATGATCGCGGATGGTCCGGGAATGGGCGACACCGGAATGCCACGCTCGCGAGCCGCACGTACAATGCGGTATCCGGGGTCGGCAATCAGCGGCGTCCCCGCATCGGAGACCAACGCCACGCTGCGGCCCGCCTCGAGTTCGCGCAGCAGTTCTTCGGTTCGCTCCTTCTCGTTGTGCTCGTGGTAGCTGACCAGCGGTTTTTCGATGCCATAAATATCCAGCAACCGGCGGGTGTGGCGGGTATCCTCGCAGGCAATGCGGCCGGCCTCGCGCAACACGCGGACGGCCCGGAAGGAGAGATCCTCCAGGTTTCCGATCGGCGTGGCGACAATATACAGCGTCCCGGCCATGGGCACGACCATTGTACGGCGTAATACGATGAAACCTGCGCCATTATGGCAAGCGAGTTCGTATGGCAGTCGGTCGATGGAACCACCGCAATCCACATCAGTCTGGATGTGGTGGATGGGATTGCGGAGGAGTGCATGCGCGGGCTGGCTGCGGTGCCGAAGCGTGGCGCCGAGGTGGGCGGTGTGCTGTTGGGCAGTGTGGCGCGCGACGGCTCAACGCGCCGCGTGAATATTGACGCCTTCGAGGCCGTTCCCATCGAATACCGGTTCGGACCGTCGTATCTTCTTTCGGACGCCGACGCGCAGAGATTCACCGGGACGATGCAGCGGCTGAACGGGGCGGAAGGATCGTACCCGGTGGGCTTTTTCCGCTCCAATACCCGCGATGAAATGGAACTCACCGCCGATGACGTTCGCGTGCTGGAGAATCACCTTGCGGGTGGGGACGCCGTCACGCTGCTGATTCGTCCGCACTCGACGAAGCCGAGCGTGGCCGGATTCGTTGTTCCCGTCGGCGGGCATTTTGTCGAGGGATCGCCGCCGGGTGGTGAGTTTCCTTTTCGTCCCCGCGAGCTCGCGGAGATCATCGGTGTCGAGCCCGCGCCGCGTGGGCCTCGCATACCGTATCGGCCTATCGCGATTCCGGAACTGGCGGGTGAACCGAAGGCGACCACGACTGTCGCGAGCGAACCAGCAGCGGCGGCTGCACCGATCCACACCAAACGCCGCGTGCACTGGAGGTGGGTGCCGTTGTCCACTGTATTTCTGGTGATCGGCATACTGCTGGGAATCGAAGCCACCTGGTCTCTGCAGCGAATTCCCGCCAACCCCTACAATCTGAAGCTGTCGCTCAGCCGGAACGCAAACGCCCTCACGCTGTCCTGGGATCGCAGCGCTCCGGCGATTCAGGCGGCTCGCCGCGGCACGCTGGTGATTGAGGACGGACCGGTGACCATCCCCCGCGACCTCGAAGCGGCTGAACTGCGGACGGGTAGCATCGTCTACACGCCGGTCACGAACAAGATCCACTTCCGCCTGCAGGTTTTCCCTGGCGATCATGACAGCCTGACCGAGACCATCGACTGGAACCGTTAGATCGATTTCGCCGGGCGCATGTCCAAACGGAGGTGACTCGAACGACATGGTAGTGACGGGCATCACGCCCGAATGCAAAACGGAATGGAGACAACGAATGCAGTATCTATTGATGGCGTATGTGAGGGAGTCCGGATGGTCAAGCATGACGCCGGCCGAACAGGGAAAGGGCATGGCCGCGTATGCGGCTTATAACGAGGCCCTGAACAAAGCAGGCATCCTGAAGGGCAGCGCTCACCTGGGGCCAAGTTCGAGCGCTACCACGGTGCGAATGATGGACGGCAAGTCACAAGTGCTCGATGGGCCGTATGCCGATTCGAAGGAACAACTGGGCGGCTATTTTCTCATCGACGTGCCCGATCTGGATGCCGCATTGTCATGGGCGGCCCGGTGCCCGGCGACCGGACACGGTGTGGTGGAAGTGCGTCCTTTGTGGAGCGCGCCTGCCTGAGAAATGTCGCGCATGGGCATAGAGGAAAGCGGCGAGCAGGCGCGTAGAACGGCGGAGGAAGTGGCCCGGCGCAGCTATGGCAAGCTCGTCGCTTTTCTGGTGGCGCGCACGCGGGATGTGGCCGCCGCCGAAGACGCTCTGTCGGAGGCATTCGCGGCGGCGTTGTCCGAGTGGCCTCGCGCAGGATGCCCGGCCATTCCCGAAGCCTGGCTGCTGACGGTGGCCCGCCGAAAGATCATCGATGTCGAGCGGGGACGCCGCAGGCATGAGCTGGCTAGTGCGACGTTACAGGCGGTGGGCGAAAGTCTGAATGTGGCAGTGAGCGGCGCGGAGATTCCTGACCAGCGCCTCGCTCTCATGTTCGCGTGCGCTCATCCGGCTATCGATGAGAAGATCCACGCCCCGTTAATGCTGCAAGTGGTGATGGGTCTGGATGCGAAAGCGATTGCTTCAGCATTTCTCATGTCGCCGGCGGCAATGGGCAAGCGGCTGGTGCGCGCCAAAGAAAAGATCCGGGAAGCTGGCATCCCATTCCGCGTTCCCGAGCGCGAGGAGCTTACAGGACGCCTCTGCGCCGTTCTGAGCGCGATTTACGCGGCATTCACGGAGGGCTGGAGCGACCCTGTAGGCATCGACGCGGCTCGGCGGGATCTGACGGAGGAGGCTTTGTTTCTGGGCCGGCTGATGGCTGAGCTGTTGCCAGCGGAGCCGGAGACGCTGGGGCTTCTCGCAGTGATGCTGTATACGGAAGCGCGGCGCCGCGCGCGGCGAACGCATAGCGGCG
>JBEKFB010000379.1:0-4092 GCA_050013535.1 Bryobacteraceae bacterium | reverse complement strand
ACCGTGACGGCGCTGGCGCCGGCGTTGTTTACGCTGAATTCCTCGAATCTCGCGGCGGCCTACGCCGAGTGCATTTCCTCGGGCGGCGCGCAGACGGTGGAGGATCCCTTCCAGGTGGTGAACGGAGCGATTCAGGCACAGCCCCTCAACCTGAACGCGTGCGCCGAAACCATTCTGCAACTGTATGCGACCGGCCTGGACACCGCGATAGAGGCCGACGTTCAGGCGACGATCGGCAGTTTGACGGCGACGGTTCAATCCGCCGGGCCGGCAGGGACGTTCCCGGGACTCGATCAGGTGGATGTGGTGATTCCGTTATCGCTGGCGGGCGCCGGGAGCGTGCCCGTGGTTATCACCGCCGGAGGGTTGAGCTCCAACACGGTGAACGTGACCATTCAATAGGAGCCCGCCGCTGTAACTCGCCTGCCAACTCCCGCGTCGTAATGGCGGCATGAGAAGGCTACGTGGAATCCCCCGGCCGCGTATGCGGCGGCATAAACGTGCGCTTCGGGGCGCCTTCTTCCGAGGATAAATCGCTAAAAGAGGAAAGTATGAACAATCTGATGCTGGCAGTGGGAATCAGTGTGGCCGCGGCCACCGCATTCGCGAGCGCCGATGTTCCCGGCGTTCCTCAGGCTCCCGTACCTGCGCAAATTATCGGCGGCAAGAGAGTCTTCATTGCGTACTCGGGCGGCGAGAATCTGACCTTGCCGCTGCTGACAGTGTTCAGCGGAAAATCCGATCGCGTCTACAACCAGTTCTATGCCGGCATGAAGGAATGGGGCCGGTACGAACTGGTTTCCGCTCCCGGCGACGCGGACCTGGTGTTCGAAATTGGCCTCGATTTTAATGACATTGGCGGGAAGGCGCCGGAGATTGGGCGCCTGAAGCTGGACATCCGCGACCCGAGGAGCAATGTGCTGCTCTGGTCTCTTCGTGAATATGTGCAGATTGCCGTATTCAAGGGCCATCGCGATAAGAATCTGGACAAAGCGATGGACGTGATCGTTGCCGGTGTTAAGGATCTGGTGAATCCGGCGCCTGCCTCAGCCCCGGCACAGCCGTAGATTGTCTCACTGTCCGCTGGCGGAAGGCGGGCGTCCCATTCGCGAGACGAAGTGGCTGTCGCAGGGCCTCACAACGATGTAAGCCCCGCTCGGAATCAATGGGATGGACCGTGACAGTTTGTGGCGAGCCGGTTGCACCGCAAACGCGCACCTATGCGTTCCATCTTTCTACTCACACTAGCTTTGTCTGCCGTCACCACGGCATTTGCGCAATTTCCCGGGCTAACGCTTCCGCCCAGCGGGAAGAACCAGCGGGCCACCGTCAAACAGGCGATTGGCCCGGTGGATGTCAGCGTTGAATATTCCGGCCCCGCCGTGCATGGTCCCGATGGAAAGGACCGCCGCGGCGAGATCTGGGGCAAACTGGTGCCCTACGGCATGGTGAATCTCGGCTTCGGCACGGCCAAAGAGAGTCCGTGGCGCGCCGGCGCGAATGAGAACACCATCTTCACCGTTTCGAACGATGTTATTGTGCAGGGCAAACCGCTCCCGGCGGGCCGTTACGGGCTGCACATGATTCCCGGCCAGGATGAGTGGACCATCATCTTCTCGAAGAACTCCTCCGCATGGGGAAGCTTCTTCTACGATCCGGCCCAGGACGCCCTTCGCGTCACCACGAAACCGCACAAAAACGATTACCACGAATGGCTAACTTATGAGTTCGTCGCGCGCCGCCCCGCCGAGGCGACGGTGGAACTGCAATGGGAAGATCTCGCCATACCAATGAACATTCAGGTGGAGAACGTAAACGACATTTACATCGCCCGGCTGCGCGATGAGCTGACCAGCAATGCGGGCTTCTCCGAGCAGGCGTTCATGGCCGCCGCGCAGTTCTGCGTGGAGGCGAATACGCATCTGGACCAGGGACTCGAGTGGGCCGACGCGGCCATCAGCCGTCCATTCATCGGCAAAAAGGATTTCGACACACTCAGCACGAAGGCCCTAGTGCTGACGAAAATGGGCCGTGACGCCGATTCCGACAAGGTGATGCAGGAGGCGCTGCGGTCACCGGATGCAACTCCAGCCGAGATTCACCAGTATGGCCGGCAATTGCTCGCCGCAAAGAAGACCGATCAGGCGATGGCGGTATTCAAGTACAACGCGGAACGCAACGGCGATACCTGGCCTGTGCATGTTGGTCTGGCGCGCGGTTACTCCGCCCTGGGCGATACCAGGCAAGCTCTGGAGCACGCGCAGAAAGCACTCACGCAGGCGCCCGACGATGCGAATCGGCATGCTCTCGAAGCCATGGTGAAGACGCTCTCGGAAGGAAAACCGATCAGCCAGTAAAACTGACAGCGCGGCTGGCGGGTAACCGTGGGCAACGCGACTGAAACCCGATTTCACTGGAATTCGCTTTCGCACCGGCTTACAATCGGGGCGAAAGGAGTGCCAGACATGGACGCACTAGCAGTCGCTCCCGCCATGGAACATGAGATTGCTGCCGCGGCGGAAAGCCAGGCAGTATCGACTGCCGATATCGCCGCCCTGGCATATCACCTGTGGCAGGACCGGGGATGCCCAATGGGATCGCCCGAGGAAGATTGGTACAGGGCTGAGGAACTTCTCACCGCTCACGAGCTGGAAGCCGGCCAGTAAAGCGCAGTTGGCGCATTTTGGGTGAGTTGGCCCATGCGCGTTTGCGCACGCTCACCCATTACGGGGCCATTCTCCCCTGCATGTGTCGAGGAAGTTGAAGACGGCGGCTTGGGCACTTGGTTGCTGCAAAGAGGCGCGTGACAACGGGCCCCATCGCTGTTATCGGTCTTGGCGATCCCGATCACGCCGACCTGGCGGTTGGCATCCAGGTTGTGCGGGCGCTGAGTGGTCGTGTACCACCGGATGTCGTGCTTCTGGAAGACGGCGATCCGCTAACGGTGCTGGAACAGTGGGAGAAGTTCGGCACAGTGATTCTGGTGGACGTGGTGCGCTCGGGTTCTCCCTTAGGCACCGTTCAGGTGTTCGACGGGCGGCATCTTCCGCCGCTGGTGCGCGCGGGAATTCTCGCGTCGCACGGCTTTTCCATGCGCGAGATTATCGGCGTCGGCGAAGCGCTCGGAACGCTTTCTAAGACCGTTCGAGTCATCGGCATTGAAGGACCCGAATTCAGCCCGGGTTTGCCGCTTGCGCCCGAGGTGGAAGTGTCGGTGGCGGCGGCGGTGGACGCGGTGCTCGGACAGATCTCGCTGCTCCGCTCCTCCATTCAGTGAGCTGGTGGCGATGCGATTTCGTAGGGCGGCGGCCCGGTGATCAGATACAGCGTGCAAGCGTGCGGCGCAAGCTTCACATCGATCCGGCCTGACGGCAGATCCTGGCGCGCCCAAAGATCTCGGACCTTCGTCGTGCTCAGCGGATTCCAGTGAATGGCCGAAGGGCCGTCGCTGAGGTTGAATACGGCCATGTAGTGGCCGGGCCCGCTCACAGGGCGTGCCTCCCATCTGACCAGCTTGTCGCTGGAAGCGCTCGCGTGATTGTCCACCGAATGCTGATCCACCGCGATCACTTCGGGATTGGTCAGCAGCGACAATGTGTAATCGTCGAGCGCCAGCAGATTGCCGCCCATGGGCCAGTGGCCCGGCCCGCCCACGGCCGCCCATTTTGCGGCGCTGGCGAATTGTCCCAGCAGGCCCTGCGACCAGTCATGTCCAGCCCATGGTCCCCAGTGATCCCAGAAATCGTCGGAGATGCGCCACATCTGGGCGAGACCGCTTACCTCGGCGGCTTTGTCGATGGCGGTTGGGCCTGGTGAAAGGCTCAGCACGATGGGGCGGCCGGTCTTGCGCAGGGCCTCGCCGATCATGCGAATCTCGTCGCCTTTATAAGGATGGTCCGCGATGCAATCCACTTTGAGAAAATCGATGCCCCAGCCGGCGTAGAGTTTCGCCACCGAATCGTAATAGGCCTGGCCGGCGGGTCCCGCTCGCACGCCGAAGTTGTCCTTGTTCCAGGGGCACGTGTCGGAGGTGTCGGCCACATCGGCGGCATGCCATGCGGAATCGGCAATGGGCACATTATTGGCGACGGC
>JBEKFB010000378.1:0-4221 GCA_050013535.1 Bryobacteraceae bacterium | reverse complement strand
CACGGTATCTCCGAATGCTTCGGTCGGTCTGACTGTTGGTTCACGGGCGTGGTGGTTACCAACGGTGCGGGCAGTCCGCGTAACGGCATTTACTCCGGATACAGCGACGAGGAAATGCAGAAGGTCCGCATTATCGAGCAACGCAAGGCCGCGTTCGTCGGCGAGTATTCCTGTCAGGTTCAACTCGGCTATTCGAGCGCCGATGTGAAAGATCAGTCGAACTCCGTGGTGCGCGATGAGCTGATTGCTATCTTCACGGCGAGCCGGCCTGAGGTGGTCTATTTGCACAATCTGGCCGACAAGCACGATACGCACATCGGCACCGTGCTTCATTGCATTGCCGCGCTGCGCGCGCTGCCCTATGCGCACCGGCCAAAGAAAGTATACGGATGCGAAGTGTGGCGCGATCTCGACTGGATGCCAGACGCCGACAAACAAGCGCTGCCCGTCTTCGAGCGGGCCAACATCGCCGCGGCTCTGGTCGGTGTTTTCGATTCGCAGGTGAGCGGCGGTAAACGGTACGATCTTGCGACTGCCGGACGCCGCCTTGCCAACGCCACTTACGCCAACTCGCATTCCACCGACGTCGAATCCGCGCTGACCTTCGCCATGGATCTGACGCCGCTGGTTACCGACCTGACTCTAACGCCCGCCGATTACGTGCTCCGTTTCATCGATGAATTTCGCTCCGATGTCGCCGGGCGCCTCGCGAGGTGGAAGCCTTAAGCAACTCATGAGCAGCCGGCAACAGCCCGCTCGCAGACACCCGGCATCGTGGGTGGCCACCCTCTACTTCGCCGAGGGGTTGCCATTCTACGCCGTGAATCTCATGGCCCTGACGTTCTATCAACGCATGGGCGTGAGCAACGCCGTGAACACGCTGGTGATCAGTCTGCTTGGATGGCTGTGGACGCTGAAGCCGTTATGGAGTCCGTTGCTGGAGATGTCGAAGACGAAGAAGTTTTTCGTCGTCTTGTTTCAGTTCGCGGGCGGGGTTAGCCTGGTGCTGCTGTCTCTGTGCCTGCCGCTTGAAGGCTATTTTCGATATTCCATCGCGATTTTTCTTCTGCTGGCGTTTTGCTCTTCAACGCACGACATCGCCGCCGATGGGCTCTACATCGCCAGTCTCTCTCCGAAAGAGCAGGCCGCATACGCGGGCTGGCAGGGCGGATTCTATAACGTCGCGCGCGTGTTTTCTTTGGGAGGGCTGATTTTCCTGGCGGGCGCGCTGGAGGAAAAATTTCTGCGCGCTCACGTGTCCATGCCGATGGTGCACGCGTGGATGGCCATATTCGCGGGGCTCGGTGTCCTGCTTGTTCTCCTCAGTATTTATCACGCGCGCATGCTGCCGCCGGGCGGGGACGATCGCCATGCCGGAAGTGTTAGTCAGATGGCCGCGACATTCAAGGACGTGCTGGTGAGCTTCTTCCGAAAGCGCAGCATTCTCGTGTTACTGGTTTTCATTTTTCTTTATCGCGCCGGCGAAGGGCAGGTGGCGAAAATCGGGCCGCTGTTTCTGCAGGCTGGCCGGTTAAAGGGCGGCCTCGGCCTCACGCTGGAACAGTTCGGCACCATTTATGGAACGTTCGGCAGCGCAGCGTACATTTTGGGAAGCGTGTGTGGCGGATATTTCGCTTCCTGGCTGGGTCTGAAGCGCGCGCTGTTGCCGCTCATCTGCATCCTGAACCTGCCCATGCTCGCGTACTTTTATTTGAGCGCCGTGCTGCCCACGAACCCGGTGCTGATCACCGCGGCGATGAGCCTCGAGATGTTCGGCTACGGATTCGGTTTTGTGGGAGTGGTGCTGCTGATGATGCAGGAAATCGCGCCCGGCCGCTATCAAACGGCTCACTACGCTTTCGCCAATTCGCTGATGAATCTTGGACTAATCGTGCCCGGCGCTGTTAGCGGGTTAATCCAGACGCACATTGGGTATCAGAAGTTTTTCCTGTGGGCGCTGGTCTCGGCGATCCCCTCGCTGGTGATGGCGCGCTTCGTTCCGATTCGTGGAGGAGCGGAAATCCCAGCCGGAGTGGCCGCCGAAGAGATTCCCGCGTAGATTTCATGTCGAACAGTTCATTGAAAGCGATCATCCTTGCGGCGGGCAGGGAGGCCATTACCGCCGACGGTCATCCCCTGGTCCTCCAGACCTTGGGCGACCGCACGATTCTCGAATGCGTGGTGGAGAACGCGTTGCAGGTAGTAAGCCTGGACGACGTCTATGTTGTCGTTGGATACCGACAGGATGAAATCAAGGCGAAACTCGGGCCAGGATTTCATTACATCGAGCAGACCGACGCTCTGGGCACCGGTCACGCTGTGCTGCAGGCTGCTGAGTCCATTGGCGACTTCCAGGGCAATGTGCTCATCCTGTATGGCGACACGCCATTGTTTCGCCCGGCATCGATTCGTGGACTGCTGAACCGGCATCGTCTGCGAAAGGCGCATCTGACGCTGCTCACGGCTGTGAGCGATCGCCCGCTGCCCTACGGGCGCATCATCCGCGACGCCGGGGGACAGATCATCGATATCATCGAGCAGGCCGCCGCTACCGCCGAGGTGCG
This sequence comes from Bryobacteraceae bacterium, assembly GCA_050013535.1. Taxonomy (GTDB): domain Bacteria; phylum Acidobacteriota; class Terriglobia; order Bryobacterales; family Bryobacteraceae; genus CAWACP01. Next base: position 1,657 of record JBEKFB010000378.1, on the reverse strand, counting down.
TGAAATCCGCGAGTTGAATGTCGGCGCTTACGTGGTCGACGCGCGTGATATTTTCTCCGCACTACGTAATCTATCGCCTTCGCCGCTGGATGGCGAATATCGTCTCACCGACTGCGTTCATGAGTTAATTCGTTCGGGCCTCCGCGTGGAGAGCTATCGAATTTACGACGAGGATGAAGTGCAGGGCATCAATACGACCGAAGATCTCGAGCAGGCCGGTCTCATTCTGCAGAAGCGGCTGTTTCGACCGCGGCGTCAGGAAGAGCGCAACGTGGTTACGTTCGGCACGGGCGGCTGGCGCGCCATTATCGGGGAAGGCTTCACTCTTCATAACGTCCGCCGCCTCACTCAGGCATTGTGCAACGAGATCACGCGACAGGGCCAGGAACACCGTGGCGTAATCGTCGGGTATGATCGGCGCTTTCTTTCGAAACAGGCCGCCGAGGCCGCCGTTGAGGTATTCGCCGGCAATAACATTCCCAGCATTCTGCTCAGCGAAGACGCACCCACGCCACTGATTACCTACGCGACCGCGGTGAAGGGTTCGGCTTACGGCCTGGCCTTCACGGCCAGTCACAACCCGCCGGAGTGGAATGGGCTCAAGGTGTTTCACGGTGACGGCTCGCTGCTGCTGGATCATGAGACGCGGCAGATTGAAGCGGAGACGAATGCGCTCAAACCGGACGATGTCATCAAGCTTGAGTTGGACATCGCGCTCGAAGCTGGCATCGTCCAGTACGGCGATTTCACGAACGAATACGTGGATGCCGTGGAGAAGCTCATCGATCTGGATGCCATCCGAAAGGCCGCGCTGCGGATCATCGTGGACCCCATGTACGGCGTCGGTCAGCTCACCCTCGGCACGGTTCTCACCGAAGCCCGCTGCCGCGTAACCTTCATTCACGATCGTCACAATCCGCTGTTTGGCGGCCGTTCACCTGCGCCCAATCTGGAAGCCCTGCGCACGCTGAGCTCGCAGATGCAGCAATACAAATATGATGTCGGCCTGGCTATGGACGGCGACGCCGATCGTATCGCCATCGTTGACGAGCGCGGCGAGTACATCTCCATCAACGACATTCTGCTGCTGCTCTATTGTCGTTTCCGGCATGCTGGAACACAATGCTCTGCTGGGGGGAGAGTCATCGGGAGGCCTGACCATTCGCGGGCACATCCTCGGTAAAGACGGTATCTTTGCATCGGCTCTGGTGGTGGAAATGCTGGCGCGTACCGGCCAACGAATCTCTCAACTGTTGGATCGCGTATATGCACTTACTGGCCGGCTCTACGATCTGGAGGAAAACATCCCGGCAACGCCTGAAATGCGGGTGGCCGTGCCGCGCCGCATGAAGGAAGCTCCAACCTCCTCAATAGGTCCGTATCCGGTAATCGCCGTGTCGCATCTCGACGGCACGAAAATCCTGCTGGAGAATGACAACTGGGCATTACTGCGATTCTCCGGCACTGAGCCGATACTGCGCCTCGCCGTGGAGGCCGATTCCATCGAGAAAGGGCGTGAGCTGATCGCCTGGTTGCGCCAGTTTGTAACTGCGTGAACTGATTTATGCGCTACGGTTATTTCGACAATGACAACCGCGAGTATGTCATCGAGCGCCCCGACGTGCCAGTCTCCTGGACTAACTATCTGGGTGTGAGA
>JBEKFB010000377.1:0-3913 GCA_050013535.1 Bryobacteraceae bacterium | reverse complement strand
TGAGGAACGCCGAAATACCCCTCGATCAGTTCATGATTGTTGAAGCTGAGAAACGCTACCCGATCGCCCGGCTGCACTCCTTCGGCCGCCAGCCCCGTTGCCAGCTTTTCGCATCGCTCGCCGAACTGCGCATAGGTGAAGCGCTTGTCGCCGCATACCACGCCGGTCTTTTCCGGGAACACATCCATGGCGCGGTGCAGGCAGCGGATCGGAGTGAGTGGGACAAACATGGTCGGCCTGAAGGCTTCCGCAATTGTACAGCGAAACAGGATTCGCGGTGCGAACGTCATATTGTTCGTGACCGGCCGTGTCTTTTTACTGCTGTTGTTCGCCGCTGCGGCGCCCGTTCTCGCCGCGGACGCCGATCCGGCTCCAGGCGTTCGGAATTTCCATCCGGTTAACGATCACATCTATCGCGGCGCGCAACCCTCAGCGGAGGGCTTCACCAGTCTAAGCAAGCTGGGCGTGAAAATGGTGATCGATCTGCGGCGCGGAAGCGAGCATGACCGATTCGAAAAGGGACTGGTTGAGCACGCCGGGATGCGCTATGTGCACTTCCCGCTGGACGGATTTGAAGCTCCCAGCGACGACCAGATCGCAAAGCTGCTCGCGCTGTTAGATGACAGCAGTGGATGGCCCGTGTTCATGCACTGCAAGCGCGGCGCGGACCGAACCGGAACGGTGATCGCCTGTTATCGCATTTCTCACGATCACTGGGTGAATCAGAAGGCATTGGAGGAAGCCGAGCTGCACGGCATGCGTTGGACCGAGGTGCTTATGAAGCGCTACGTGCTGAGCTACCGGCCTGCTCCTCCCGCAAAACAGGCCGCGGCCGCAGCCACCGTTAGCGCCCACTAGCGAAGCGCGCGAAGAAGCTGTCGTGCTTCCACGCGGGCCTGGCATTATCGTTCGCCACATCGACGAGCAAATGCAGCATCACGTCATTGAACTTCGCAGCCGCCGCGAGATCCACGGGTTGGTTCACGTCGTCCGAGGGCGCGTGATAGCGCGTTTGAATCCACTGCTCAAACACCTTCTCCTCGCGGGAGCCTGGGAGCGAGCCGAAACCAAACATCAGCGCCGGCACGCCTTCCTTCACAAAGCTGTACTGATCGCTGCGAATAAACAGATTGCGCTCCGGCATCTTGTCGTCCTGAACCTCCACGCCCTCGCGGGAAGCCACCGCGCGAATCTTGTCGCCGAGAGTGGATTCGTTCAGTCCGATGGTCATGAGGTAATGAAGCGGGTAAAGCGGCAGGAACATGTCGAGGTTAATGTCGGCCACCATGGAGCCTGCGGGCACGGTGGGATGGGCGGCAAAGTACTGCGATCCGAGCAGACCCTTCTCTTCCCCGGTCACCGCCACGAACAGGATGGAACGCCTCAGCGAGGTTTGCTCTTCGTGAAGCAGGCGCGCGATTTCCAGCTCTGAGGCCACGCCGGAAGCGTTGTCCATTGCGCCGTTGTAAATGGAGTCGCCGTTGATCGGTTTGCCCACGCCCAGATGATCCAGATGCGCGCTCATTACCACGTATTCGCGCTCCAGCTTCGGATCTGTGCCCCGCAGGACCGCCGCCACGTTCGGCGCTTCCACTTCATGCTGGTTCATCTCGATGTGCACGCGCACCATGCGGTTCAGATCGAAGTGAGGCAGCGGAGCGTGTTTGTCAGCCAGCTTGACCAGATCGTCCAGGGTGTGACCTGTTCCCGCCAGCAGCTTGTCGGTGCTTGCCGGGTTCATGGCCATGGAGAGCTGCAATCCGTTCGCCGGACGAAGGCCAGGTTCGGCGAAGGTCATATAAGGATTGAAGCGGGCAAGCGCGATGCGTTGCCATGGAAGATCCATGGAATGGGGATTGGACAGACGAATTGTTCCGATTGCGCCCGCTTCGCGCAACGGATCCCAACGCTCCTTGAGCGATTGCGAATGCGCCGCCAGCGGGCCGGGCATGCCCGCGGGAATGCCGCTGAGATAGACCGCGATTTTCCCTTTCAGATCGACGCCGTCGAGATCGTTGTAGTTCTTTTCCGGCACATCGAGCCCGTAGCCGACGAACACCGCGGGAGCTTCGAGATCGCGCGACGTATCGGGGTTCAGGCTGGCAACGATGTCGTCACCCATCTTGAGCGCCTCGACTGCGCCGTCGGAATTCACGAGCGCGGCGGTCGACTTATCGTCGACGATCTGGCACACTTCGAATTTCACCGGCTGATAGTATCCATCGGTACCGGCAGGATCGAGGCCGTCTTCTTTGAACTTTCCGGCGACATACGCGGCGGCCTTGCGGTAGCCCTCGCTGCCGGTGTCGCGGCCCTGGAGCTGGTCGCTGGCCAGATACTGAACGTGCGCCCACCACAGCTTTCCTTCGGCCTCGTAATTGACCGCGCCAAAGCCGAGCGCGATTGCGCAGGCTGCCGCGGCGAAGCGTGTTGTTCTCATCAGAACAGGATAGCGATAATGAACGACAGCCGTGTCCACGCTGCCGCTCTTCGATAACCCGCCTTCGTTCGACCGCGACCGGCTGCATCGCAAGCTGGACGAAATGGCGCGCGCGGGCGTCCTGATCGGGACCAGTTCCTGGAAATACGAAGGCTGGTGCGGGCAGATTTACACGCGCGAACGCTACCAGACGCGCGGGCGATTTTCCGAGGCGCGGTTCGCGGCAGAGTGTCTGGCCGAGTACGCGGCTGTGTTCCCGGTGGTGTGCGGCGATTTCACGTTTTATCAATTTCCTTCGCAGGCTTATTTGCGGAAACTGTTTGCTTCAGCGCCAGCGACGCTGCAATATGCGCTCAAGGTGCCTGAAGACATCACCGTGAAGATGTTTCCCGGGCACGCGCGATATGGCCCGCGAGCCGGCCAGATCAATGAGAGCTTCCTGAATGCGGCATTGTTCGATTCCGGATTTCTGGAACTGCTGCGGCCGTACCGCCGGCAGGTGGCCGTGTTGATCTTTGAGTTCGGCGGGTTCTCAAAGCGAACTTATGAACAGGTTGGGGAGTTTGTGGCGGAGCTTGATCCATTCCTGGCAGCGCTCCCGCTCGATTTTCGCTACGCCGTCGAGACCCGCAATGAGGAATTTCTGGGCGCGGAGTATTTCGCATGTCTGCGGCGGCACGGCGTGGCACACGTCCTGAATGGATGGACGCGCATGCCTGAAATCGCCGAGCAGATGGCGATGCCAGACGTGTACACGGCCGATTTCACGGTAGCCCGCGCGCTGCTTCGACGGGGCCGCGGGTACGCTGAAGCTGTCGAGAGATTCTCGCCGTACACGCAGGTTCAGGATCCCAGTCCTTCCACGCGCCAGGCTCTGCGGCAACTGGCAGCCCGCGCGCGCGAACGCAATGAGCCATCGTACATTTTCGTGAACAATCGCCTGGAGGGGAACGCGCCGGAAACGATCCAGGCGATTCTAAGCTGACGCGCACGCGCGGCTTTGCTACCCTCGGTCGTAGATTCGCATGTGCCGCAATATCAGACCGCTTTTCAATTTCGATCCACCGGTCAGCGGTGACGAGGTTCGGGCCGCCTCGCTGCAGTTCGTGAGGAAGATCACCGGCTTCCATAAGCCTTCCAGGGCGAATGAGCAGTTGTTCCTGGACGCAGTAGACGAAATCGCCGGTGTCGCGGAACGGCTGCTCTACTCGCTGGAGACCACTGCCCCACCGAAGAATCGCGAAAACGAAGCAGCCAAGGCAAAAGCACGAAGCGCTGCCCGGTTTGGTGATTAGGCGGAACGTACTGCCGGTGTACACGTCTCCCGTTACAATGGTTCGGGTTCAATCTCGAAGGGTCCCGCGAATCATATTTTCTGAATGAAGCTTCGCTACGTAATGTTTTGCCTTGCGGTGGCAGGGTCCGCCGCGTTTTTCCTCTCGGCCACCACGACACCCGTCAGCGTGCGTTTTA
>JBEKFB010000376.1:0-3913 GCA_050013535.1 Bryobacteraceae bacterium | reverse complement strand
TACAACGAGCGCAACGGCATCACGCCGCAATCGATTATCAAGCCGATCGATATGAGCCTGGTGGCGATTGCGGAAGCCGATTACGTGACGGTGCCGCTGGAATCCGACGATGAGATCGAGAGTATGACGCCGCAGCAGCGCGACCACTTATTAGGTGAGTTGGAAGAACGCATGCGGGAGGCGGCGCGCAAGTTCGAGTTCGAGAAGGCGGCGCAGATTCGAGATAAGTTGAAGGCGCTGCGGGCGAGTTCGGTGGAGGGGATCGGCGCGACGGCGAGTTAAGCCTAGCTGCCAGCGTCGCTGGGGATGGGGAACGCTTCCCGAAGCAGGTTGCAATCCGCGGATTACGCGTCCGTCGAGGCCGGCGTCAGCCTGGAATCTGACTCGCATGAGGCGTCCGCTGTAGCTTCGCTATCAATTCTGCGTTCGTCCGCCTCGATTGCTGGTGTTGCGATTCAGCGATGCGCTGTCCTTCCGTAAGGCAGGCGCCTCTTTCTGGGTCCCCAAGTAAAACACGCACAGCGCCGGCGCAAACTGATGGAATTGCGCTCCATGGGCCTTGTTGTGGGGCGCGCAACCGGCCGGCGCCCCAAGACGTCCGAGGGAAAGAATATTCGGTTATCAAAGAGCGACTGGGTGCGTCGGAGCCCCACCTGATTTAATCATAGCTGGCGCGGACCTGGAAGCAGCCATGCCTGGGAGATTCGCCGTTAGTAAGTGTTGTCGCTAGTGCAAGGTGCGGGTCCACAGTTTATTTTTGGACCTTGTGACTGGAACATGGAGATGCCCGCGATGCCGGCGGCGCCGGCGTGACGGTGCCGCTCGAATCCGACGACGAGATCGAGAGCATGACGCCGCACCTTCCGACTCGCCCAAGGCCGCGCGCAAGTTCGAGTTCGAGAAGGCGGCGCAGATTCGGGATAAGCTGAAGGCGCTGCGGGCGAGTTCGGTGGAGGGCATCACGGCCGCGGCTGGCAACTCTTGACGTCCACCGCCTCAGCGGTGACGGTCTGAATCTCAATCTGGACCGGTATGGATAAGGGTCGCGCGTAGTATGAATCGAAGTCTCTGGTTGCGAGTGCGACGGAACGGGAGGGCGTTAGAGTAAGATGACCAGCGATACCTTTGCCGTCCGAGCGCCTAGTAACATCCAGGGATCTCGCTACGTGTCCAGCAGGAAAGCGTAACCTGGCCCAATTGTCGTCCGCCTCGGACTCCCAATTGGGCTGGTACCAACCGTCGCCCAGCCTGGCTGCCCCGAAGCCGAGCGGAAACGAGAGCACAGGTTCCGCCAGCCCGTCTTCGTACAGCCTAGCATCGGCCGCCAACGGTACCGGTAAATGTTCCTTGTCCATAGGCCCAAACAGCTCGATTCCGAAGACGCCATCCGAAGGAGCCTCAGAGCTGGCGAGGCAATAGGTTTTCTTATCCTTCGCAGGCCAGATGAAGCGAATCGCCGAAAACGGACTCTGGGGCAGGTTGAGCCGCAAAATTCGCACCCGACTTGGGTGAAAATACGAGTCAATTGATTTTTCCGGAATCTGAAAGACCTTGTGCGGAAAGTCTTCCGGATACTCCTTCGGAAACAAGGTAGTCGGAAAGACGCCAACCGCGCGAGTTTCCGTGGATAACCATTTGTCGGGATTCCGAAGAGCGGGCCAGGGATTCTTAGTGGCGCCGCATGCGCAAACGGAATTGGCTCTCGGGACAGGATTGTTAAATATTTCCTTCAGCTGTTGCCCTGAAAAGGCCGCTGCATTGAGCAGCCGGCAGGTCGCACGGACTTCTATGCGATGGAATGCCGGGCTCAGGGCGGGAAAATACTGCGTCACTCTGATGCCCTGCATTGTGAAGCCGGCCTTCTTGACAATCACTGAACCAATGGGTATCCACGGACCGCCATCCAAGCTGCCCTCCAGGTCGGCGAGGAACAGGAACGCACCGCCGAGCGACATAACTTGACTGGCTCCAAACCAGATATCGGGAGGGTCGGACAAAAGGCCAATAGACGGGAGCGTGATCTCTATTCGATTCGCCGCCCGGTTTGCCAAGATCGCCAGGTCGCCGGTAGGATTGCCACGTAGCTCGGATCGCAGTCTCTCGAGCAAACGATCCCAACTCGGATCTAACTTTTCGGGATCTGAACGAGTGGCAATTAGTTGCTGGAGAATCCACCGAATCCGCGCATCCTCGCTGCGCAGCCTCTGCCAACGGACGAAAACAACGACCAGGGACAACAGCACGGCCGCAGAGAGCATCGCAGCGACTAGAGCCGCGCGATGCCGCCTTCCGGCTCGCGCGAGCTTGATCACCGGCCCAGGGCGCCGGGCCAGGACAGGCTCGTCCCGCAGGAAGCGTTGCAGGTCGTCTCTCAACTCAGCGGCAGAACCATAGCGCCGCTCAGGATCCCGTTCCAGACACTTCATCAGGACCGTTTCCAGATCCCGCGGGACCGCAGAGTTTCTTGCGCTGGCCGCCAGGGGCAGCCGCATGCTTACCGCCGTGATGTAGGCTTCCTCACTCGCGCCAGAATACGGCACGTCCAGTGTAACGGCTTCATACAGCGACACGCCCAAAGACCAAATGTCGGTACGGCGATCCACCTGCGCCCTTTGTGCCAGCAACTGCTCGGGCGACATATAGCGGATGGTGCCCAGGAAGTCGCCGCGGCGGGTCAACTGACTCGTCTGTTCATCGCGCGCCAAGCCAAAGTCCGTCAGCAGAAGCCGTGCAGAGTCCTTCGTAAGCAGCAGGTTCTGGGGTTTGATATCACGGTGAATGATACTGTTCTCGTGAACATGCTGCAACGCATCCGCAACCCCCACAAACAAAGAAACCATTTTGCGGATGCGCTCCACTTGCCCCTTCGCGCCGGAGGGTTGGCGGGATGCGTCGTCTTTCGCGGATCGGATTTCACTGGCCAGGGAGCCGCCGTCGATCAGCTCCATCGCCATAAAGTGAGTTCCGGATTCTACGCCTTGGCTGAGCGCCTTGACGATATTCGGGTGATTCAGCCGTCCGGCGATCCAGGCCTCGCGCTCGAAGCGCGATAGCTCGTTGGAGGAAGGGTCGATGCCGGAGTCCAGGATCTTCAGCGCAACCGTCCGGCGCATGGATTGTTGGTACGCTTCATAGACCGCTCCCATTCCTCCCCGGCCAAGCAATCGACCTAGCCGGAAATCGCCTATCTGCTTTGCTTCAGGCTTTCGAAGGGCAGTCGCTTTTGAAGACCGCTGCGCCTCAATGAGCTGTGTTTCGTTCTCAGCCTGGGCCTCGCCGGCATCGCCTTCACCCGGATTCGGATTTCTTTCCATCGAGCAACTCGCTTTAATTCAACGCCAATCTCTGACAGGCAAGTATACACTCTTCAGCGCATCAAGTGCCGGTGAATCTACGCAACCATCGCCTGGAACAGGGAAATTCCCGCGACGCCGGCGGCGCCGGCTTGCAGGCACTGCGCAGCATTCTCGGCATTCACGCCGCCGAGGGCCAGCAACGGCATGCGCACCGCGGCAGTAGCTTCGCGCAGGCGTTCGAGGCCTAGCGGGGCGCCGTACGCGGCTTTTGATGGCGTATAGAACACCGGCCCGAAGACTGCGAAGTCCGCGCCTTCGCTATCCGCGCGGCGGACGTCATCGACAGAGTGGCAGGATACTCCAATCAGGAAACCGGGCGGCGCGATCTTGCGCCAGACGCTCGGCGCGATGGAATCCGCCGGCAGATGCACGCCGTGTGCGCCACAGGCCAGCGCGACGTCTGGGCGGGCGTTCACCAGGATGACTGTGCCGTGCGGATTCGGCAGGCGGATGGCACGGCGCACCAGGTCGGTGAGTTCGCGGGCGGTGAGGTCTTTTTCTCGGATCTGGATGCGGTCTACTCCATCAGCCATGGCGCGGGCGATGGATTCGAGGAG
>JBEKFB010000375.1:0-7415 GCA_050013535.1 Bryobacteraceae bacterium | reverse complement strand
TGGTCATCTTCGGCGCATGGATTTTCATGATCGTGAAGGTAGCGCACAACGAGCACTACAAGCTGCCTATTGTCGGCGATCTGGCGGAGAAGTCTCTTTCGGAGCAACGTTAGGGAACAGGCGCGGATCGGGCGAGGTGGCTCGGTTCCCCTGCCCCGCTTCACTCGAAACAACTCGCCGCCGCTCGATGACACGCACGTTCCGCCGCCAGGTCAGGATTGTGTTCACGCCGAAATTCCAAAGTGAGCTGACCATCGCTCCGGGGATAGCCGCCATGTACCAGGGGAGTCCGGCGGCGAAAAGGAATTTCGCGAAGGCGAAATTGCCCAGCGCACCCACAGAACAGGCCGCGTAGAAGATCAGCAATCCTTTCAGGATGGCCAGCCCGCGCAACCGACGATCGCGGAAGGTAGTGAGGTTGTTCACCAGATAGTTGAACGTCATGGCGGCGAGCGTGGCCCCTGCCTGCGAATAGAGGAAGCCGAGCGGGGTGCCGAAATAAAGGACTGCCAGGACGGCGAGATGGACGAGTATTCCGATTCCGCCCACCAACACGAACATGGCAAACCGCAGCGGGATTACGCGCCCAAGCAGTTTGTCGAGCAGCAGCTCCAGGTATTCCAAACCAACATTGATGTCGAGCTTGCTTTCGCCGCGCTGGCGCTGGTGGAAACGATAGGGAATCTCGGCGAAGCGCAAGGGGCGGCGCGCGGAAGCAACGATATCGAGCAGAATCTTGAAGCCCACACCGGAAAGTGAGTTGGCCACTTCGTCGAGCAGATTGCGGTCAACAATGAAGAACCCGCTCATCGGGTCGCTCAGATCGCATTTGCACACGATGCGGCTGAGGCGGGCGCCGAGCCCGCTGAGCTTCACTCGCCCTGGGGCAAGCTCGCCGGCCCCACCCTCGTTGACGCGGCTGGCAATCACGAGATCCAGGTTGCCGGTCTTAATCCGCTCGTACATGAGCGGAAGAATGGATTCGTCATGCTGTAGGTCCGCGTCCATTACCGCGATGTATGGCGCGGCGGTGGCGAACATGCCTTCGACGCATGCGGAAGCCAGACCTTCGCGGCCGATGCGCTGTAGTACGCGAATGCGCGGATCGGAGCGGGCGATTTCACGGAGAGCCGATGCTGTACCGTCAGCGGAATTGTCGTCCACGAAGATCGCTTCCCAGTCAATATCGCGAAGCGTGTGGCGCAGCTTTTCGATGAGCGGGCCGACGTTGGCCGCTTCATTCAGCGTCGGAATGATCACGGCGAGGTCCAGCGGCATCGAACAGCTATGATAGCGAATACGTGAAAACACGAACAATAGCGGCGTTTGCCGTGGTGGGCGTTGCCGCGATTCTTTCCGCCGTGCTGCTGGCAAAGAACACCGATTTCGCCGTCTACTGGTACGGCGTTCACGATTATCTGCAGGGGACACGGCCACCGTATGGCCCGTTCAGCGGACACGGCCATCCTCAGGAATTCCGTTATCCGCCGGTGACGATGCTCTTTTTCCTCCCCTTAACGCTGTTGCCGATCCGCGTGGCCGGCGCGATCTGGATTGTTTTCGCGTGGACCGCCTGCGCATGGGCGGCGGCGGTGGCAATAACAAGGTGGAGACTGCGGCTCAACGCGACTGGATTGCTGCTGGGCCTGGTAGTGCTTGGGCAGTTTATTGTACTGTTCGTCAAATTCGGCAACGTGCAACCGTACCTGATTTCACTAGTGCTGCTGTCACTGCTGTGCTCGGAAGACCATCCGGGCTGGAGCGGCCTCGCCCTTGCGGTGGCCACCTGTTTCAAGGTGTGGCCCCTTTTCTTTGTTCCCTGGTTTTTCTTCCGGCAGCGCAGGCGGGCGCTGTATTACGCGGTTGCGGCCAGCGTGGTCTTGTGGGTGGCGCCGATTTTGTACTTTGGTTGGACGAGGTACGCGTGGCTCATGCAGGAGTTCTACACACATATCGCCGCGCTGGCATCCAATCCCGAATCGTTATGGTATTCGAGCCAATCCCTGCGAGGCGTGTTCCTGCGGTTTCTGACGCATGCCGCCCCGTCGCGCGATGGATATCCGGACGCGAGCTTCGCCTCGTTGTCACCGGTGCTGGTGGGAGGCTGCTGTTTCGTTCTTAGCGTGGCGGTCTACTGCTGGGCGGTGGTTCAGACGTGGCGAGCCCGGAAAGTCAGCCGATTTCTTTGGGATGCCAATGCGTTCGTTTTCTTTTCAGCTCTGCAACCGTTCGCGATGAACTCAGGTTTGATCTCACTGTTTCCGGCGGTGCTGGCGGCGATGCACGTCTACTCATCGCCGCCCGGTAGTTATCCGAAGGCCGCCAGGCGCGCGTTCCTCATCACCTGCCTTTTGTCGGCAATCGCCACTTGCACATTCTGGCGCCCGTTGCAGCGTTGGGCGCTGATGCTGGGGATCGATTTCTGGATCATGCTTGCGTTGGGAGCGACTCTGGCTATCGCGGCTCTCGGCCGGGCAGCGCGGGAGACCACCGGCTGAATGATTCGACGGCTCGGTCTTCACACTTCCATTGCCGGGTCGCTCGAAAACGCGGCTCTGGAGGCGGTACGGGTTGGCGCGAACACGTTTCAGATTTTCTCCGCCAGCCCGAGGATGTGGCGCGCCCGTCCTCCCGATCCGGCAACGGTGGCCCGGTTCCGGGCGCTGCGCGAGAAGCACGATCTGCACCCGCTGGTGATCCACGACAACTATCTGATCAATCTTGCGTCCTGCGATGAAGCATTGCGGATGAAATCGATGCAGGCCTTTCGCGGGGAGCTAGAGCGCGCGGTGGCGATTGGCGCCGAGTATCTGGTGGCGCATCCCGGCAACTGCAAAGGCCACTCGATCGAGCAGGGCATGGTAGCCGTGGTGCGGTCGCTGGTGGAAGCTGCGGACGGTCTCGACACGAAGGGCCTGACGGTCCTCCTGGAGAACATGGCTGGCTCGGGGAATGCGCTGGGAAGCCGTTTCGAGGAGCTCGCCGACATGCGCCGTTACGCCGCCGAGTTCAGCGAACTCGCTATCGGCTTCTGCGTTGACACATGCCATACGCTGGCGGCGGGGTTCGACATCGCTAACGCTAAGGGCCTGAATACGACGGTTGCGGAAATCGACCGCGTTCTTGGCCTCGCGAACGTTCCGGTGATTCATGCGAACGATTCGAAAATGCCGCTCGGTTCGCGCGTGGACCGCCATCAGAACATCGGCGAGGGTCACATCGGAGAAGAAGGATTCCGGCGTATTCTGAATCATCCAAAACTGAAGACGAAAGCGTTCATTCTGGAAACGCCCGTGGACAAACCAGGAGACGAAGTCCGAAATCTGGAAGCGCTGAAGCGGCTGGCGCTGAGGGGAACGCGACGATGAAGAGCGTCCTGGAATCGGTGTACCGCGAAGAGTCAGGACGCATTCTGTCCTACCTTGTTGGGCCCGAGGGCGAAGGTGTTGCATTTCATTGAGACCGCGAGCCGCTCGCTTGCCGTGCGGGTTTCCGGCGTATAATCCCTGTGGGATGCCGCGTCTGTTCACATTCGATGAGGCCGTGCGCTTGTTGCCGCGAGTGAGAGAAGCTCTGCGCCAGGCTATCGACCTTCGGCTGGAGCATCAGCAGGCCGAGCAGGAACTCAGCGCCGGGCAACAGCGCATCACCATGCTGGGAGGAGCACTGGTGGATTCGCGCGGCTTCATTCAGGTGCGCGCGCGCCAGGAGGCCAGCATGATGCAGTTGCGTCAGACGCTGGACGCTATTCATGAGCTGGGCTAAGTGTATCTGTGCTGGAGGCTTGGCGAGGCAGAACTCGGCTGGTGGCATGGGACGGAAGAAGGATTCGCGGGGCGCAAGCCGATTGACGCGGAGTTTCTGGCGGAGCTTTCGACGGAGTGAGCAGTTTTGATTAGCTCGACCGAGGAGAGCTCGACACATCGGCTGCCGTGGCTGAGCATGGGCGGCGTGATCCTGGTTGCCGCGGGAGCTCTGGCGCTGCTGCGGCCTGATCTTCAACATCGGCCTGACGCGCCACCCTCGGCGGCTCCTGTCTTGCGTGCGACGCCACACGGCCGTTCTCTGCAAATCACGTGGCCGGCCGGGAAGGCGGGAGTGCTCACGATTCGCGATGGTGGCGTGTGGCGCCGGGTAGCGCTCGACAAGGAGAGTCTCGCGGCGGGGCAATACGAATACCGGCCCACATCTTCCGAATTGATCGCGCGTTTGGACGTGGCCGATCATGCGACGGGTATGGTGCACGTACTTGGAGTATCGCCGGAGGTCGAAATTGCGGCGCGAACAGATGCGGCTCCTCCGCAGGAAGGCGCCGCGGATCGGTTGTTGCAGGGCAGACACAATATAGCGGCTCATTACGTGGTGACACCGGCACTTCTTCCCCAGGCGCAGCGGTCAATACTCGGCGTGGTGCGCGTGGATGTGCGAGCGGCCCTCGCGACGGATGGTTCGGTGAACTCCGCAGTACTGGGAAAGGCGGCCCAAAGCCCGTACTTCAATCGCATTTCTCTCGCCGCGGCGCGGGCATCGCGATTCGGGCCCGCGAGCGCAGGCACAATCATATTGCATTACGAGTACACGCGAGACGACGGCGCCCGGGTCACTCAGTCCGCGCCATAGCAGCATCAGCGCTTCCAAACGCAACCCCGTGACGTTCACGGCCGAGCGCGACCATGATGATGGCGTAAGCGAACACCGTGGCCGCGGTCATAGCCATGGCGTTGGCGTAACTGGTGTGTTGCGCAAAACGTGCTTCAATCCACGCCACCGACCCCGCCAACAGCACTCCGCACTGATACGCGAATCCAGGCAGGAAGCCGCGGACGGAATCGGGAGACAGCTCCGACAAGTGAGCAGGGATAACGCCCCAGGCCCCCTGCACCATGAACTGGATCAGGAACCCGCCCAACGCCAGAAGAACGATACGAGGCGCGTACGCCCAGAGTGGGACCACGGCGATCGCGCCCGCCAGAGCGATCAGCATGCTGCGCCGGCGGCCGTACCGGTCCGAAACCAGGCCGAAGACAACACCTCCGGCGATCGCTCCCAGCATCGAGATGGCTGACAGCACCGCGCGCGGGGCGGGTTGCAGATGCCAGGCGCGCTGAAGGAATGTTGGATACATGTCCTGCGTGCCGTGCGAGGCAAAGTTCATTCCCATCATCAGCAGCGTCAGATAAAGGAACAGCTTCCACTGGCCGGCGATGGCGTGGCCGAGATGCCTCCAGTCGTGGTGCCGCGTAGATTGCCACACCGCAGACTCCTCGACGCGCAGGCGAACGATAATCGTCAGCAGCGCGGGCAAACCTGAGAGAAAGAACAACGGCCGCCATCCGACGCGCTCGAATAACACGAAGAAACAGAGTGAGGCCAGCAGGCTGCCCACCGCGTAGCCCTGTTGCAGAAGGCCGCTCAGCACGCCGCGCAACCGCACCGGCACTTTTTCCATAGCCAGGGACGCGCCCACGCCCCATTCGCCGCCCATCCCGATTCCAAACAAGGCTCGAAGTATCAGGAAAGAGGTGAAGGTGGGCGCGAGCCCCGATGCCACCTCCACAACGGAGTAGAAGACCAGATCCGCGATGAGCGGTAACCGGCGTCCATAGCGGTCCGCGAGAAGGCCGAAAATGCAGGCCCCCACCGGACGAAAGGCCAGCGTGAGCGTGAGACTAAGAGCCACTTCGGCATCGCTGCGGTGGAACTCTCTGCCGATAGCCGTCAGACAGTACACCACGAGGAAGAAATCGAAGGCGTCCAGCGTCCAACCGAGAAAGCTGGACAAAACGGCGACGCGGTGGCCGCTATCCCTGAGAGGCATCGAGCGCCTGGTCGAGATCCCAAAGGATGTCGTCGATGTCCTCGATGCCAACAGACAAACGGATTTGATCCGGCGTCACCCCGGCCGCCGCTTGCTGCTCGGCGTTCAATTGCTGGTGTGTCGTCGATGGGGGATGGATCACCAGACTCCGCGCATCGCCGACATTGGCCAGATGCGAGAACAGCTTAAGGCTGTCGATGAACTTCCTGCCCGCATCGTAACCGCCCTTGATACCGAATGCGAACACCGCGCCCGCGCCCTTCGGCGTGTACTTCTGCGCTATCGCGTGATATTTGCTGGACGGCAGCGACGGATAGTTGACCCAGGACACTAGTTTATGTTTTTCCAGATGGCGAGCCACGGCGAGGCTGTTCGCAAGATGCACGTCCATGCGCATGGCCAGCGTCTCAATGCCCTGCAGGAAAAGAAACGAATTGAACGGGCTGATGCAGGGACCGAGATCGCGCAGTCCCTCCACGCGCGCGCGAATAATGAACGCGATGGCGCCGAAGACTTCGTGGAAGTTCATGCCGTGATAGGCGGGTGAGGGCTCGGTGAGCTGCGGGAAACGGCCGCTGGCCTTCCAATCGAACTTGCCGGCATCGACGATCATTCCACCTATGCTGTTCCCGTGCCCGCCCATGAACTTGGTCAGCGAATGCACTACGATGTCGCAGCCGTAGTCGATGGGCCGGCACACATAGGGCGTGGCGAAGGTGTTGTCGATCATCAGCGGCAGGCCGTTGGCGTGCGCGATGGCCGCTACCGCTTCAATATCGAGAACGTTGCCACGAGGATTGCTGATAGTCTCACCATAGAGCAGTTTCGTGTTGGGCTTGATGGCCTTGCGGAAGTTTTCCGGGTCGTCCGGCTCAACGAACGTGACGTCAAAGCCGAGTCTCCTGAAGCTGACATCGAACTGCGTGTACGTGCCGCCGTAGAGAGTGCTGGCCGCCACCAGGTGATCGCCCGCCTGCATCAGGCTGCTGATGGCGATGAACTGCGCCGCCTGGCCGCTGGACATGGCCAGCGCCGCCACACCATTTTCGAGCGAGGCCACGCGCTCCTCCAGAACCGCCGTTGTGGGGTTCATGATGCGCGTGTAGATGTTGCCGAACTTCTGCAGGCCAAACAGCGCCGCCGCGTCGTCCGAGTTTTCAAAGACAAATGACGTGGATTGATAAATGGGCACCGCGCGGGCGTGAGTGGTGGGATCGGGCTGATATCCGGCATGCAAAGCTCGCGTGTTGAATCCCCAGGCGCGTTCAGGTTGTTCGGGCATTGAATCCTCCTCTTATTCGGGTGAAGCTCGGGTCGAATTCCAATATGGTACCGCACGGCGCCGGGGACTAATTTTCCCTATTCAGGAGCCTCATCCTCTGCGATAAGAAAGTGTGCCTGGAGTGACGAAATTCGCGGCGGGGCTGCTGGTTCTGGCATCCTGGGGGTGCTGGGCAGCGCCCAAACCACAAGCGCAAGTCACACAGGGTCAGGTAGATAGCTGGCTGCGGCTGTGGCAGGGCCGGCTGGCTCTGGACGATTGGCGGGTGGAAGCGCAGATTGTGCGGCAGAGCGATCTCAACGCCGACACGCTGGG
>JBEKFB010000374.1:0-5869 GCA_050013535.1 Bryobacteraceae bacterium | reverse complement strand
CTGTTCCCATGCAGCTATCGGAAACGCGGAACCGTAAGGAGTGATCAACAGATCGATACGAGATAAATCGGACAGGCCAGCCTCGCCGACCCATGAAACGTCGAAACCGCGCAAGGCCACATCCAGCACGTCGCGTTCCAGCGGCTCAATGTCCACCGACGGAAACTCCGGCTCCCAAAACACTACCACGCGAATCGGGCCGTCTGTGGGTTTTGCCTGCGCGGCGACAGCCAGCACCGCAGCCGAACTGACCAGAAATCCCCGCCGAGTCACCATCAGCGATTCATCTGCGCCTGCTCCACCGCCGCATCGGCCCAGGCGATCAGCGGCACTTCATAGGGCAGCACCGCATCAGGGTGCCACGGCAGGACGCGCACCGTGAATCCGCACAATCCGCTGTCGGAACAGGAAACCCGGCCTTTATATGCGTACACGTCCCCCTGGTTCCCATCCGCAGCCATCGGATTTTTTGCCGGCGCGGGCAGACCACGAGACGGGTCCATCGGACCATAATAGAGTTCCACGCGAACATCCTGCGGTGTCAGCGACCCCAGCTTTACCTGCGCGGTAACCTCAATTGAACCTCCCACCACAAGATCCTTAGGAACTGCGGCGTGGATTCGTTCCACCTTCACCTGCTGCCAATTCCCCCGCACCCGCCAGCGCCATTCCATCAGGGTCTTCGCACGGGCTGCATGATCGGCCGCAAGTTCGGTGTGCCGTTTGGCCGAAGGCAGATAGAAGCGCTCCGCGTATTGCGCCACCATCCGATTGGTGTTGAAAATCGGCGAGAGCATGGCCATGGAAAACTTCATGCGCGAGATCCAGCGGCGCGGCAGGCCGTCGCCATCCCGCTCGTAAAACAGCGGCACGATATCGTGCTCGAGCACGTGATACAGTGTCTCCGACTCCACGCGATCCTGGTACTCGAAATCGGTATAGTCTTCGCCCTTGCCGATAGCCCAGCCAACCTCCGGATCGTAAGCCTCGGCCCACCAGCCATCCAAAATCGATAAATTCAAGCCGCCGTTGGCCAGCAGCTTCATCCCGCTGGTGCCGCTGGCCTCCATGGGACGGCGCGGCGTGTTCAACCAGAGATCGACGCCCTGCACCAGGTAGCGGGCCACCGACATGTCGTAGTTCTCGATGAACACGATCCGGCGCCGGACATCGGCATCGTGAGCGAACTGCAGCAACTGCCGGATGAGTTCCTTTCCATCGCGGTCCTGCGGATGAGCTTTTCCCGCTACCACGATCTGCACCGGGCGGCTGGCGTCGTTGAGCAGGCGCTTCAGGCGAGCGGCGTCGCGCAGGATCAGGGTAGCTCGTTTGTAGGTAGCGAAACGGCGTGCGAAGCCGATGGTCAGCACTTCCGAATTGAGGACATCCCGGGCCATGGTGGCGTCCTCACCGGACGCGCCGCGCGCGCGCATCTGGTCCGCCAGACGGCGCCGCGCCCACGAGACCAGGCGCTCCCGGCGGCGCTGCCGCACGCTCCACAGCTCTTCATCCGGAATATCGTGGACCCGATTCCAAACGTGCATGTCGGTGGGATCCTCGGCCCAGCGCGGCCCCAGATAGCGGTGAAGCAACGCGCTCATTTCCTGCGAAATCCACGAACGCGTGTGCACCCCGTTGGTGACGTAGCCGATGGGCACCTCATTGTCGGGAAATCCCGGCCAGCTGTTGTGCGCCATTCGCCGCGTGACGTCCGCGTGAAGCCGGCTCACCGCATTACAACAGGCGCTGTGACGCGCCGCCAGCACGGCCATGTTGAATGGCTCTCCCTGATTCGTGCCGTTGTTGCGCCCCAGCGCCATGAACTGCTCGAAGTTAAGTCCCAGCTTTCCGGCGTAGTCGCCGAGATACCGCTGCACCAGGGCGGCATCGAACCGGTCGAATCCAGCTTCCACGGGCGTGTGCGTTGTGAACACGTTTCCCGCCGCGGTGGCCTGCCGCGCGACATGATAGTCCAGCCCGTTCCGCTGCATGGCCAATCGCGCCCGCTCGATCCCCAGGAAAGCCGAGTGGCCTTCATTCATGTGGCAGACGGTCGGCTCCAGCCCCATGGCCACCAGCGCGCGCAGTCCGCCGATTCCCAGGACGATTTCCTGCTGAATGCGAGTTTCGCTGTCGCCTCCGTACAGCGCGCCCGTGATGCCGCGGTCCGCCACCGAATTCCCGTCTACGTTCGTATCCAGCAAGTAAAGCGGGATGCGGCCGATTCGAACCACCCAGATGCCAACGCGCACCAAACGGCCCGGGAACTCCACCTGGATGAAGAGTGGCGCGCCATCGGGCCCGTTGACCGGCTCCAGCGGCAGGTTGTAAAAATCGTTGAGCGGATAAGTCTCCTGTTGCCAGCCGTCCGCGTTCAGATACTGCTGGAAATAGCCGGTCTGATAAAGCAAACCCACGCCCACCAGCGGCAGAGCCAGGTCGCTGGCCGATTTCAGATGATCGCCTGCCAGAATTCCGAGACCACCGGCATAAATCGGAAGGCACTCAGTGAGGCCGAATTCGGCGGAGAAATAGGCGATCCGTACACCAGCCGCCTCGGGATGACGGCGCGCGCACCAGCCGGGGATGCGCAGATAGTCTTCGAATGATGCATGCACGCGGCGCATGTGCGCAAGGAAAGCTTCGTCCGCTTCCAGTTCTTCCAGACGGAGCTGATCCATGCTGCCCAGCATCAGGCGTGGGTTGTGGCCGCTCTTCTCCCAGGCGTCCCGGTCCATACGGCGAAACAGGCCAATGGTGTCGTGATCCCACGACCAGCGCAGATTCATCGCCAGCTCACCCAGCGGCGCGAGCGCTGGCGGAATGGCGGGCAGTACGCGATATGAAAACAGGCTGGGCATTTAGCCTCCCTGGATGGTTAGTGCTCGAAGACGCCGATAGCTCACCCGCAAACTGTCGACGGGATCGCCCGGCGTTCGGTCCTGTTCGACGTAATAGTGGGCCACGCCGGTCTTTTCGGCCGCCCGCAGAATTGCGCGAAAGTCGAGTGAGCCGTTGCCAATCTCCTTGAAGTCGGACGGTTTGGCTTCAGATTCGTCGTGGATAACGGGCATTCCCGCGGGCTTATCTTTCAGGTGGATCAGGCGGACGCGAGCGGCATTTTGCGCTAGGAACTCAACCGGATCCTGGCCCGCGGCGCTCACCCAGAACACGTCGACTTCCAGATGAACGAGATTCGGGTCGGTGTGTTCGAGCAGAATATCGATGCGCCGCTGCCCCGTCTCGCCCGCGAATTCGAACGCGTGATTGTGATAGCAGAGCGGCAGGCCTGCTTTGCGGGCGGTCTCGCCGGCTTCGTTGAGCTTGTCGCAGAACTCGCGCCAATCGTCGGGAGAGCCGCGTTCGTCCGGCCTCACATACGGAATCACCACATATTCGAGACCGTACGACTTTGCTTCTTCGACAGCGCCCTCCCACGTGAGTGCGGCGGGCAGGTTCCATTCTTCGCGCTTACCGGTTATGAGGCCGGTCTCCAGATGGCCGCTGGGAATCACCAGCCCATATTTCCGGCAGATGGGCGCGATCGTCGCCAGATCCGTGCGATTCCCCTCCACTTCGGTGTAGCCGATTTCTTTGATCTGTTTCAGCGTGAGATCGGCATTGTGGGACAGAATCTCTCGGACCGTGTAGATCTCCGCGCCGAGCGGTTTCCGGAAGTGTTCTGTTTGCGGCATGGCGGGTAAAGCGGCGCTTATGGAGGCGGACGCGGAAGTAACGGCGAATTTCGGGGCCGCCGATGTTCACCGTGGTCTGGTCCCAGTCGCACTGCGCGCATTGCAGGGCGTCGGTGGCGGGACCGCGGTCGCCGGTGAAAAACCCTCGCGCCCGGCGGTACTTCTCCGAATTGAAAGGATCGCTGCCGTTGCCGTCGAACGTTCCGAACACGAGCTTCGTGTCCGGACGCGGAGCGCCGCAGCATGGCAGAATGCGGCCGGTGGCGTCCATCACCATGTTTTTGTACAGCCAGTGGCAGGTATGGCCGGAGCTGCTGGTCTCATCGTCGGACTCGTCGGCCGTTGGCCAGGGCTTTTCAAATGCGCGGGCGATCTCGGCAGCTTCCAGATTGTCCGCGAACGGATTCCAGTTCGCATCCATGTAAATGCCGGAAAGGCGGTGCAGGTGGCGCACGCCCTCGCGAACCGCGGCCGCCGGGCGTATTTGCGGGTCGTCCCAGCGCACATCGAATGGATTCACGACGCGGAACTGATCGGCGCCAAGCCGCCGCGCCATGCGCAGAGCCTCGGGAATCTGGTGCGAATTGTGATCAAATGCCAGGAAATTCCAGGAGAGCACGGGAGTCTGCCGCTTCAGCCGCCGTTTCGCCTCAACCAGCTTCCGCACGTTATCGAGGACGAGCTCCAAATCGCCATTTCGCCGAAACGTCTCATACACCGGCTGTGTGACGCCATCGATGGACATCACCATGAAGTCGAGCCCGGACTCCACAACCGCGTCGGCATCCTGCTTGCGTACCGAAAGGCTCGTCGAGAGCGCCGTCGACAGCAGATACCGCTTGGCCATGCGGATGAGTTTCGGCGTGTTCAGGTTGAGGAGCGGCTCGCCGTAATCGCAAAAGTAGACTCCCACCGCGTGAGGACCGTAGCGCGTTAGCAGCGCGGCAAACCGGTCTTCCGACAGCGTTCCTTTTGGCCAATCGAACAGCTTGAGCGCCTCGTTGCTGGCCGAGTGAACGCAGCCTGGGCACGCGAGCTGGCAGACATTGGAGGGATCGACTACAAGCCCGGCTGGCCGCGATAACAGCGTTGCACTGCGCGCGTGGAAATGATATTGGCCAAGGCAGATGTTGAGAATCTTCAGCGCAAGGGCCTGTGCCACGGTAGCTTCGAACCGAGTCCGCAGGCGAACATGGAGGTCGGCTTTGGATGCCTCAAGAAGTGCGACAGCACCGCGGGAAGTGGTGCATTGCCGGAGATCGCGATCAAGTTTTTCCAGCGTGGAGAACGCCGTCTGGCCACCGTAGAGCTCGGCGGGGATAAGGCGATGGAACAGCGCGCGAAGCACATTTCATCTTCGCTCACGCTGTCAGGTGCGGTGAAGGCGTTACGCAGGAACTGCCGAAATCCCCGGCGAAGTGACCGAGAAGTACGTCAGCTCTTCGCGCAGGCGCGGCTTGACGATGCCCGAGATCAGCTCGAGACCGATGGAGTGTCCGTCGGACTCCGGCTCGCAATGTGCCACCGTGGCCACGAATAAATCGTCGCCCACTTCCAGACTCACGATGTCGCCCTCCGGCACCGCCATCTTCACCGAAACGCTGGCCCCATGTTCGGAAGCATTGCAAATGGTGCCGGATTGTGGCGGTTCGTTGTCGCTAAGGCGGCTCAGAAGGCAGGGCCCCGCGAATGTGACTCTTGGCTCAGCCCGACGCTCGGATTGATCTTCCATATACCTCTCCTTCCGGAGTGATCGGCTAGCCCGATTCTGCCGAACGCACAAGGACGCTTCAATAGGCGGGTAGTAACGGACCTTGCGAACAAAGGTACCTGGATGATGGCCCTGGAAACCATCCAGGGTGAATCCCTTGGGCATTCCCGTTCAACCGGCCATTTTCTCCAGATACAGGTCGACTTTGGCTTTTACAGTCCGGCGGTCGAGGCCCAGCCGCCGCGCAGCTTCCTCATAGCTTCCCGCCAGGCGGTAAACCAGGGCTGAATACCACGCAAGGAGTTCACCGGCCGTGACCTCACCGCCCTGCACCCGGGAAGCGAACACATCGCCGGCCGCCGCTACTGAACGATCGTCAATAGGCTGGTAGGACCGCCGGATGATGATGTTGCGCACGCACTGTTCGAGTTCGCGATAGTTACCGGGCCACGCGTAATCCACC
>JBEKFB010000373.1:0-3991 GCA_050013535.1 Bryobacteraceae bacterium | reverse complement strand
GTCCCGGTGATGTCGGTAGGCATCAAGTCCGGCGTGAACTGCACGCGCTGGAATGTGCCGCCGAGGACGTGCGCCAGCGTTCGCGTGAGCAGCGTCTTGGCCACGCCGGGCACGCCTTCCACCAGCGCGTGATGGCCGGTGAAAATGCAGACCAGCGCGAAGTCGATGGCCGCTTCCTGGCCGATCACCACTTTGCGGACCTCTGCGCGCGTCCGCTCCAGGACCGCCTTCAATTGCTCGAAGTTTTCTTCCATGGATGCCTGATCTCCTCGAGAGCCTGCCGTATGTTTTCGTAGCCGCGTGCCGGATCGGCGGCGAGCCCGGTCTGCCTCAACGTTTCTTCCAGCTTTCTGCGCGGTTCTTCCGCCAGTGCGCGACCCGCGGTGGATTGATATTCAGCGATGCAGATATCGAGCAGTTGCGGCGGTGGCACGCTTCGCTCCAGCAGAGTCACCAGCCCGGAAGCAGCGGAAAACCCGCCAGCGGCATCGAAGGAGACGGGCGTCACGCGAGGCAGGAATGCCGACGAGTTTTTCCAAATGTACAAACCCGCAAGCACCAACAGCGCGGCAATCAGCCCGTGCAGTCGATATTGTCGCATTAGCCCGGCGACGCTGCCGCCCTCTGTAAGGCCCAGGTGTTGTTCGTCGAAAACGACGCGATGACTTGCGCCCACCAGTTGCGCGACCGCGGCGGCATCCGGCTCGTGCGCCAACGCCTCATTGCTGAGCATCCACGAATCCGCCAGCAACACGATGGACCCATTCAGCCAGGGCCGCTCGATCCAGACCGGATGATTCCGGTACGTCTTCTTCACGGCCCATTCGGGCGCGAGCTTGTCGAACCAAAGAGCGGTGTAACGAGGCGGGTCGGGGCTCCAGTCCGTCCGGCGTTTCTCGATTTCGGTGATCGGAGCGACCCCCAGTTTTTCGAACAGCGTGGGCAAGTGTCTTAACTCGACACGCTTCTTGTTGCCGGCGAGTTGGCGTTCGATCTCCACTTCCGATTCAAGGCGCGGCCGCCGAGGCACGAACGCAATCACCAACCGTCCGCCGCCACGCGCGATGCGGTCGAGGTCTGGCGTCATTTCATGGTTTAGTGTCGAGTCGGCGAACCACTCGTCAACGCCCAGCAGAAACAGGGTGGTGTCGTGGCCGCCAAGGCTCGAGAGCGACCGCATATTGCGGGTCACCGTCAGACCAGATTGAAGCGCCAGGCTCTCATAGAGGGCCTTCGCGCCGAGGGGATCGGCCCGCATGGTGGAATAAGGCGGGTACGCGTCGGCGGCCTCCAGGCGGAGACGAAACAGCGCATACACACCTGCGATGAACGCGAGCGCAAGGACAACGGCCGTAGCCGCGACAAACTTAGACCTGCCCACGAGCCCTCATTTCCAGAGCGCCTGCGCGAAGCCGGTCGAAGGCATCGCGCGACATCCGATGCTCGCCATACCAGGTTCGCTCGAACGTTGCCACCAGTTCGCGAAATGCCGACAGGAGATTGGTGTTGTCCCGCGCCCGGCGGCCCAACTCGCGTTGATAATCGAGATTCGAGCGCGCCCGATGGATGGTGATCAACCCGCTCTCACCGAGGCTGGCCAGTACCGCGAGATACAGCGCGCGGGTCGCCAGACGAAGGTCACCCGCTTCCAGCAGACGAGCCGCCAGCGCCAGCCACTCGTCTTCGGGCGCCTGGTCGGGAGAAACGTCGCCGGTCAGATCCACCGTCTCTGTTGCCGATGCCGCCGTTGCAGCGACCTCCTTTGCACGCCGCCGGATTCGCAGCTGCATTAACAGAGCGATCGCCGCGCCCGCGGTAATGGCCATCAGCACATAGAGCGCGGGTGCCGCAAACGGCACATCGTGTCCGCCAGGCCCTTCCGCCGGTTCGTCCTGCTTCTCATTCAGCAGCCAGCGAAGTATGGCGCGAATCACTCCGGCGACCCAATCGAACACGCGATGGATCGCGTCGCCGATGAACTGCACCGCATCCTGGGTGAATCGGAGGAACGCGTTCGTGGACGGCGCCGCTGCCGCCTGCCTCGGCTCGCGCCACAGGAACTCTGGCCGGTTGGTCACTTCGCGAATGCTGCGGTCGAGCTTTTGCGGTTGGACGGAGAGAGCGCCGGCGCGTATCGGAATGACGATGAGAAGGAGCACGACGGTCGCCTTCGCGAACCGCGCCAGAGTGGCCTTCAGATCCACGCCGGTGCGGATCGCATCCACGCGGAAACACCGGATGATGAAAGCGGCGCGCAGAAGCGGGTCCATGAGCAGCCAGGTGATCACCAGCGCTGCCGTGAACAACGTGCTGTTCAGCATGCCGTTCGCATTCGTGGTAAACGCGGTCTCTTCGCCGGTAATGGTGCGGAACAGAATAGGTCCGGCGATCAGCGACACCAGCACGTTGACGAAAACAACAAGGCCGAAAAGCGTGGCGATGGCGAGATCGATAACGCTTGAGAACGACCACGTCGAAGCCTGCCGTGAGGCGTAGCGGAAGATAGCGGCGGTTCCTGTTTCTCCGGATGAGGAGGGAAACGCGGTCGCGGTGTAATAAAATGTCGCAATCCAGGGAAAACCGACGATGCTCAGGGCGCCCACCGGAAGCATGATCAGCGCCGTGCTGCCAATAATCGCCTGAGCCCATAGTGCGGGGCGCGAACGGCCGCTGTTACCGGCGAGCAATGGCCACAAACGACGTGCGAACAATGCCTGGCTGACCATCATCCAGAGGAAAAGCAGCGCCAGCGCCAGTGCGTGCGATGCCAGCGACTCTTCGGCATTCGCGCTGGTGGTCATCTCGCTCACGAACGCGATCAGGCCGAGGCCGAACGGCAAGCTGCCCGCAGCCCATATCAACCAGGCGGCCGGAGGCGCAGCACGCAACAGATCGAAAGCGGAATCGAGCAGTGCAATCGGGTTGGGAGGCTGAGCGGCAGTCCTCACTGGTGCTGCTCCTGCTCGTGGTCGTCGAAGCTGTGGTGCGCGGGTTCGGCCAGCATCAGCAGACGTCCGAACATATAGAACAGTATCCAGCACAGCAGAATCGCGACCGCTAAGCCTGCCGCCGAGAATAAGCGCTGCAAAGCACCGCGACGCCCCGCGGCCGGAGCTTGCACCCGCGCGAGACAGGCTGCGCAGATGAGGCGTCCATCGTGATCCACCACGCACTCACGGCAGAATGCGCGCCTGCATTCGAGGCAAAGCGACACTGCCTCGCGTGATGGATGCACGAAGCAGCGCTGATGAATGAATTGCGTCATGCCGCGTTCACGAACCTTCCGGGCCGAAGAGCGTCTGCGGACCGCCCGCGCGCCGTTCGGTAGACGCGGACGTTGTCAGAAACGCCAGCAGGCCCCAAATGGCGAGAACCAGCAGCACCACGCCCAAGCCTATCTGCAGCGGCGCCGCGCGCTCCATCATGTCATACATTTTTTGCGTGTTAGCGTCCTGCAACTTCCTTTGCCAACGGGATGTGGTCCAACTCAGCGAGTAAGTGGCGATGCTCCCCGCGACGATCAACGACGTGAACACGGCGGCGCTGCGCCCACCGCGAATGTTCCTCGCGCCGTGACGAACGAGCGGCACGATCAGCATCGCCAGAAAACAGAAATAACCGAGCGGCATGGCCCACATGAATCCCGTTGAAGACGAGAAAGCCGTTGACAACTTGACTATGCCGAGGCCGAGCAGCAGTACGAACGCCGCGTTATAGAGGGGCGACGGCGGGCGCGCGGCATCGGGAGACACGGGAAGTGGAGGGGGTCGCGGCGCGGGCGTAAAGGGCAGGGGTGGAGGTGTTTCGAGCACGCGCGAAAGCTCTTCGGCAGGCATCGGTGGTTGCGCGGCGCGGATTTTCTCGCCGATAATCGCCAGTGCTTTCCTGGCCGATTTCACGCGGCACAACGACGGCAGTTCTGCCGTCCCTACGGCGGTCTGCACCCACGCTTTGCAATCCTCGCGGCGCAACGCGAGCCACGCATAGAGGC
>JBEKFB010000372.1:0-3992 GCA_050013535.1 Bryobacteraceae bacterium | reverse complement strand
CTCCAACAGCTTCGCGCCATCCTGCCGGAGCTTCGTGCGCATTTCCGTATCGCCCATATGGTTCACCGTCTCGGCTCCACGGTCGAAATTGAGTTCGGTAGTGCGGTTTCCTTCCGGCCCGCCCACAGTCTGCACCATGCGGATCTTTTCCCCGTCATCGGTGATCGCAGCCGCAAGCGAGTCCGGCGCGCCGCGCGCGAATTCGCTCCTGGTCTTATCGAGAGTCCATTTCCCGCTCAGGTTGGGCGGTTTGTCCGCGCCCGGCGCCGACGCAGCAATAACCATTGCCGCGACGGCCGTGAGATAACACAGAAGCCCTTGCATGCCGCTCCGATTCTATCGTGCGGCGAAGCGAATTACTGCGTCACGTTGAGCGTCACGGTGGTGGATTGCTGCACCGTCCCCGCCATCCCCACGATCGTAATTGGATATGAGCCCAGCGGAGTTTGCGATGTTGTGACCACTGTCGCGGTGAGCGCACCGGAGGCCGCCTGGCCGTAGCCAATGCTGCTGTTCGGCGGAAGGCCGTTGAGTTGCAGCGCCACGCCGCCGTTGGGAACGCCGTTGCCGGTCACCTTAATCTTGATCTCCGCGCCATATCCCTGCGGCACGCTTTGCGATGCCGGGGTGGCCGTAATGGTGAAGTTCGGACTTGCCGTCACGCTGAGCACCAGCGAAAACGTATTGCTTATGCTCCCGCTTGTTCCCGTAATCGTCACCGGGCCGTTGCTGGCCGCGGCGGAGGACGAAACCGTCAGCGTCAGAAGCGTGGCCCCTCCCGACGCTAATGTCGACGGCGTGAATGTCGCCGTCACACCCGCCGGCAACCCGCTTGCAGTAAGCGCCACATTGCCTTTGAATCCGCTCTCACCGGCCACGGTCACCACCGATACCGCCGTGCTGCCCGGGAGCATGGAAAGAACCGATGGCGTCGCCGTCAGCGTGATGCTCCCCGTTGCGCTCTGTCCCGCGCAGGAATGCACCGCGCGATAAGCGTTCAACCGGCTGCCGCTCGACGTCATGAAAGCCAGACCGGGAACCGGGTCGGCAGTGGAGATGAGCGCGTTCTTCAACGCAGCCGTCGACAATGGACAAACCGAGAGCACCAGCGCGGCCGTGCCCGAAACATGCGGCGTCGCCATGGAAGTGCCGCTCATCTCTTCGTACTGCGAATTGCGAATTGTGGAGAGAACGTTGACTCCCGGCGCACCGAGGTCCACTAGTGTGGAACTGTAATTGGAAAACCACGCGAGAGCGTCGGTATTATCGGTGGCGGCCACCGCGATTTCGTTGGGCGCGGCATATGCGGCGGGATAAGTGGGTGAACTGCCAATGTCCTCGCTCTCATTGCCGGCCGCCGCAACGAACAGCATCCCCGCTGTATTCGCCTCCAGAATTTCCTCGTATAACGCCTGCGAGTTCCCGGATCCGCCCCAGCTATTGGACAGCACCTGAATGTTGGCCTGAGTGGGAAACGCCTCTTTGATCTGGATCGCCGCGTCAATCGCCCGGATGGCATCCGCGATGGTTCCCGCTCCCGTGGCATCGAGGAAACGGAAGCCGAGAATTGTCACCGTCCAGTTCACGCCGGTCACGCCGATGCCGTTATTGCCTGCCGCGCCGATGGTGCCGGAGACGTGGGTTCCATGATTCTCTTGATCCATTGGGTCGCAGGTGTTCAGAATGGCATCGAAACCGTGGCTGCCCGAGGGACACCTGATCGTTTCTCCCCGCGCAAACGAGAGCGTGTACGGCGACGGCGCGGACCAGATATTGGCCGTCAGGTCGGGATGTGTGTAGTCGATTCCGGTGTCCACCACGCCCACTGCCACGCTGCTCGAACCCGTGGTGATGGACCATGCCGACACAACGTCGATGTCGGCATGCGGGACACCGGCGTTTTCCCCGTCGTTCTGAAGCCCCCACTCCGTCGGGAAATCGGGATCGTTGGGGAGCGCCGTCGATGGCGCGTCCGCCACCCGCACAATGTAGTTCGGCTCTGCATACAGGACGTTGGGATCCGCCGAAAGCTGCTCAATCAGCCGCGCCGCGGACTGCCCGGCCGAGCGCATGTGCACCACGCCGCTGCGATTCACTCCGCGAATCGATTGAATTCCATAGCGCGATGCCAGCGCCGACTGCAGCCGCGGGTTGACATCGCTGCGAAACCGCACCAGCACCTCGTGCGCGACAGCTTTGTGCCCGCCGATCGTCTCCACTTCCTGCGCCCCAAGCGGCAAGGCCAGGGCAAATGCGGCGGAAATCCAGACACACCACCGGGCAGAGTTCATACCAATGTTCCCTCATCCCGGTAATCGGCAGAGAGGACGCGCGGCAGCAAGGTCGTTCCCCCTGGCCAGCAGTGGCGGGAATCACTTAGCAGAGCTGGGAATCTTGCGTATGGCGGGATCTTCGGAGGAGATCCTCTACTTCACCCCGTACTGCCGGAACCATGCCAGCATGTGCGCCCATGCGTCCTTCGCAGCCGCTTCGTTGTAGCTGGGGCGGTAGTCGGCGTTGAACGCGTGGCCTGCATCCGGGTAGATAATGATCTCCGCGGGTTTGCCGTCCGCCTTCAGCGCCGCGCGCATCTGTTCCACCTGCTCCACCGGGATGCCCTGATCTTTGCCGCCGTATAGTCCAAGCACAGGTGCTTTCATCTCAGACGCCAGTTCCAGCACCGTCTTCGGGCGCATCTCACCCACGTCGCCCTTGATCTGTCCATACCATGCCGCGCCGGCTCTCAGCTTCGAACTGTGCGCGGCATACAGCCACACCACGCGGCCGCCCCAGCAAAAGCCGGTGATCCCCAGCCGCGAGGCATCCGCGTGCCCGCTTTTCTCGGCCCACGCCACCGTGTCGTCCAGATCGCCCATCACCTGCGCGTCGGGCACCTTCGAAACCACCTTCGCGATGATGTCCTGGATGTTGGTCATGGTGGAGACGTCGCCCTGCCGCGCGTACAGCTCCGGCGCCACGGCAAAGTAACCGAGCTTGGCCAGGCGCCGGCAGACGTCGCGGATGTGTTCGTGAACGCCGAAGATCTCCTGGATCACCAGCACGGTCGGGAACGGTCCGCCGCCCGCGGGCATGGCGCGATAGCCGGGCATCTCGCCGTCGCGTACGGTGATCTTCACGTCGCTGGCGGTGAGCCCATCGGAATCGGTGTGGATGGCCTCCGCCATAACCGGGCAAACGGCGGCGGCGAAGCCCACGGCGAGCTTGGTCACGATGAACTGCCGCCGGTTTTCCTCAAGCGGCGGCGTGAAGCTGATGGCATGGTCCTGCATGACCGGTTATTGTAGCGCTCCGCATCAACGGGCAGGGCTCCCTGCGCTCTACAAAATGCCGATTCACCCAATTGTCAGCCCGGTGCCCAAGGTGTTAACTTACTCATGTCCTGTGGCCTTTCATCGATTGCCGTTGCTGCTTCTCCTGCTCACGCTGATTTACCGGCCGGCATTCGGCGATGCGCCTCCCATCTCGCTGACCAACGTCTATCCGCCCAGCACGTTGCTTCCTCCAGGCAGCACCGCTGTGCAGTTCTCCTTTCAAACGCCTCTGCCGGATCTCTGCGGATACTCCGTGGGAGCGTTGCTGGACTTCAGCCAGATGCAACCAGTAGACACCGGAACACCCATCGTCGCCCATCAGGTAACCGTAACCGGGCTCAATCCGAACCCGCAAATCGTCAACTCGGTCTACATCCGCTGTGCCTCCGCCTCTGGTAACTGGGCTCTCCAATATCGCGCCGTGGCCGCGCTGAGCGGGAACTTTCCGCGCATCGGCAGCATTTGGGGAGATGTTTATGCCAACCAGCCCTCCCAGGCCGCGAAGATCCAGCTCTATAACAGTCTCGGCATGAGCTTCGACCGGATCTCGGCGTTGCGTGCAGCGAATCCCGGAGTGCTGATCCTCGCCAGCGACGACGCAACCTATTCCGGGCCATGGGCTGTATTCCCCGACGATTATTATCTGAAGGACACTCAGGG
>JBEKFB010000371.1:0-9589 GCA_050013535.1 Bryobacteraceae bacterium | reverse complement strand
GGCGGGCCGGTGGGCGTGAACACGATTGCGGCTTCCATTGACGAGGAGGCGGCGACAATCGAAGAGGTTTACGAGCCGTATCTCATCCAGCTCGGGTTCATCGACCGCACACCGCGCGGACGCATGGGCACGGACCGCGCGTTCGAATACTTCGGCATTGCGCGGCGCGGCCGCAGCACCGTGCAGTCGTCATTCTTCTAAGTGCACACCGTTTACTTGTCACTCGGGTCGAACATTGGAGACCGCCGGCGGCACCTCGACGACGCGTTGAAGCTCTTGCAGGACGCCGAAGTCTCGATCCTGCGCGTCTCCCGCGTGTACGAGACAGAGCCGCAGGATTTTCGCAACCAGCCACAGTTCTTGAATCTGGCGGCGGAAGCCGAGACACGGCTGTTTCCTCTGCAGTTACTTCATGCGATTGAGCGCGTAGAGCGACGAATGGGGCGCAAACGCCTTATTGCGAAAGGCCCGCGAATAATCGATATCGATATTCTGCTATATGGCGGATCGATAGTGGGCATAGGCGATCTGCAAATCCCGCATCCCCGGATGGCCCTCCGGCGATTCGTGCTGGAGCCTTTAGCGGAACTCGCGCCAGACCTGCGACACCCGGTAACGCAGGCGTCAGTGGCGGAGATGCTGTCGGCGGTAAGGGACCAGGAAGTATGGGTATTCGACTGATTGCGAGATCTTAGCCATCTACGGCTTCGGCTTGTCCTGCTCTTCGAGTTGCTTTTTCAGCTTGTTGGTCATTTCTTCAAGGTGCGACGGCAGATCGGCCATGAGCCCCTGCGCCATCGTCATGGAGCGTTGCACCACCTGCGGCATCTTGTTCAGGAACGCCTGGCCCCCTGGTGACTTGTAAAAATCGGCCACCTGGCGAAGTTCCTCTTCCGTGAAAATGTCGGCGTAGATGTCGACGTACGCGGGCTTCAGCTTCGCCCAATCGAGCTTCTCGCGGATGTACGACATCTCCTCCTGGGCAACCTGATCGACCAGCGCCTTCTTGTCGTCCGGTACGTTCATCCCCTGCATTTGCTGGTGCACCATGTTGGACATCTGGTCCATGATCTGGTCGATCATCTTCTCCGGATGGGTTAGCGTCAGCACCTCTTCAGCGAGCGCCCTCTTGTCCTGATCGGCCGCCAACCCGGCCGGAATGAACAAGGCCAGAACCACTATGATCCGCGCAAGAAACATGACTAACACCTCCCTGGTGCGATTTCGAGCTTAGCACGCAAGGCGATTATCGTAGAGTGAACTCTGGATGACCACGACGCGCTGGTGTCTTCTCGTATTTGCCGCCGCGCTGCAGACGGTTCTCGCGCCTCTGGCCGGCAGTTCGAAGCCCGATTCGTTCCGGTTCGAGATCCTTGGCGACCGCACCGGCGAGGCGCAGCCCGGTGTCTATGAAGAAGCGTGGCGTGAAGCGGCAGCCGACAATCCGGCCTTCGTCCTTACCATCGGCGACACCATTGAGGGCTATAACGATGCCACCGCTGGCGCCGAGTGGAGCGCGATCGAACAGCTCCTCGGGCCCTGGCGCAACATTCCGCTGTATTTGACGCCGGGCAATCACGATATCTGGTCTCCCTCGTCAGAGGCGCTGTTTCGCGAGCACGCGCACCACGCGCCGCATTACAGTTTCGATTACGGCTCCGCGCATTTCACGATCCTCGATAACAGCCGTACGGAAGAGTTCTCGGCCGATGAACTCGCCTTCCTCGAAAAAGACCTCGCATCGCATGCGGACCAGTCCCTGAAAATCGTCATTTCCCACAAGCCATCCTGGCTCATCGATGCCGTGATGGGCAACCCGGATTTTCCCGTGCAGCACCTGGCGAAGAAGTATGGCGTCCGCTTCGTCATTGCCGGGCACTTGCATGAGATGCTGCACGCCGATCTCGACAGCGTCAGCTATGTCTCCATGGCCAGTTCCGGTGGCCATCTGCGTGCGTCGAAAAAGTACGAAGACGGGTGGTTTTTCGAGCATACGTGCGTGGATGTTTCGGGCAACGACGTCCACTTCGAAATCCACGAGCTGCGGCCGCCGTTTGGTCAGGGGCGAGTGACGCAGCTCGCCGACTGGGGCGTCGCTGGACTCCTCAATCAGCATCGATAACGCCGACTTCGTGAAGGCGGCCCGTCACCCTGTTCGCCCTGGCGAATTTGCATTGAACAATGAAGGAAATTCCGGCCCTGCCGCTCCTGTTTGGCCGCCTTGGCTATGGCATCAGGCAGTTACCCGTTCTGGCTGCTGGCTTGCACCCGCTGTAACACAAGGAGAAGCCCATCCCGATGCGAATGACATCCCGTCTGTGCTTCTCTCTCATCGCGAGCGTGGCGGCGGTCTCGCTGGTGGTCGCCTGGTTCCAGATGCGCGCCCATACGCGCGATCTCGACCGGGGCCTGCAGCGCGATGCGGTGGTGTTGGCGGAGACACTGGCGAGGTCGGCCGAGCCGCTGGTCCAGAACCATTCCACCGTCGAATTGCAGAGCCTTCTCGATCATTTCAAGGACCGCCAGCAGATTGCCGGTATCGCCGTTTACGACAACGCTCGGCAGCCCCTGGCCATCACGTCCGGGTTGTCCACGCGTCTGGTTCCGATGCCGCAGCCGGTGCTGCAAACCATGCAGGACGGCGTCGCCCACGCGGGCTTTCTGGATCTTGGAGGCGATCCGATGCACGTGGTGGTGCTGCCCTTGCACGACGATCCGGCCATCATCGGTGTTCTCGCGCTCTTTCATGACACTGCTTACATTTCGGCGCGCATCGGCGCGCTTTGGAAGCGGGCGCTGATTGGAGTCGCGATTCAGACGCTTCTCATCGGATGCATTACTTTAGTCACCATTCGCTTCGGCTTCGGCCGCCCTCTGGCGCGCATGGCCGATTGGATGCGAGACTTGCGCACGAACGCCGCAACCGGAGCTCCCACGATGCCCCAGATGGGCGAGTTCGCACCACTCACGCGGGAAGCGGCCAATCTTGCGCACAGCTTGGTAGTGGCCCGTGCCGCCGCGGAGGATTTGTCGTGTCGAATCGCGAGCCATACGAGCATGTGCGGAAACAGGATCGAATTGAATGCGTGGTTCCGGCCAGCGGGCTGGTCACCGCCCTCGAACCGGTACTCCGGGCCTGTGACGGCACCTGGATCGCTCAGGCTACCGGCGATGCCGATCGCGAAGTGGTGGATGAGTCCGGCCGTGTTCGCGTGCCGCCCGACCACGCCCAGTACACTCTGCGCCGCGTTTGGCTGACGGAGCAAGAGGAAAGCGGGTTCTATCTCGGCTTCGCCAATGAGGGCCTGTGGCCACTCTGTCACATAGCGCACACGCGACCCACCTTCCGCGTCGCCGATTGGGAAGCATACCAGGCCGTCAACGAGAAATTCGCCGCTGCCGTGCTCGACGAGATCGCGGGCGAATCCAATCCCGTGGTGCTGGTTCAGGATTATCATTTCGCGCTGTTGCCGCGCATGGTCAAACAGCGGCGCCCGGACGCGCGCGTGGCCATTTTCTGGCATATCCCCTGGCCGAATTCGGAGGCCTTCGGCATCTGTCCGTGGCAGCGCGAATTGCTGGAGGGCCTGTTGGGCGCCGACCTCATCGGCTTCCACATCCAGGGGCATTGCAATAACTTTCTGGAGACCGCCGACCGCACTCTGGAATCGCGCATCGATTGGGAGCATTTTGCGGTCACGCGCGACGGCCACCATACCCTGGTCCTGCCATTTCCGATCAGCGTGGCTCTTGATCGGCATCAATCCAAGGCACAGGAACTGCCCCACCTCGAACGCGCCCGATTACTCAGGAATCTTGGGGTCCAGGCCACGTGGATGGGCATCGGCGTGGATCGCATCGACTACACGAAGGGAATCCCGGAGCGCTTTCGCGCTATTGAGCGCTTTCTCGAGAATTGCCCCGCGTATAAGGGTGAATTTACATTCGTGCAAATCGGTTCGCCCAGCCGTACGCGGATTCCGCGCTATGACGACATGATGCACGAAGTGACGGCCGAGGCCGATCGTATCAATCGCCGTTTCCAGACGGGCAACTGGAAGCCAATCGTTCTCCTGTTGCGCCAGCACAGCCACGAGGAGATCCTGCCGTATTACCAGACTGCCGATCTTTGCCTGGTCACGTCGCTGCACGATGGCATGAACCTTGTGGCGAAGGAATTCGTGGCCGCGCGTGCGGACGATCAGGGAGTGCTCATCCTGAGCCGCTTCACCGGCGCCAGTCACGAACTGGCCGATGCGCTGGTAGTCAACCCGTACGATACCGAAGAGCTGGCACATTCGATTCATCGCGCTCTGGAGATGCTTCCCGAAGAGCGCCGCATGCGCATGCAGCGAATGCGGGCCACTGTACGCGAGCGCAATATCTATCGCTGGGCGGGAAGCCTGATCGGCGACCTCTGCGCGGTCAGGACCGTTGAAGACACCCCTCGCCCCGCGCTTGCGCGAATGGCGGTAGGATCGTGATCTTGCATCTCTTTGACGACTGGCCGGCGGTTATCCGGCGGCTGCGGGCGTCCAGGGCGATTGCCTTGTTTCTCGATTTCGACGGTACACTGGCGCGTCTGCGGCCACGGCCCGATCAGGTATTGCTGCATGGCTCGGTGCGCCGGGTTCTTGCGGTTCTCGCGCGCTGTCCGAGGTTTCGCATCTGCGTGATCACCGGCCGCCGCCTCGATGATGTGCGCTCCAGAATCCGGGTTCCGCGCATTCATTATCTGGGCCTGCATGGTTGGGAAGGACATGGCGAGGGGTTATCGGAAGACACCGTTCGAGCGATACCGCGCCTGCGATCCGATATCTCCGTCGCGAT
Source organism: Bryobacteraceae bacterium (assembly GCA_050013535.1). Classification (GTDB taxonomy): domain Bacteria; phylum Acidobacteriota; class Terriglobia; order Bryobacterales; family Bryobacteraceae; genus CAWACP01. The sequence goes on along the minus strand of JBEKFB010000371.1, from coordinate 4,759 downwards.
GGCTGAGGTGCCCGGCATCTGGGTGGAAGACAAGAAATACGCCTTCAGCGTTCACTTCCGGGGCGTTGCCCAAACCGACGTGCGCCGGGCTTATTCGCTGCTCCGGGCCATCGTAACTCCATCGTCGCGCCGCTTTCGCGTCAAGAAGGCAAATAAAGTCTGGGAAGTGCTGCCCCGGGAACTTGGTGACAAAGGCATCGCGGTTCGCCGCCAGCTCGACTTGCTGCCTGATCCCGCCACGCCGATTTATGTCGGCGATGACCCGGTAGATGAGCCAGCCTTTGCCGCCCTGCCTGACGGCGTCACCGTGCGAGTGGGAAGAAACACCCTTACGCGCGCTCGTTACCGTCTGCGCAACGTTGCCGAGGTCAGCACCTTCCTCCACAAACTCAAAGAGGAGTTCGCATGAACACCGCCGCACAACCGTTTCAGTTTGTCACCGCATCCTATCTCGTCGCCGTTGAGAATCAGAAAGCGTGCAACGTGAACGAGCTTTTGGACGCCCTGTCGCACGCGAGCGACGAGGCCATTTTTTTTCACACCTTCCAGAGTCTCGGCAGGTTCCACTTCATTACGGAGGGTTTCTCGAACGATTTCGCGCAGTGGGCCCTCGCTTCGCTGAATCAGCCGGTCCTCGCCGAGCGGCTGGCCACTATCGACATCCGCGATTATGTGAATATCGCCGAATTACGCGCGGATATTCGGCGCCTTCTCTCCGATTATGCAGAGGCGCATCCAACGCAGGCCACGCAAACCGCCTTCGAGCCATTCTACTTCTCCCGGGCCGTTGAAGTCACCGTCCCGCTGCCCTGGGATGCGAAGACTCTGGCCGGAATGCGCGCGGGTCTGGAGCGCCTGAGCCACTCCGGCTTCTATCACCATTTCATCGCTTCGCGTCTTCGCCTGCAGTTGCGCACCAACGATTTTTCGAACTGGTTCCGCACCGACCTCGGCCTGGACAAGCTGGCCGACCGCGCCGACCAGATCGACATTTACACCAATACCCTCGACACTGCGCGTCGGGAGTTGATTCAGCTTATCGATCGGGAGAGCAACGTATGAACGACCTTGCCAGCCAGACCTCGTCCTCACTCGAACAATATGCCCCCGTTGTAGGCGCGGCGGAAGTGGAAGAGCTGCACGCGCTGGCCAAGCCGCTGGAGAATTCCTCCGTCGAAATGGTGAACTCCACGGCGGTGGGCGGCGGAGTTGCCGAATTGCTCACCCGGCTGCTGCCGCTGATGCGCGGCGTGGGACTCGACGCCCATTGGCATGTGATGGAAGCAGGGTCGGAATTCTTCGAGGTGACCAAAGGCTTCCACAACGCGCTGCATGGCGCTGCCTGGCAATCGCGCGATCACGAGTTCGACGTCTTCCGCGAATACAACCGCCGCAATCGCGAGCGCATTCCGCTCGATGGCAACTTTGTGGTGATCCATGATCCGCAACCCGTAGGACTCGTGGAGATGCGCCGGCCCGGGAGTCCGGCGCACTGGACCTGGCGATGCCATATCGATCTTTCACGGCCGAACCCGACAGTCTGGAATTTTCTGGAACCGTGGGTGACAAAATACGACGGGTCCATTTTTTCGTCTCCGGAGTTCGCCCGTCAATTGCCTATTCCGCAATACCTGTTTTATCCGTCGATTGATCCGCTTGCCGACAAGAATCGCGAGCTGGATGACGAGTTCGTGAAGACCGTCCTCGATAGATTCGGCATCGATGGTAGGCGCCCCATCCTCACTCAAATCTCCCGTTTCGATCGTCTCAAGGACCCGATCGGTGTGGTGCGCGCGTATCGCCTGGTGAAACGCTATTTCGATTGCCAGTTGGTGCTGGCCGGAGGCGGAGCCACGGACGATCCCGAAGGCGCGACGGTGCTCGCCGAGGTTCGCGACGCGGCGTCGGGAGATGCCGACATTCACATCCTGGAGCTGCCCGCCGAGGCGCCGCTTGAGGTGAACGCGTTGCAATGCGCCTCCACCGTCGTCATCCAGAAGAGTCTACGCGAAGGCTTCGGCCTCACCGTATACCAGATCCGCTTCCTGCTCTCGCATCCGCAGATCGCCCGCCAACTGGGCGAACAGGGGCATCAGCACGTTCTCGAAAACTTCCTGGTCGTCGGAAGCCTGCGCCGCTACCTGACCCTGTTCCTGCACCAGGCCAGCAAGAAGTAAGGCGGTCTCTCAGCGGGCGCCGGACTCGTCTGCCATTCCCAGTGCGCGGTCGATTTGCGTGCGCAACTGGCCGAACTGCACAGAAGTTGCGACGCGCTCGATGGAACTGAGGCGCGCGTGTTTCTGAGAGCCGAAGCGTTCGTCAAGCGCAGTCGTCGGCGCCACGTAGAACAACCACCGCGAAACATCCGCGACTGCACAATCCTTGCGGTCCTTATCTGTGAAGACGCAGAACACATAGCAATCGGCGGTGCGCAGAGGCTCCGCCGCGAAAGTGTTCGTCTCGGCGTCCCATGCCACGTGACGTCCGATATCGAAAATCAGCGTCGAGAGGCGCTTCTGGTCCCAACTCTGCAGATATGCGGACGCCTTGACCTCAATCCTCTTACCTCGATATCGCAAATCGCATGCGTCCCATTCCACGCGAGGCTGATCGAGGACATCGAGCGCGTAGCCGACAAGGTATTCCGCCAACACCGAGCGGTTCGCGTTCGAGAGGATATCTGAATAGGCCCACGACCAGAAGTCGCCAAACGTGCGCGTGCTGAGGCCGGTGATCGGCTCATCGCAAAGAATGAACTGTGGCATGGCTGAGTTCTATCACACTGGGGCAGGTAGTCTTCGTCACATGGGTCCGCAACCGTACCGCTCCGCGGCGGCAGCAACCATCCATCTGGCACGCGCTCGACCACCCATCAAGGAAGATCCGCCCTGCTCTCATTTCTCCGCCGCCGTACCTTCTTCCCTCCCGCCTCGCCGCTTTTCGGCCTTCTTCGCGCGAATCTCCGCCAGACGCTCAGCGATGCGCTGCTCCAGACCGCGCTGCGTCGGATGGTAGAACTCCTGCCCCGCGAGCGAATCCGGCAGGCACTCCATCCCCGGCAGCGCGTCCTCGAACGTGTGCGCGTGTTCGTAGCCTTTGCCGTAGCCCCACTCCTTCATGTGCCGCGTCACCGCGTTGCGGATATGCATGGGCACAGGCTCGGCACGCCCGCTCTGAATCTCCGCCTGCACCGCGTTCAGCGCCTGATACGCGGCGTCGGATTTCGGCGCCATCGCTAGATAAATCGCCAGTTGTGCCAGCGCCTGATCGCCTTCGGGCGTTCCCAGGAAATGGACCGTCTGCATCGCCGCAATCGCCTGCTCCATGGCCCACGGATCTGCCAGACCGATGTCTTCGACAGACATCCGAATCATCCGCCGCACGATGTACAACCGGTCCTCGCCGCCCTCCAGCATCCTTCCGAGCCAATACAGCGCGGCATCCACATCGGAAGACCGCACTGCTTTGTGGAGCGCCGAAATTAGGTTGTAGTGTTCCTCGCCTGTTTTGTCATAGAGCAGCATTTTGCGCTGCATCGAATCTTCGACTATGCGCGCCGTGATCTCGCCGCCTTGGGCCGCCGTCGCCGTCATTTCAAGCACGTTGTACGCAGTGCGCGCATCGCCATTGGCATACATCGCGATCTGCCGCAGCAGCTCATCGGATGCGATTGCCTTCACCACCGGCAGGGCCCGTCGCAACAGCGTCACGATCTCATCTTCGGTCAGCGGACGCAGTGCATGCACACGCGCACGAGAGAGCAGCGCCGAAATCACCTCGAACGACGGATTCTCCGTGGTGGCGCCGATCAGAATGATGTCGCCGCGCTCCACGTACGGCAGGAACGCGTCCTGCTGGGCCTTGTTGAAGCGGTGGATCTCGTCGATGAACAACACCGTGCGCCGCCCACGCCGCAGGTTGCGCTCGGCATCGGCCATCACCGCCTTGATCTCCTTGATACCTGCCAGCACCGCGCTGAAAGGAATGTAATCGGCGCGTGTAATCCGCGCGATCAGCCGCGCCAGTGTGGTCTTGCCTACGCCAGGAGGCCCCCACAAGATCATCGATGTCAGCTCGTCGCGTTCGATCTGCGCCCGCAGGGGCTTGCCTGGACCCAGCAGATGCTCCTGGCCGATGAAATCGTCCAGCGTCTCCGGCCGCATTCGCTCAGCTAGCGGTCGTTTCGGATCGTCGGGCTCGCGCGCGAGCATCTCTGGCTCGAACAGGCTCATCCGTGCGCCTCAATCGCGGTCGATCGCTGCCGCCGCGCCTCATACAGAATGATCCCCGCGGCCATCGCGGCATTGAGGGATTCCACCGCGGACGTAGGAATCCGCAGCGGCATCGCCTCGCTGGCGAGCACCTGGCTTACGCCGCGTCCCTCTGCTCCAATCACCACCGCACACCTGCCTGAGAGATTCGTTGCATCGATGGTGCACCCGCCGCGCGGCATCGCTGCGTACAAGCGCGCTCGCTTCTTCTCGGCAACAGCCAACAGCAACCGGTCATCGGCGGCCGCCACCAGCGGAATGCGAAACACGGAGCCCGCGGAAGCTCGCAGCGCCTTCGGATTATAGGGATTCGCCGAACCCTTCACAAACACGACGCCGGTCGCGCCAAACGCCTCCGCCGCGCGCACGATGGCTCCGCCGTTGCCAGGGTCCTGCACGCCGTCGACAATCACCACCAGCGAGATTCCGCGGAACACGTGATCCAGCGTCCATGCCGGAGGGCGCAACAGCGTGACCACTCCCTGGCT
>JBEKFB010000370.1:0-4419 GCA_050013535.1 Bryobacteraceae bacterium | reverse complement strand
CGGCGCGGAAGATGTGCTGGTCGATCCACCATTGCGCCCAGGCCGGCTCGAAACGCCGGGGCTCATACACTTTGTCTGGCTGTTGCATGAATTGGGAGGGAAGAATTTCAGTTTAGCAGGGGGTAACAGGTCCAAGCCGAGCGCACCTCCGATCCGCGTTCTGCCAACCGGGCAGGGCGGGCGTCGTTCACGCGCGCGAATGAAAACGTCGTCCCGTTAAGTCCTACAAAGTGGGTTGAAAAGGCTGCAAGAACAAACTGTCGTTAAACGCGCTCGGCTCAATACCGACGTCCCGGCACATGGCTTTGAACAGATCCACCAGGCAGTCATTGGCGTTAATAGTGCCGAGCGCAGCTTTGAACGCGACGAGGGCTCCGGAAACGGTATTCGAATCTGAGAAAATCACCATAACCTCGTTAAGCCCCTCGAAGAAACGCGAACGGTGCTCACTTAACGGGGAAGCTGTGAGCGCGGCACGGCTACCGGCGATCTTCCGTAGTGCTTCAAGCTTTGTTCGGTGAACCTCAAACGCTTGGCGCTCCTTCTCCAACTTCAGGGTCAATGCCGTACGTTCGCCTTCAAGCTGTCGCATCTGCCAAATGGCCAGAATCTGAGCGCTGATCGCTCCGAACGCACCCGAGGCGAGGGCTAGAATTACGTCACCCGACGTTGCCACGAACCAAGAATACATCTTTCAGTAGTCCGACGGTCTGGTCCTGCGAAATGCTCGGTCCTCACAGTTCCGTAGGTTCACGCCGCATCTTCGAGCGAAATGCTCATCCGCTTTCCGAGGCGCAGGAACGCCTGTTCGAGTTGGTCCAGCCGGGAAGCGTGGCGCAGGTCAAGCAGGCGGTCGATCTGCGGCAGGTGGCAATTGAGACGGCGCGCCAGTTCGGCCTTCCCGACACCCAGCGCGCGCATTTGGCGGTACAACGCGATCTTCGCTTCGCTGAGCGCCGGGAGCAGCATGGATTTGCGTCCGCGCTTGATTGGACTCGGGTAAGGGATCTCGTCTCGATCCTCGATCATGGCGATGAGCATACTTTCGAGCGCGTCCACAGCCCGCGCGATGGCTTCCGGTTCGTCATCGCCGAAAGTGTGCACGTTCGGAAAATCCGGGAACGCCACGAGAACTCGTCCGTCCTCCCTGGTCAGGGTCACGGGATATCGCATCATTCGCCTCACTTCAGCCCCAGGGCTTTCTTGATGCCAATTACGGTACCTTTGGGCAGCTCGTGAATCTTTCCGTGCATGGGCAGCACCGTCTTCCGATTGCCGAGGCGAACCACGAGATGGCCGCCTTTGCCAGATTCGAAGGCACAGCCTTGACGTTCCAACCAGCGCTTTAGCTCCGCGCTCGTCATGGTAGAACATAACACATCTGTTGCGCTGGAGCAATGGATGGCCGATGCCGTGATCGGAAGATTCTGTCAACCGAACTGGCCGCTAACGACCCGCGATCACCGCTACGGTTTCGGCGTTGCGCTTCCTGCTTGCGGCGCGCTTCCGGTGGCCGACGCTTCCGCTGTCGAATAACGCCTCGGGAAGGGATGGAAACCGCGTGCTTCGAGGCGCGCTCGAACATCGGCCTCTGTGCCGCTCTTCAGCGGTCCGACGAGCACGCGGTGCACGGCGGGACTGGCCCCGGCTGCCGCAATTGCATCGAAGCCCTCGCTGTGAAGCCCTTCCGCGAAGACTTCGGCCACACCCGGTTCCACCGACATGAGCTGAAAGTAGGTGGCGCCGGGAACGGGTGCGACGTTCATCCACCCGGATGCCGCTACAGGCCTGGCTGGCTCGACGGCGGCAGGCGGTGAAGCAACCGGCTTCATGATCGGCGGCGGCGCTGGACGGGGCGTCGCGGCAGCGGTTTCCACTCGCGCAGTCGACCGTCCGGCGATGTAGGATAAGCTACAAAGTAGACCGGCCACGCAGACGGCGAGTACCAGGACAGCGGTGACTTGTCTTGGACCCAACGTGATGGCCGGGCCGGAGATGCTCGATTCGGGCTGCTCGATTAATGGCGTCGATGACTCCACGTTTCAATATATCGGCATTTCCGCCGTGCACTACAGATCGATGGAACCTGGGCGATCGTTTTCCCGTTCGCCTCCCTTAGGGAACTCTATGAAAAACATTGCTGTATCAGCCCTTATGATTGCGTTTGCGGCGTTCGCCGCGGCGCAAGCGAACACGCCGGCGACGCCCGTGCAGACTCCGGCGGGCGCTCCTTCCGCCCCCACTCCTTCGGTTGACGAAGTGCTTTCCCATCAGGTGCAAGCGCTCGGCGGCAAGGCCGCTCTCGACAAGCTCACTTCCACGAGCGAGAAAGGCACCTTCGAGCTTCCCGATTTCGGCTCGTCCGGCCAGGTGGAGCTATTTGCGAAGACCGGTGACAAGCAGCTCACCAATATTGAACTCGAAGGCTTCGGGACGGTGAAGCGCGGCTACGATGGAACCGCGGGCTGGGCCGACGATCCGCAGGGCGGCCTCCGCGACCTGACCGGTGACGAGCTCGCGGACATGCGCCGCAGTTCGGCCTGGAACGCGGCGCTTCGCATGAAGGCTCTGTATCCGGGCCTGGTGGTTACCGGCAGCGACAAGGTGAAGGGCCACGATGCCTGGGTGCTGGAAACCACCATCGACGATCTGAAATACAAACTCTATTTCGATGAGGTCACGGGGCTGCTGGTGCGCCACGATCAGGAAACGAAAACGCCGGATGGCACCAGGAGCACCGTGGTCATCTATTTCGACGATTACAAACCCGTGGACGGCGTGCCGGAGCCTTTCACGCTCTCATACACGAGCCCGCAGCTCAACTGGACCATGAAGCTTGCCGAAGTGAAGCACAACGATCCGATTGACGACGCGAAGTTCGCGAAACCGTCCGGCGATGCGCCCGCGCCCAAACCCGCGGAGACGCCCGCCAAGTAAATGAACGCCCGCGTCTCTGGCGCCGTCTGGTTCGCTGCGATCGCCTTCGCCTTTTCCGTTTTCGGGCAACGCGAAGAGCCTACGGTTGACGACATTCTCAACCGCTATATTCGGGCGCTGGGCGGCAAAGCGGCGATTCAGAGGCTCACATCGCGCACCGGAAAGGGCACCATCACGATCCTTGGCTCGGGGACCGACGGCACGGTTGAATCGTGGCTGATGGCTCCCAACAAGCTGCTGGTTGTCACCGAGCTTCCCGGCCTGGGCACGTTTCGGCAGGGATTCGACGGGACACTGGCATGGACTCAGGACGACAACTCGACTCTTCATGTGGTCACCGGCCCTGAGCTGGATGATCTGCGCCGCACCGCCGACTTTTATCGCGCGCTCCACATGAAGGACGTTTATCCCGGCCTGACGTTGAAAGATGAGGAGCAACTAAATGGCGCCAACGTGTGGGTGCTGGAGACGACGCTTCCGCCGTGGACCTACCGCATGTACTTCGATGCGCACACGGGTCTGATAAGCCGGTTCGACATGGAACGGCCATCGGAGGACGGCAACAAGACGCTCATTGTGCTTTCGCCGGAAGACTACCGGCCGGTGGGCGGCGTGATGGTCCCGTTCACGCTTCGCGAAACCAGCCCGGCGGTAAGCTGGGTGGAGAAATTCACTGAAATCACGCCGAACGGCGTCACTGACGGGTCCATATTCAACCGCCCGCCTCAGCCCGCGGCGCCGAAGTGAACTTAAACGCATTACAAAGCGGCGCGCTCAGTCCGCCAAGTGACCTTGAGCCGTAGTTTGGGATACAATCCGTGTTTAGTTTGAGGCTAGTACGAATCGCCGTGGGCGAAGGGTGAGCGACGCTCCCGGCCGAACCTGACCTCCACTCCCGACGACATCGACCCACGAGGATACTTTCGATGAAGAAGCAGCCCGCCGCGAAGCGCGAGAAGCCGCGTACCACCGCCCCGGCTTATAAGTTCTCGCCCGCATGACGCTGGACGAAAAGGCCGCGCAGATGCTGTGCGTCTGGCAGACCAAGGCCAAGACGCTGGTGGATGAAAGTGGCAACTTCGACTTGAAGAAGGCGAAGGTCGCTTTCAGGAAAGGACACGGTCTTGGTCAGGTTGGCCGGCCCAGCGATGCGGGCGGCGGCAAAGATGCACGCGGCATGGCGGAGCTGACGAACGCGATCCAGAAGTTTTTCCTCGAGAACAGCCGCCTGGGAATTCCGGTGGTGTTTCACGAGGAGTGCCTGCATGGCCATGCGGCGCCCGGTGGAACCAGCTTCCCGCAACCCATCGGCCTGGCAGCGACATTCGATCCCGATCTTGTCGAATCGCTCTTCACCATTACCGCCGCGGAGGCGCGATCCCGCGGCACGCATCAGGCTTTGACGCCGGTGGTTGATGTTGCGCGCGACCCGCGCTGGGGACGCGTGGAGGAGACCTACGGCGAAGATCCGTATCTGGTCTC
>JBEKFB010000369.1:0-4085 GCA_050013535.1 Bryobacteraceae bacterium | reverse complement strand
TTGCGGCTGGAGTTCGGCGCAGCTTCGTTGCCTCCCTTGCCCGCTGGTTGGACCCGCGATTTTCTGCTTCTGGTGGACGGATGGGCGAAGGACCGCGACGCCAACACCGCGTTCTCACAGACGGTTGAGCCCTTGCCGTTCCATGCGATGTCCAGCTACCCGTATCCCGTTGGCGAACACTACCCCAGCGACGCGGATCACGAAGCGTATCGGAAAACGTACAACACGCGTCCGGCACTACAGCTTATGCGGTCGCTGGTGGCCGAGCGCTAAGGGGTCTCGGTGGGTTGATCGAACATGGTGGGTTGTTTGCGCCAGTCGGTCATCCGCTCGGGCTCATACTCTTCGCAACCGTCCATCGGCTTATCGCTGACGGCTTTCATCACGAAGTCCCATTTGCCCGTTTGTTTGACAATGAAGTATGTTGAACGCTCCAGCACCCCACCGTCGCCGAGCTGATCCACTGCAATCTGCCACACGGTCTGCTTTGTATCGCAGACCTGCGTGTTGAACTCGCCGCCAAAGTAACCATTCGGGTCGCGAATCTTCTCGTGCCACTGCTGGAGGCTATCTGCGTTCTTCGTGTCGGCCCATCTCACGGCCTCGTTCCACGTCAAGTTCCCCCACTCTTCAACAAAATCGTGAGCGCTGAATGCCACTGGTGCGATCCGTGTGACTTCGTCACCGCGAATTCGATAGCGATAAGGGTAAACGCGTGTGGCTCCTCGCGCTGAGTCGTGGGTGAAATCGGCCACTTCCAGGCGTAAGCTATCGCCGTCGAGGGCGATTTGATGGTTCTTGCCGGCGAATTGCCGCGTGAAGATTTGATGACTTCGCAGGACTGCGTCGAAGCGACGCAACTGGATTTCGATTCCGTAACCGCCGTCAGCGCCACGGTCGCTGTCGGAGCACAGCAACATGATGAACGATCCGTCCCTTTCATTCGCGGTGAAGTCCGGCGCGGCGACATGCCAAGTGTCCGCCCACAACATTTGCGAGTTCGGTGTAGGGATGTGTTCATCGCGGACGAGCAGATCCCAGCCCGACTGGCTGCGTCCGAACAGCGAAAAGGAGCTGTCGATGTTCCCGCCGAGATCGAAATGGAAAATGATAGCAAGCAGTTCCGGATGTTGTACTGGACGGATGACCTCCACCTTAGCGATCAACCCGTATGATCGCGTCTCTTTCTCCGGATTGACGGAAAAGCGGATTCCGGTTTCCTTCAGGCGGTGCTCGATCCCGGCCTTGATCTTACCGGCGGCGATGTCCGGTTCGGTGAACTGCGCCAGGGTCTGGGCCGCCAACTCGCGCAACTGCTCCTTGTACAGGCTGCTAACGACCAGAGCGGCGGAATCGAGAGAATCCGCTTCCAGGGACTGGAGACGACAAAACGTCACGGTGATCGCAGGAGGCCTGGCGCTTACCGCCTCCCCCTTCCTGTTGATGGCGAACAACCGCGAGTCGGACGACACTATCGCGACGCCGTCGGCAAAGGACTGCGCCGAGTCGAACCGAAGTGGGATCACCGTGTTCCCGGAACGATCGATGTAGCCCCACCTGGCGCCTTGGCGAACGGCGGCCAACTCCTCAGAGAACGAGACCGCCTCGTCGTACTTGGCCGCAACAACCAGAGCCCCACCGGAATCCACAAAGCCAAACTTCCCGTTCACTTTGACGAGCCCCCTGCCGTCCGTCAACATCTGTGCGGATTCGAAAAGTGGCGCAGCCGCCCAGCCGCCATGCTTGTCGACATAACCCCACTTGCCTTCGAGCCGAACCGGCGCCAATCCCTCCGCAAGCTCGCCGCAATCCTCGTACTGCACAGGAATGACGATGGCTCCCGACGAATCGGCGTAGCCGCATAGGCCATTCTGCCGAATGTTGTGAAGGCTGTTCGCGAAAGCCGCCGACATGGCGACGAGCACCACTGTCCACCGCATTTGGCTTCAGTATATGTCTACTCTGAACGCGCCGCTGGTGGCGACGGCGCATTGACAGCGACGCCCGCGAGGTGTGACGATTTCATCATCCGTTCGCGCGCGGCCTGCTAGAATCCTTTGGAGGAGAAACTCATGAAGCTCAAGCACGTAGCGGTGGTTCTATTGTTTTCTGGCGTACTGTTCGGCGCCAACGATGCGGTGCGACGCCTGCACGATTCCGCGGAAGTAATCTCGGAAGTCATGGGCACGCCGGACAAAGCCATTCCTCAGGACCTTTTCGATAAAGCGGAGTGCCTGGTGATCGTGCCGGGCGTGAAGAAAGCCGCATTCATCGTGGGCGGGAAATTCGGCCGCGGCTTCATCTCATGCCGCCACCACGAAGCAGGTGGATGGTCGGCGCCGGCGGCGGTCCGGGTGGAAGGCGGAAGCGCCGGCTTTCAGATTGGCCTTTCGGAAACGGACGTCATCATGGCCGTCATGAACCGGCGCGGCGCGGAAAAGCTGATGGAGAGCAAGTTCACGGTGGGCGCGGACGCCTCGGTTGCGGCGGGCCCAGTGGGACGAACCACGTCGGCCGACACCGACGCGCTGATGCAGGCGGAGATTCTGACCTGGTCGCGGGCGCGCGGTGTGTTCGCCGGGATTGCCCTTAACGGCGCCACGCTTCGTCCCGACGACGACACCAACAAAGACCTCTACGGCACGGTGACTTCGAACCGCGCGATCGTCGAACACGGGACGCCACCGGCTGGCGCCGCCGAACTGCTGGATGTGTTGAACAAATACTCCAGCCACAAGGGCTGAGCGATCATCGCGAAAAGAAGCTGGCGACGGGGGCGGGTGGATCGGTTTTGCGAATCGCCCGCCATAGCACCGCATTGAGCGCATCGTCGTCGTTCTCGTCCGCTTCACGGAAATCCATGGCCGCATCCTGGGCGGCTGAAACACCCGCTGTTGAAACGGGATTGCGTTCATCCAGCGGCGTGCGCGGCTTCTCCGCTTGCCAGGGATCGAGCACCGGGTCCTTTGCAAACGAAGCGAACATGGGCGTTGCGCCAGCATCGTAATGCGTCATCGGATTCAGCCCCAGAATCAGTTCCATGGTACGCAGCACCGACGTCGTGTTGTAGAGGGTACTGTCAATAGCGCCGTGTCGCGTATAAGGTGAGACGACGTACGCCGGGGAACGGTGCGAATCCACGTGGTCCGGCCCGTTCTGCGCGTCATCCTCCAGAATGAAGATCGCCGTGCTCGCCCAGAAGCGGCTCTTCGAAACAGCTTCCACCAGCATGCCGACCGCGTAATCGTTGTCCGCGACCAAAGCAAACGGCTTCAGCTTGCCCGGGCGCACACCATACGTATGATCGTTGCCGAGACGCATTAGCATGAGCCTCGGCATTTCTCCGGTTTTTTCGAACTCGGCCAGATCGGCCAGAAAAACCTTTATGCGATCCACGTCGGAGTAATCGAGATCGAAGCTGCGGTACTTCATGTTAGTCACGCCGGCCAGCGCGGGGTCGCCAACAGCTTTGACCTGCGTGCCGTCGGCAGCGGGTGTGTCCAGGTTCTCCACCCAATAACCGTAGTTGCGCATGGTGATGTCGTGCGCGGCGGCGTTGGTCCACAGATATCCGGCGGGCGGAAGCGCGGCTGGTTCGCCTCCTTCGAAATCGTAGACCTTGCGGCGGCCCGCGTAATTCGTCGGCCACATCTTCTGCACGTAGTCGTTGGCGATGGCGGCGGTGCTCCAGTTATGCCCGTCCGCGCTGACGTCGGCGTTCACGTAGAAATTGTCGAGCAGCACGAAATCACGCGCCAGCTTGTGCTGATTGGGCGTTATCGTTTCTCCAAAGAGCGTCAGTGACGGATCGCAATTGCCCTTGCCCATATCGCCGAGCACCTGGTCCCAGGAGCGGTTTTCTTTGACGATGTAGATGACGTGCTTGATGGGCGAGGGGTCGCCCGGCAAACTCGGAATCGGGTTGCCTTCGGGCGCGGGAACACCATCGAGCTTGCTGTCATCGTAAGGTGAATTGGCCAGTGTCTGACGCGTATATGCGGCCAATGCGGCCTCATCGAACGGAGCGATAAACGACGCCGTTCCGGTCTGAATGTGGGCGACATATTGCGTGTCTCCCGCTGCCA
>JBEKFB010000368.1:0-4098 GCA_050013535.1 Bryobacteraceae bacterium | reverse complement strand
CAGACCGCCGAAGTTTCGCTCAGTGTCCAGGCTCGCGCGGAACTGAATCCATACGCGGCAGGTTTACCCGATTCCGTTCAGGACGCTCTGACGAAGCGCTACGCGGATCTCTTCGCGGTCTTCCTCAAGCACAAAGACACCGTCGCGCGCGTGACTTTCTGGGGCGTGACCGATGGCGATTCCTGGCTGAACAACTGGCCAGTGAGGGGAAGAACCAGCTACCCGCTATTGTTCGATCGCAGCGGCCAGCCGAAACCGGCGTTCGATGCGGTGGTGAGGGAGGCGGGGCAGTAAGTATCGGAGGCGCCACGAACGCGAGTCCGCCTGTCCCGCGTTCGACACGGCATAATATCAAGCGGAAGCCGTACCATGAGAAAGCGATGCCCGGCATTCGAGAGTTTCTAGCGACGGCTACTCCCCAGCTCATCGCCGACCTGACACTCTACCCAACCGGAGACGGCGGCAAGAAGCTGACTGCACAACCCGGATATGGCTGCCCCTGTACCGTGTCAAAGACGTCTCCTCCGATCAGCTATGACGGATGGCCCCTTCTCAAAGAGCCAATGAACCCCGGTGAGAGCCGTCGGGTGGGCTTCGTGTTCCTCTCTGGCGAGGAAGCCGCGGCCGTGTTTCGTAAGGCGGGCGTCTTTTATCTGTGGGAAGGGCGATTCATCGGAGAAGCCGTAGTAGTGCCGCCAAACGGGTAAGTTTCGAGACGGACATGCCCTTTTGTAAAGCAACGCGGCTGGCGCCGCTTGTCCCACAGCCTACCGGTTCGTTTCTATCGCGGCGCTTAGCTCTTCCCACTCCTTCATGAGTGCTTCGTTCTTCGCTCGATGCTCATCTATCTGCTTCGTCAGCCGCGCCGTTTCTTCGACGCTGACGAAGTGAGCCATCTCCTGCTCGACCGCGGCGATCTCCGCTTCCCGCCGCGCCATCTCCCGTTCAATCTCGCCCGCGCGCTCTTCCATCTGCTTCAGCTTGAGCGGGTTCAAACGCTTCCCTTTTTGGACCGTGTGTTGCACAGGTTCGGGAGCAGGAGCAGTTTGCTCCTGCACGATCCCACCCAGATCCACTGTGCCGCCCTGCTTCCGCCACAGGTAATCCTCGTAATTGCCCGGAAAAACGCGCACCTCACCCTCGCCGATTTCAAATACGCGTGTGGCCAGCTTGTCGATGAAATAGCGGTCGTGCGACACAAACACCACCGTGCCGGTGAACTCTTCCAGAGATTCCAGCAGTACGTCCTTGGCGCGCATGTCGAGGTGATTGGTCGGCTCATCGAGCAGCAGAAAGTTCGACGGTTGCAGCAGCATTCGCGCCAGCGCATATCGATTCCGCTCGCCGCCCGACAGCACGCCGATGCGCTTGAACACATCGTCTTCACTGAACAGGAAACAACCCAACAGATTGCGCAATTCGGTCTGCGTTGAACGAGTGGCGACCGTACTCAGATCGTCCAGGATGCGCGCGTTGGGATCAAGCTCCTTGTATTGATCCTGCGCGAAGTAATCCGGCTCCACGTTGTGGCCCAGTTTGTACGTCCCCGATGTCAGCGCCTCGGTGCCCGCCAGCAGCTTGATCAGAGTCGATTTGCCCGCGCCGTTCACGCCCACCAGCGCCACGCGATCTCCGCGCTCAATCATGAAATCGACGCCGCTGAACACGCGCTTTTCGCCATAGCTCTTCGACACACCGTGGAATTCGGCGACGACACGGCCGCTCGGCTTCGGCTGCGGGAAGGAGAAGTGGATGGTCTTCTCCTCGGGCGGCAGCTCGATGCGCTCGATCTTGTCCAGTTCCTTGATGCGGCTCTGTACCTGCTTCGCTTTGCTCGCCTGATAGCGAAAACGGTTGATGAAGGTTTCGAGCTGCTGGATTCGTTCCTGCTGGTTACGTTGCGCTGCCTCCAATTGCGCCAGCCGCTCGGCCTTGCGCGTCAGGTATTGCTCGTAATTGCCCGGATAGAACTGGACCGCCTTGTTCCAGATCTCCACGATCTTCTCCACCGTGACATCCAGAAAATAACGATCGTGTGAGATGAGCACGAAAGCGTTCGGATATGACGTTAGATAGCCTTCCAGCCAGTTGCGAGCTTCGAGGTCCAGATGGTTGGTAGGCTCGTCCAACAACAGCAGATTCGGCTTCTCCAGCAGGAGCTTCGCCAGCGCGATGCGCATCTGCCAGCCACCGGAAAATTCCTCGGTGCGGCGCGTCCAGTCCTCGCGAGGGAATCCCAGACCTCCGATCACCGTGCCCACCTGCGCCTCCACGGCGTAGCCATCGCGGGCACTGAACTCGTTTTCGAGTGTGTGATAGCGCTCGGACACCTGGAGGTACTCATCGGACGAGGGGTCGAGGTCGGGCATACGGTGCGTGAGCGCCTCCATCTCCACCTCCATTTCCTGGAGCGAAGCGAACACGGTCATGCACTCGTCGAACACGCTGCGGCCCGAAAGGCTGAGGCCTTCCTGCGGCAAATAGCCGGCGCTGAGGCCCTTCATTTGCTGCATGGAGCCGTAGTCGAGCGTGTCGATTCCGGCCAGGACTTTGAGCAGCGTCGACTTGCCCGTGCCGTTGGCGCCCACCAGACCTACGCGGTCGCGCGGGGTAACCAGCCAGTTGAGCTCATCGAACAGCAGTTTAGGGCCGAACCGTTTGCCGGCGGACGTAAGCTGGATCAATTCCGATTGTAGTTTAGAGCGTCGGCGGACCTGAGGAATTGTGAGACGAAGGCGCGAGCGCGGGAACTTAAGGGCAGGCCGGAAACCCGGCTTGCAGGACCAAATGCCCGATCAGACAGATTTCGGTTCGTGGACCCCGCGGCAACTCGCGGCGGCCGAAAACGCGGCGGTCGAGTTCCTGAATCAGAACATCGACGGGATCGCGGACGTGTTCGACAAACGGGCATCGCTGATACGCCGGGTGATCGCGATGATGCGTTCGGGCGACGCGACGTTCGAAGAGCGGATGATGTACCTCTCGCTGCTGCAGGAGATCGCGGCTTCGGTCAGCGAGAGCGCCCGGGACTTCTTCGAGATTGGCTGCGTGCCCCGCGTCGCCCACATCGTGCGCGATTAGTGTGTAGGGCAGCTAACAGCCCGCGGCGGCCTCTCAGGCCGCGTTTTTAACGCATCAGGCTCGCTTCCTTGTTCATCGCCACCGCGTTGCGCGCAGCCTGATCCTGATATTGGCTTTTGATGGCGGCGCACTGCTGGCTGAATTTCGCGCCCTGCAGCACCTGCCCCTTGTTCAGGCCGACTCTGCCGAGCTGGTAGTTTGCCATACCAAGACTAAACAGCGCCGTGGCGGTCTGCGTGTCGTCGCCCTTGATCAGCGGAAGTGCGGCGCGGAGTTCCTGATCAGCCCGGTAGTAATTGGTCTGCGCCACCAGAATGACGCCGGCAACCAGGTGCGCGCGTCCCAGCATAGCGGTCTTCTTCCTGGCCCAGTCGGCGTCCGGCATGATGTCCGATTTTGTCCGCTTGCCCAGCGTGGCGATCAGCTTCTGCGCGTAAACGATGGCTTTCTCGTTCTGTTGCTTCTGTGCCGCCAGGTCCAGCAGTTCGGCCAGAACATCCGGACTGTTCGGCAGATTCTTAAGAGCCTTTTCGGCGATGGCTGGCACCTTCGCGGCGGCTCCCGTCTGGATCAACGCACCGAAGTAATACGCGTACCCGTCGTTCAGGTATTTGCTGGTGGGGCTTTCCTGCTCCAGCGTCGCGAAGAGGTCCACTCTGACAGCGGGTTCTGATTCCAGCGCGGTGCTGTACAGCGCGTATTCGGCGTAGTCGGCGGCCTCATGCGCCCGGGTCGCCTCGTCCTTGTCGATTTCACTTTCCGCGGCGGGTCCCGAAGTAGTTTTCTTAGCGGCCTCGAAAACTGTCACCGCGAGCGTTTTGACCTGGGCCGTGTCTTTCTTGGAAACGGCGTCCCGGAGGCTCTGCAAAGAATCGTCAACGGAATCCTGTGCAGACACGACGAGTCCGGTTGAGATGAAAGCGATAAAGGTAAGGAAGAGTGTTCTCATACGTCAGACTCCTTTCGGTCGCCATTATATTGCTGTTGGAGGGCGAGTGGGGCAGGAGGGCGGGATGT
>JBEKFB010000367.1:0-4112 GCA_050013535.1 Bryobacteraceae bacterium | reverse complement strand
AGTTCGTGTTTGTCCGCACCCACGCGCATCTCCAGTGTGCCGGAGAGAACGTAAAGGAACTCGATGCCCGGGTGTTCATGTAGCCGGCTGCGCTTCTCCTCCACGGGCTCGAACTCGGCAAGGTACGAATTCAGAGCGCGGTTGGAAACGGGAAAATCCAGACTCTCGAAATAGTAGGCGGCCTGGGCGGCATCCGGCGAGTCTGGAAAACGCAGGCGTTCCTTCTTGCGAACGATCTCCAGTACCGGGCGGGGCTCCGTACTGAAGAAGTATTCCAGGCCCACGCTGAAAACCATGGCGATACGCAGGAGTGTGGGCAGTGTGGGGTGCATTACGTCCCGCTCCAGTTTGGAGAGGAGTGCCGGCGAAAGACCGGTGTGTTTGCTTAGTTCCAGCAGCCCCATGCTCTTGCGCAGCCGCAGGCGGCGCAGCTTGTTCCCGATCGCATACTTGCCGAGGCCTTTGTTGATGATATCGGATGCCATGGCGAATCTCGTTTTCCTCTCCGTGCTTGTTCCGGCCATTTCTTTTCCGTAAGAGAAAGCCGGCTTCCTCTGATTCTTCACAGTAAAATAGTTTTTCCTTAAGATCAAGTAGTGGCCGGGCAAAAGAAGACCCGGCGGACAAAGGAAGGAGTTTCCGACATGAAGAAGCTTGATGTAATCGCAGCCGCGCTCGTCATCATCGGCGCCCTGAACTGGGGGCTGGCCGGAGTATTCCATGTGGACCTCGTTGCGGCGGTTTTTGGCATGAGGTTCGGAGAAACCTCCGTGCTCAGTGCCGTGGTGTATGCACTTGTAGGGCTGTCCGGGTTGTACCAGGCGCTCACCTGGAAGTCGATCCAGCGCCGCTGGCACGATGCTTCCGCAACCGCCCGGGCTTAGCCTGGCGATAAGAAACGCTGGAAAAGGAGACGGAGATGATTTCCATGTTGCACGTTCTGACAGCCGGCGCCGTGGCGCTGGGCCTGACGACAACCGCTTCGGCGGCTGACATTGTAGATACCGCGATTGCCGCCGGTAACTTCAAGACCCTCGTGGCTGCATTGAAAGCCGCGGATCTGGTGGACACACTGAAGGGGCCCGGCCCGTTTACGGTGTTCGCACCCACCGACGACGCATTCGCGAAGTTGCCGGCCGGCACGGTGGAAACCCTGCTCAAGCCGGAGAATAAGGCGAAGCTGCGGAGCATTCTCACATACCACGTCGTAGCCGGCAAAGTGATGTCTCAGGACGTGGTGAAGCTCGATTCCGCAAAGACCGTAGAGGGTCAGTCCATTGCCATTAAGTTAGGCGACGGCGGCGTGATGATCAACGGCGCACACGTGATCAAGGCCGATATCGAGGCCGGCAATGGCGTGATTCACGTCATCGACGCAGTCTTGCTTCCGCAATAGGCTGGTCCGATGTATCTGCTGACAGGAGCAACCGGCTACGTCGGGGGACGTCTGTTACGGCGCCTCGAACGGGACGGCCTTGCTGTCAGATGCTTGTGCCGCAACCCTGAGTCGCTCGGCTGGCGGGTGGCTCCTTGCACCGAAGTGGTGCGGGGAGATCTGCTGCAGGCGGCGTCTCTGGGTGCGGCGTTTTCGGGCTTCTCGATTGGGCGCACATTTGGCGCCCCACCTCTGAGGCCGTGGCGCCTCATCGGAAATCGTGCGACGGCACAGCCTCTTCCGCCACGTGCAGCGGGAGCATGTGCGCGACCTTCACCGTCACTACGTTATCGATGTTCTGCAGCTCGCCGTCGAGCAGCAGATAGGCATTGTCCAGTAATGTCGCGCGATATTCGGTGAACACATCCGGCATGACCACCGCGTTGGACACTCCGGTCTCATCCTCCACGCTTAGGAACACCAGCCCCTTCGCCGTGCCCGGCCGCTGGCGGCAGATGATACACCCCGCAGTGCGCACACGCCGGCCATGAGGAACGTTTATCAACTCGCTCGCCGGCACAACACCGAGCTCGTTCATACTCTCACGATGGAAAGCCATCGGATGGCGGCCGATGGTTAAGTGCGTACGGCGGAAATCGGTATTGAGGCGCTCGGAATCGGTCATCTGCGCGAGTGGACCCGGCTCCGGCGCATCGGCGCGTTCGCCCGCGAATAACGGGCCCGCGGGGCGCATGGCCAGCTCAGTCTGCCACAGAGCGTCACGGCGGTGAATACCGGTGATGAAGTTCAGCGCGCCCACTTCGGCCAGCTTTCGCAACTCGTCTTTGCGCAGTTCGGGGACCCGGTCGACCAGATCCTGAATGCCGGCAAATGGACGCTCAGCACGCGCGCGCAGGATGCCCTGGGCTGCCGCCTCGCGCACACCCTTTACGTAATTCAATCCCAGGCGGACGCACTTCTCGCCGTCATGTTCTTCGATTGTGCAGAGCCAGTCCGAGCGGGTCACGTCGATGGGCCGGAAATGCAGACCGTGCCGCTGCGCGTCCTTCACCAGCGTGGCGGGCGCATAGAATCCCATGGGCTGATTGTTCAGCATGGCCGCGGTAAAAGCCGCCAGATAATGGCATTTTAAATACGCGCTAGCATAAGCAAGCAGCGCGAAACTGGCCGCATGCGATTCGGGAAAGCCGTACAGCGCGAACGAAGAAATCGATTGAATGATCGCCTCCTGCGCCTTGGCGGAAATTCCGTTCGCATCCATGCCGCTGCGCAGCTTCACCGCGATTTCGCGCATGCGCGCTTCCGACCGTTTGAAGCCCATGGCGCGCCGCAGATCCTCGGCTTCGCCGCCGGTGAAGTTGGCCACGATCATGGCCATCCTTAATAACTGCTCCTGGAACAGCGGGACTCCGAGTGTCCTCTCCAGCACTGGCTCAAGCGAAGGATGCGCGTACTCTACTGTTTCGCGTCCCTGCCGCCGCCGCAGATATGGATTGAGCATCTGGCCCACGATGGGGCCGGGGCGAATGATGGCCACCTGCACCACAATGTCGTAGAAATGTTGCGGGCGCATGCGCGGCAGGCAGGACATCTGTGCGCGGCTCTCCACCTGGAACATGCCGATGGTGTCGGCGTTCTGCAACGCGGCGTAAGAGAGGGGGTCTTTGGGCGGCAGATGCGCGAGGCTCACCTCTTCGCCGTACGATTCGCGAATGAGGCGCGTGGAATCGTACAACACTGCCATCATGCCGAGGCCGAGCAGGTCCACTTTCACGATGCCCATGTCGGCGCAGTCTTCCTTGTCCCACTGCACGACGACGCGGCCGGGCATGGTGGCGGGCTCCAGCGGGACCACGGAATCGAGCTGGCCCTGGCAGATCACCATGCCGCCGGAATGCTGGCCGAGGTGGCGGGGTAAATCCTTAATGCTGGTGTAGAGTTCGAGGAATTTCGAGACCAGCGGCTCGTCGGGCGAGAAGCCGACGGCGCGAAACTGGCGCTCGGCGGTTTCGGCCGGATCATTCCATTCCCACGTGGAAATCATGGTGGAGAGGCGGCCGAGCGATTCCTCGTCGAACCCCAGCACCTTGCCGATGTCGCGCACGGCCGAGCGCCCGCGATAGGTGATGACATTGGCGGTCATAGCCGCGCCCATACGTCCGTAGCGCTGATAGACGTACTGGATCACCTGCTCGCGTTTGTCGCCGCTGGGCAGGTCGAGATCGATATCCGGCCATTCGCCGCGTTCTTCAGACAGGAAGCGCTCAAAGAGCAGATCCATGGCTACCGGGTCGACGGCAGTAATGCCGAGTGCGTAACAGACCGCGCTGTTGGCGGCCGATCCGCGACCCTGCACCAGAATGTCGTTATGCCGGCAGTACTCGACGATGTCCCAGACGATGAGGAAATAGCCGGCCAGGTCGAGTTTCTCAATGAGCGCGAGCTCTTTCGCGATTTGATTGCGGGCGCGTTCGTGATAAGGGCGGAAGCGATTGCGGGCTCCTTCATCCGCGCGCTTGCGCAGGAATGAGTTCATGGTTTCGCCGTCGGGCACGGGATATCGCGGGAATTCGTAGCCGAGATCGGCGAGTGTGAAGCCGAGCCGTTCGGACAACTCTCGCGTGTTGGCGATGGCTTCGGGAAGGTCGGCAAACAGCCGCGCCATCTCGCGGGCGTGTTTGAGGTGGCGCTCGGAGTTGCGCGCCAGCAGGCGGCC
>JBEKFB010000366.1:0-4131 GCA_050013535.1 Bryobacteraceae bacterium | reverse complement strand
CTCGAATTGGTGGCCGAAGCCGCGCTGGATGCCGGCCGCACCGTACGT
Organism: Bryobacteraceae bacterium; assembly: GCA_050013535.1. Classification (GTDB taxonomy): domain Bacteria; phylum Acidobacteriota; class Terriglobia; order Bryobacterales; family Bryobacteraceae; genus CAWACP01. Next base: position 4,083 of record JBEKFB010000366.1, on the reverse strand, counting down.
GTCGCTGAGCGGCTCACCCAAAGCCGCGACCACTCTATTCTGCTTACCGTCCCGGAGACGCACTATCTGAAGTGCCTGATTTTGGAGGTGGTGGCGTAATTCTGTGGCGCCCGAGCACTTGACGTGCGCTCGCAAAGCCGAAACAATGAGTAGTTAAAGTGTTTTTACGCCGGCAGCATCTGCACTTCACCGGAATCGGCGGAATCGGCATGAGCGGTATCGCCGAAGTGCTCCTGAACCTCGGCTATCAGATCAGCGGTTCGGACCTCCGCCTCAGTCCTATCACCGAACGCCTCGCGTCGCTCGGCGCCACGGTCCATGAGGGTCACAGCGCTTCGAACGTGGAGGGTGCGCGTGTCGTGGTAATCAGTTCCGCGGTCGACGGGGCCAATCCCGAAGTTGTGGAAGCGCGCCGCCTGGGCATACCTGTAATCGCGCGAGGCGAGTTGCTGGCCGAGCTGATGCGGTTAAAGTTCGGTGTCGCGGTGGCGGGCAGCCATGGAAAAACCACGACGACGTCGATGACGGCGGCCATTCTGAATCATGCCGGGCTCGATCCGACAGTGGTTGTTGGCGGGCGCACGGCGATCATGGGCGGCAGCAATGCGCGAGTAGGCAAAAGCGATTTGCTGGTGGTGGAATCGGACGAGAGCGACGGCTCGTTTCTTAAGCTGGCGCCGATTCTCGCGGTTGTGACCAACATCGACCGCGAGCATCTGGATCACTACAGCAATATCGAAGCTATCCGCGCGGCGTTCCTCGAGTTCGTGAACAAGGTGCCGTTCTACGGCGCGGCCATTTTGTGTCTCGACGACGAAAACGTGCAGCAGATTCTGCCGCACATTAACCGGCGGACGATTACCTATGGACAGAATCCGCAGGCACAACTACAGGTGCACGGCCACGCGTGCGGGCATCTCTCCAGCCGTTTCATGGTGCGCGGGCCGGATGGAGAACTGGGCGAGTTTCACCTGAACGTTCCCGGCTTCCACAACGTGCTGAACGCGACAGCCGCCCTGGCCATTGGACTCGAACTCGGAGTCGAAGTCGAGAAAGCTCGTCAGGCGCTGGATGCTTACAGCGGTGTGGATCGCCGATTTCAGAAGCGAGGCGAAGTAAACGGCGTCACCGTGGTGGACGACTACGGCCACCACCCCACCGAAATTCGCGCGACCCTTGCCGCCGCGCGATCCTGCGATTACTCGCGTGTGCTGGTGATCTTCCAGCCCCACCGCTTTACTCGCACGCAGCATTTGATGGACGAATTTGCACGATCTTTTCACCAGGCCGATGCCGTGTTTCTGCTGGACATTTATGCCGCCTCGGAGAAGCCTATTGAAGGCGTGTCGGCCGATGCGCTGGCTGAACGCATTCGCCAATTCGGTCACCGGTGGGTGGAGTATTCGGGTACCATCGACAAAGCAGTGGATGCGGTGCGCCATGTGGTACAACCGGGCGATCTGGTTCTGACATTGGGCGCGGGAAATGTTTGGCAGGCTGGCGATCGCCTGCTGGAACGTCTCAAAGGAGGCGAGTGATATGGCCTCTGGCAGTGGCTCTAACAAGCGGCAACGCGGGGCGAACGTGCTGCGGATGGTCCGTTACGGGTTAATCGGGGTGGCCTCGATCGGCGTGCTGGCCGGTGTCCTGTACGGCACGCAACGTGTGGAGAGATTTCTCATTGAGGACCCGCGATTTGCGCTGGCGGCTCCGGCCGAGAATGGCCAGGACAGCCCGAACATTCATGTTTCAGGCGTGAAATGGGCCTCGCGCGCAGATGTGCTGCGGGCCTTCCAGACTGATTTCAACCGCAGCCTGTACCTGCTGCCTCTCGCCGACCGGCGCCGATCGTTGTTGCGGCTCAGCTGGGTGCGCGACGCCACACTGACGCGCATCTGGCCGAATGAGCTGGCCGTAACCATTGAAGAGCGGCAGCCGGTGGCGTTTCTGCAGCTCCCCTTTGGCGAGATGTCGCGATATGCGCTCATCGATGCGGACGGCGTGATTCTCGAACCACCGGCGCGAGCGCGCTTCGATCTTCCGGTGGTCACAGGCGTGAAGGCGGGCGAGCCTATTGCCGAACGAGCGGCGCGCGTGCACCAGATGCAGCGGTTGACGCACGATTTGGGCACTCTCACCACGGGTGTGTCGGAGATCGATCTCGCCGATCTCGACAATCTGCGCGTCCGTGAACGAATCCAAAATCAAACGGTGCTGCTCGATCTTGGCGACCGCAACTTCTCCAGCCGCATGCGTACGTTCGTCGATCAGTTCCCCAACATTCGCCAGCGCCTCTCCGCCTCGGCCGAGCTGGACCTGCGCATTGACGACCAGATCATCGCCGTGGATCAGAGCGGAGGACGCGAGTAATGTCCAACAAGCCCCTGTACGTGGCCGGGCTGGACGCGGGCGGACGTCACACGCGGTGTGTGATTGGCCTGGTGGAGGACGCGCGGCTGCGGTATCTGGGTCACGGCGAGGTCGATTCCGCGGGCTGGAGCAGAGATCGCCTCTCCGATCCCGCGGCGCTCACTGGCTGCATTGGAGCGGCTGTCCGCGAGGCCGAGAGAAAAGCCGGGGCGCCGGTGGAAGGGATGGTGGTGGGCGTCGGCGGCGCAGGCGTCCAGGGATTCGACAACAGCGGCGTCTATGAATTCAGCCATCCGCGAACCGTAAACCGCGAACACATGAGCTTCGCGCTGGAACGCGCGGCCAGTGTACGGCTGGATGACGATCGCTGCCTGCTGCAGATTTGCCCGCAGGATTTCACGGTTGACGGCCGTGCCGGGTGCCAGAATCCGAACGGCGCTACCTGCACACGCCTCGAAGCGAACGTCCATGTGATCACCGCCTGGAAGCACGAGCACACCGCCCTGGTGAACGCGGTGCATCAGGCGCACTACGCGGTGGAAGAGACCGCATATGAGCCTCTGGCGGCCGCCTATGCCGCAATTCTCGCCGAGGATCGCACGCGCGGCGTGGCGCTGGTGGATATCGGTTGCGATTCCTCGGACATGGTGGTTTATGAGGGCGAGTCGCTTGTGCTGGCGAAGAATCTGCCGGTTTCCGGGGATCATCTCACGCGCGATGTCGCCTGGGCGCTTAAGGTGGCGCACGAAGACGCTGAGCGAATCAAGCGCGAATACGGTTGCGCGATTCTCGGCCTCACTGCCGACAACAGCCTGATCGAAGTCCCGTCGCAGGAGGGACGCGATCTGCGCGAGGCGCCACGGCGAATGCTGAATGAAGTGCTGGAAGCGCGCGCCGAGGAGCTGTTTTATTTCCTGAAGGAAGCGCTGGCGTCGGTGGCCATGGATCAGAATCTGCTGGAAGGCGTGGTGCTCACCGGCGGCGGTGCGCTGTTGGCTGGCATGTGCGATATGGCGGAACGCGTTCTGAATGTTCCCGCGAGACTGGGGTTGGCGATCGGGATGGAGGATTGGCCGGAAGAGGTCAACAACGCCGCGTGGACGGCGGTGGCAGGACTTTGTATGTATTCCGCGCGTCTGAAGCTGAAGCGCGAATGGAAACGGAAAGCGCCAGGGCTCATCGGGCTGGTGCTGCGGTGATGTGCCGCGCAAGCGATTGCGCGGGGGTGAAACGAAACCGGGAGGATCAGTAAATGGAAGGGCTGAGATTCGCAATTCAGGAAGAAATTCCGCTGGGCACGAGGATCAAGGTGATCGGCGTGGGCGGCGGCGGCTCCAATGCGGTGGCTCGCATGATCAGCGAGGGACTCTCCGGCGTCGAGTTCCACATTCTCAACACCGACGCGCAGGCGCTTAACGCCTCACCCGCGCCGAATAAGCTGGCCATCGGCTCCAAGGTGACCAATGGTCTGGGCGCCGGCGCAGATCCCGGCACCGGACGTCAGGCCGCATTAGAGGATACCGAACGAATCATCGAGATTCTGGAAGGCGCCGACATGGTGTTCGTTACCGCGGGTCTGGGCGGCGGCACCGGAACGGGCGCGGCGCCTGTGGTCGCATCTTTGGCCCGCGAGATGGGCGCGCTGACCGTGGCCGTGGTGACCCGTCCCTTCGCTTTCGAAGGACCGAGGCGGATGAGACAGGCCGAGAAAGG
>JBEKFB010000365.1:0-4454 GCA_050013535.1 Bryobacteraceae bacterium | reverse complement strand
GTCTACTACAAACCTGGCGAGTGGACGCGACACTTGATCGATTACGAGGAAGAGGGCATCCTGCACGGTCTCACGATCGTGGACTGGCTGCACAATGGCCGCGACCAGATTCTCACCGCCGGGTTCTCGGGAATCGCCCTGCGCGCGCTCGGCACAGACGGCAAATGGCAGCGGACGGTGATCAGCAAAGGCGACCCTGCGCCATGGCCTAAGTGCGGATCGAGCGATGTCGTGATGGGTCGAATGAAGAACGAGCGGTTCCTTGGGGCGATCGAGCCGTGGCATGGCAATCAGGTGGTGATTTATCGCGAAGGTAAAAACCGGATGGGCCCGCGAGGTGATCGACACGGAACTACAGGATGCGCACACTATCTCGACCGTTGATTTGAACGATGACGGCGTGGACGAAATCATCGTGGGCGCGCGTGGTACTCACAACGTTTGCCTGTATGCGTTCGATGGCAAGACATGGGGAAAATCGGTTCTCGACGACAACATGCCAGCGGCGGGATGCGCGATTACCGACCTCAATGGCGACGGCGCGCCCGATATCGCGTGCATCGGCGATGGCGTTCTCAAATGGTATGAGAACATGGGCCAGTGGGAAGGGAAGCCGCCGGGGAGATAGAATCGAAGCTTGCCGAACCCAGAGATCACCGTCATTGTGCCCACGCTGGCGGCCGGTGAGCCGCTGGCGGCGTGTATAGCCTCGCTCGACGCTCAGACGTTCCGCGATTTCGAGATCATTGTCGTCGATAACAGCGGAACAAAACTCGCCCGGCGGGCGCTGGGGGATCGCAATGTGGTGGTTATCGAGAACCCGGATAACGTCGGCTTTGGCGCGGCGGTAAACCAGGGCATTCGCGCTAGCTCTACGCCATTCGTTGTGGTGCTGAACGACGACACCGTCGCCGATCCCGGCTGGTTGGAAGCGATGCTTCGCGGGCTCGATGGACGGCCCGACGTTGGCATGGTAGCCCCGCAGATCCGGCTGGGCTCGACCGGCATGCTGGACAGCGCGGGCATGCTGGTGTGCGGCGATGGCAGCAGCCGTCAACGCGGGCATGGCGAATCCCCGGATCGCTATCCACGCAGGCAGGAAGTCCTGTTGCCCAGCGGGTGCGCCGCACTCTATCGGCGCGAAATGCTGGATGAGGCCGGGCTGTTCGATCCATCGTTCTATTTGTATTGCGAAGATACCGACCTGGGTTTGCGCGCGCGGTGGAAGGGATGGGAGTGTTTGTATGTTCCTTCGGCCATCGTTCAGCACGCGTACTCTTCAACGGCGGGCCGTGCGTCGGGGACCAAGGCGTTCTATGCCGAGCGGAACCGGCTCTTTGTGCTGGTGAAGAATTTCCCCATCGCTCTGCTGCTGCTGGCGCCGTTCTACGCGATGGCGCGCTATTTCTGGCACGTGTGGTGGATGTGGCGAGGGCGCGGTGCTGCCGCGGAATATACGCGATCCGGCGGCAGCGCACTGAAGTTGCCAGGCTACGTCTTTCGCGCCTGGCTGGCCATGTTGCGCGAAATGAGGACCCTCTTCCGCGAACGCCACCGCATTCGCAAGAGCGCGCGCCTCACCCCTAAACAATACGCACGGCTGCTGCGGCGCTTTTCCATCAGTCCCCGGCAGGTGGCGCGTCTGTGATCGATGCGCGGAAGGCTGGGGGCATTCTAATCCTGATTCCGGCTCTCAACGAAGAAGCCTCGGTTGGTGCGGTGATCAGCGAAGTGCGCTCGGTGATGCCGCAGGCGGCCGTGTTGGTGGCCGATGATTGTTCCCGCGACTCAACGCGCAGCGTCGCGCTGGCCGCGGGCGCCGACGTGCTAACGTTGCCCGCGCATCTGGGGCTCGGCGGCTGCGTGCAGGCCGGTTACAAACTGGCGTTTGAGATGGGCTTCGAATATGTCATTCGCGTGGACGGCGATGGCCAGCACGACCCGCGCGACGTCCCGCGGATTCTGGATGCGTTGCGAACCACAGGCTGCCAGATGGTGATAGGCTCGCGCTTCTGCGCGCGCGTGGGAACCGGGCACACCAGCGCCCCGCGGGCCCTTGGCATTACTATTTTTCGTTTGCTGCTGCGTCCTATCCTGGGGAAAGCCGTTCACGATCCAACCTCTGGCTTTGTTGGCGTGAATCGCGAGGCGCTCTCCGTGTTCGGCCGCAGCTTTCCTCTCGAGTACCCTGAGATCGAGGCTCTGGTGGTGCTGCAGCGCCGGAGGTTTCAGTTCGTGGAGGTGCCGGTTCACATGCTGCCCCGGCGCCACGGACGCAGCACCATCACTCCGCTGAAGTCGCTGTATTACATCGTGCACGTTCTGTTGGGCGTGTTCGTGAATATCCTGAAGATTGAGGGACGGCGTTGGTTCCGTCTGAGAAAGGCGTGACTTAGTTCCGCCGCGGAAGGTCGTCATGGATCGCCTGCTCAATGTAATGACGTTGCTGAGCCTTGGGCTCATCGTGCTGGTGTTGATGTCGGTGCGGCGGTCGCACATTCGCGTGGAGTATTCGGTGAGCTGGCTGGGCGCGGCGACGGTCCTGCTGGTGCTCTCCCGCTCGCGCTCCCTGCTCGAATGGCTGGCCCCCGTGCTTGGCCTGGGGCACGGTTCGATGGTCTTGGTGATGTTGGCCTGTTGCGTTTTTCTGGTGGTGTTCTACCGGTACTCAGTTGTAATCTCCGGCCTGAAGGACGCGAACATCGCGCTCACCCAGCGTGTGGCCATTCTGGAGTTTCAGCTTCGGGCTTTGCATGAAGAGTAAGCGGGAGCGGAAGGCAGCACCAAAGACACAGCCGAAATCCGCACGCACGCGTGGTGGTGGTAGCGGTGGCGGCGGACGAGCAGTGCTGGCCGCGGTAGCGGATCGACCGGTACGTCCTGAAGGTCCGCGGCTCTGGCACTGGCTGCTGGCCTTCGCTATCGCAACGGCCGCCGTCTTTGTCGTCTATGGTCCCGCGCTGAACGGCCCCTTCCTGCTGGATGACACTTATCTGCCTTTCATGCGCCCCGGCTGGGACAACGTGCCTCTGCGCCTCTGGCTTTCAGGCGTCCGGCCCCTGCTGATGTTTACCTTCTGGCTGAATTTCCAAATGAGCCAGCAGAACCCTTTCTCCTATCATCTGGTGAACGTTGTTCTGCATATTCTCAATGGAGGGCTCGTATTCATCATCGCCAGCCGGATTCTCTCGAAGGTGGACATCGATCCCTGGCACAGGCGCGTGCTGGCGGCCTTCGGTGCGGCGCTGTTTCTGTTTCATCCCTTGCAAACCGAATCGGTGGCCTACGTCGCCAGCCGGTCGGAAACGCTCAGCGTCTTCCTGCTCTATCTGGCATTCGCGATTTTCCTGTGGAGGCGCAGCGAAGACATCTCATGGGGACGGAGCATCGCCGTAGTGGCGATTTTCGCGGCGGCCATCTTCGCAAAGGAGCACACTCTGGTTCTGCCGGCGCTACTGCTTGTAACGGACTATTTCTGGAATCCGGGATTTTCGCTGCGGGGCATCTGGCGCAACTGGCGGTTGTACGTACCGATCGCGGCGCTGGCAGCGGCCGGTATTGCCGCGCTCCTCCCGATGCTGAGGCATGCATCGTCGGCGGGATTTCATGTCAAAGGCCTGACGTGGCAGCAGTATTTTCTGACGCAGTGCCGGGCCATTTGGGTTTACCTGGGGAAGTTCATTCTTCCCGTTAATCAGAACATCGATTATGATTTTCCGATCTCGCGCTCGTTGACCGATCATGGCGCGATTTTCGGGCTGGTGGCTCTGGTGATCGTATCCGTCGCCGCCTGGTTCTACCGGCGTCGGGTGCCGCTGGCAAGCTACGGCTGGTTCGTGTTCCTGATCCTCATCGCTCCGACGTCTTCATTCGTGCCCATAGCCGATCCGCTGGTGGAACGCCGGCTTTACCTTCCGTTCATCGGGCTCGTCTTCATGGTGCTGGAACTGTTGCGGCGTTGGCGGACCAGCCGCAATGTTCTGTTGGTTACGCTGGCGCTGGTCACTGCCGCCGAGGCATGGGCCTCCTGGGAGCGCAATCAGCTCTGGGGCGACAAGATCGCCATGTGGCAGGATTCAGCCACTAAGTCGCCGGGGAAAGTCCGGCCACAGTTCCAGCTCGCGCACGCTTACTACGACGCGGAGCAGTGGGAACGATCGGCTGACGAATACGCGAAAGCGGCGCAGATACGGCGGCCGAAATACGACTTGCTGGTGGACTGGGGCCTTGCGCTGGCTTACGCGGGCCGTGTTGATGAAGCACTGGCGAAATTGAAACAGGCCGCGGCCGATGAGCCTGGAGCATACGTCTATACGCAGATCGCCATGGTGGATGGGAAGGCGGGGCGGTACGACGACGCGCTTTCGGCACTGGATACCGCGGAGAAGATGAACCCGCGCCAGGAGCTGATTTACGAATATCGCGGCACGGTGTATTTCAAACAGGGCGACGCC
>JBEKFB010000364.1:0-4404 GCA_050013535.1 Bryobacteraceae bacterium | reverse complement strand
AGTCCATCATGGATTACATTTTCCGGTGGCTGGGCGCGCGGTTTTTGGGACCGGAGTATGCGGTGACGGAAGTGGGCGAGACGGGTGGGTTGAGGCCTACCGAGACCAGCCCGCAGCAGGAGTTGCCGTTTGCGCCGATGACCGCCGATGCGCCGTTGTGCGCGGAGTGCGGGTCGATCATGACGCGGAACGGAAGTTGTTATAAGTGCGGGAATTGCGGGGGTACTAGCGGGTGTAGTTAACGTCGACGCCGGATTTAACTCTTCGAGCCGTTTCGATCAATTCACTGCCGGTTGGGCTTGGCTACAATGGGTAGAACAACGTGACAGGGTTTCTAAAAGCTGCGGATCAGGTTTTGCGAAAGCGCAATGAACCGCTGAGCGCGAGAGAGATCACGGAAGCGGCGGTGCGCGATGAATTGCTGCGCACGGCTGGTCAGACGCCCTGGCATACGATGAAGTCTAAGCTCTCCACCGATATTTTGCGCAGGCAAGACCGCTCACCTTTCATGCGGACTGGGAGGGGGCGCTTCGCCCTCCGTGAATGGAAGGGGCGACTCGACGAGCATGTCGCGGACAGATACCAAAAAGCCCTGACAGACGAAGATATCGTCGTTTTTCCGGCCTCATCTCTGTTTCGCTACGTTCCGGGTGTCGGGATACACCCAAGAGACTTTGACCAAGAGGGTCTCTTGGACGAGTGTAGGCCAATGCGCAGGCGACAGGCTGAGGAGGATACCTCCGTCATTCAGCTTGTGTCGGTTTTCATCGTCCATCATAACGACCGCTATCTGACGTACAAACGCACGCGGAGGCTCCCTGAGGCAAGGCTGCACGGTTGTTATTCGATCTCGTTCGGCGGTCACCTCAATCCGAAGGATATAAGCCCACTACTGAACATTTCCGACCGGACGCTTGGTGGACCGCTACTGATTCGCGAGCTTGGGGAGGAACTCCGGCTCCGAACAGGTGAGCTGGCGGACATGGCATACAGGGGCCTATTATACGATGACTCACGCCCAGTAAGCCGGCAGCATCTTGGGATCGCCTACGACGTTATCCTGCGGACCGGAGAATTCGAGATCGGGGAGCGGGGCTTTTTGATGGACCCTAAGTTCGAGACCCTACAGCAGATTTCGGACCGTATCCAGGAATTTGAAAACTGGTCCCAAATGATCTTCAGGGCCGAGCAGACCGGCAAGGCCAATGTCCAATCAGGCGATTGAGGGTTTTTCGATCAACATCATCGCAGGCGTCGTCCTGCTGGCTTTGACCGCCGCGCTGAAGTGGATGCAGCGCAGGCTCACCCGTTCGAACCCCGCTGATCGGGTCTTGCGCGTGACTGTCCTCGGGTTATTTTGGGTTCTGATGAGCACCGCCTGCGCTTACTTTGTCGCTCGCAGTGCCGCTCTTGTCGTCTTTCTCTCTTCTGTATTCTTAGTTTGGATCGTGCGTCCAGAGTTGAACCAATTCTGGAGAATAGGTCTCGTGGGAGCGGATGACCAGATCCAAGCCGGCATCAATTTCAAGAGAGCGCTTGGGATGGTGTCGAACTCCATGGATTTCCTCGGTATCGGCGCTGCCAAACTTACAGACGAGAAAGCGGAGTTCGAGGCTGCCGTGGGCCGATGCCAGCGCCCGTCGAGACCGGTCCGGTTCCTCCTTTGCCGGCCAGATAGCGACAAGCTCATAGAAATGGCGCAAAGTGCCGAGAAGGACCGTGACCTTTACCAGAAGAAAGTGCTGGACTCCTCCGAGCGATCGCGGACCTCCGGATCAAGCGGGCGTGGAACGTCCAAGTCAGGTTCTATCCGGAGTTTCCTACCTTCAGGCTCATGTTCATTGACGACGCGATCTGCCTTGCGAGCCACTACGTTTTGGGCAAGGGGTCCGGGGCAGAACTGCCCCAGTTGCACGTCGTAAGGCCGACGGGATCGCGCGACGTGGACTCGCTCTATTACGGCTTCAGCTCTTACTACGATCATTTCTGGGCTAATGCTGACGATTGGGACTTCAAGCAGTACCTGGAGGAACAATGAGTGTCGCCGCCGGGTCAGTCCATGGCAGATTTCAGCCCTTTCACAACGAGCACCTGGAATACGTGATGGCAGCCAAGGATTTATGCGAGTTTTTGTGGATCGGCATTACAAAGTACGACATTACTCCATCGGAATTCACGCCCCTCGGCCGTCCGAGGGAGCGGCCGGAGAACGACCCCCTCACGTACTTTGAGCGAATCAGCATCATTGCGGAGGCGCTTGTCGATGCGGGCATTGGCAAGGGATCATTCGCTTTTGTTCCATTTCCAATCGAAACGCCTCAGCGGCTGCCGGAATTTATGCCCACCTCGGTTCCCTGTTACACCACGGTTTGCGAGGAATGGAACAGGGAGAAGATTCGTATCCTCAGGGGCTACGGTTATACCGTCAATGTCCTATGGGAACGCACCAAGAAACTTGTCTCCGGCGGAGAAATCCGAGGAGACATTATCGATGGCGGAACGGCATGGCGGTCGATGGTGCCTGCGGCAACCGCAAGGGCGCTGGACGCTCTGAACATACACGACCGGCTGATTAAGCTTCGCTCATTGACCAGCAGCGGCGAAGGCGGGCCACAGGAAATCATGCCAAGCCGGTGAAAAACCAAGAGCCAGCATTGCCGTTTCTGAGGTGGCCGGGCGGCAAGCGCTGGGCAAGCGGCTTGATCGTAGACGTTCTGCGTAACAGCCTGCAAAGCACTTACTACGAACCGTTGCTTGGAGGAGGCGCAGTGTTTTTTGCACTGCAGCCTCGCCTTGCTGTGCTTGCAGATATCAACGCCGACCTTATCAACACCTACTGCCTCGCACGTGATCGTCCGGCTGAACTTATCCGACGACTAAAATGCCTACCAGTCGATAAGACGACTTATGATCGGTTGCGGGCCAGCGATCCCCAAGGACTCATCGAGCGCGCCGTACGTTTTCTTTACCTCAACCGGACCGCTTTCGGCGGCATCTATCGGCTGAATCTGGCTGGCCGGTTCAACGTACCCTACGGCGGCGGCGAACGAACACCGGAGGTCCTGTGGCGCAAGGGCCTGTTGGCCAGAGCATCCCGAGCACTTGCGGGGGTGGACATCCATCATGCAGACTTCGAACTCGTTATGGAGTCGGCGCGACGTGGTGACGCAGTCTACTGCGATCCAACCTACACTGTCGCGCACGAGAACAATGGCTTCGTCCGATACAACCAAAGGAATTTCTCTTGGCAAGACCAGGAACGATTGGCCTGCGCGGCTCGACGCGCCGCCGAGCGAGGCGCGGCAGTAGTCATCAGCAACGCGAACCATGCTTCAATTCGGCGCCTTTACAAAGGCGCGAGGGTTCAGGTTTTGGAACGATATAGCTCAGTTAGCACTGACGTGTCCAAACGCGGACAAATCCGGGAATCGCTCGCCGTCATCGGTCCAGGTGTCGTCTGAGCTGGATCACTAGTTGTACGCGCCAACTCATGCATCAGCCGCTCGACGGAGAAGCCCTCCAACCGGTAATTGGCAAGCGCGGAGACCTTGGGCTGGTTAATGCCAAGTTGACGAGTTGCGTCGGCCTTGGGGAAACGCCGCCGCTCCACGATCTGGTTGCTCGCAAACGCGAGGCGAACCTTGGTCTTGCGCTCCTCGGCGTCGGCGAACCCCAGGTCGGCAAAGACGTTGCCGGAACTCGGGGTAAACGACCGGCTCCTTCTCAATCTCGGGCATAACACTCCTGGTAGTCCACGCGGCCCGCATCAAGCGCTAGTTTTCGCACCAGGGCCGGATTGGCGTCTCTTCTTGGGGTTCAGGCGCTGCTCAATTCTCCTACCGGTCAATCCGAGCGTTCTTCCCACCGAAAGAACAATGCCCTCGGAGAGGTCTTTTTTCTTCGGGATCACGACAGGCCGCGCGAGGTCTGCCTTGGTCACATGATGTCAGTTCCGGTACGGGGGGCAAGGCCTAGAAGGCCGCCTACCGGCCCGTGCGGCGCAAGCTGCCCGACACGCGGATCGCTGTCACTCATAAGTTCTCGATCGGAGGCCACGAAGGCTACATCACGGTGGGCATGTACGAAGACGGCGCGCCGGGCGAGATTTTCATCACCATGGCGAAGGAAGGCTCCACGATTTCCGGACTGATGGACGCGTTCGCCACGGCCATCAGCTTCAACCTGCAGTACGGCGTGCCGGTAAAATTCCTGGTGGACAAGTTCGCGCACGTGCGCTTCGAGCCCAGCGGGTGGACCGGCAACCAGCAGATCCCGTATGCCAAGTCCATCATGGATTACATTTTCCGGTGGCTGGGCGCGCGGTTTTTGGGACCGGAGTATGCGGTGACGGAAGTGGGCGAGACGGGTGGGTTGAGGCCTACCGAGACCAGCCCGCAGCAGGAG
>JBEKFB010000363.1:0-4171 GCA_050013535.1 Bryobacteraceae bacterium | reverse complement strand
GCGCCGACACAGTGGGAACTGACGGAGCGGTGGTAATCTGTCTGGACGAGCCGCGGAACTGCCGGGGCTCCAAGCCATAAATCCGTTAGGAGGCGATACTGGCTGTATCCATCGTCCACATTGGGTTACCACTGGATCATCCATCGATCCCGGTAGGGGAGCGCCCAACGGTCGCGAAAAGGTTGAGCGACCTGCGGGAACGGATGACACGCGCTGGCTATAGGTATGAAATCACCCACGCCTCGCCCGAAACCGGCCTCGATGGTTTCAAACATCAACTAAGAACGGAACCTTGCAATGGCGTCCTGATCGGGGGAGCCGTAGCCGGCGATCCTGCGATGAGTTACTTCATGGAGCAAATCATCGACGCAACTCATGAAGTGGTCCCTAAAGCGAAGATTATGTTTTACAACCACTCGGTCGATGTACGCACAATTGTTGAGCGCTGGTTCGGATCCCAGGTCTGACTAAAGATCTGTAGTTTCGAAAAAAGGGTCCTCTATGCAACGACGGGGAATTATCACGACGTTACCCGCGCCGACGCGGAAACCGAGAAGAGGAACACGATGAACATCCTGTTGTGGGTCCTGCAGGTCCTCGCCGCGCTCCTGTACGGATCGTCGGGCGTCATGAAAGTCTTCATGTTCGACAAAGTAAGCGAGGGCGTCCCGTCCTTTGGCGCCTTGCCGCGGAAAGCCTGGACGGCCCTCGGCATCCTCGAACTCGTCTGCACGGTGGGGCTAATCGTCCCCGCCGCCTTCCACTGGCAGCCGGGGCTCACGGTGGTGGCCGCCACGGTCCTGGCGATCGAGAGCCTCGTGTTTGTCGGGGTGCACGTCAAGTATCGCGAGATCACGCCCATCATCTTGAGCAGCGTGCTGGGCCTCCTTATGGCGTACGTCGCGTATGGCCGGATGGTTCTGCAGCCGATCTTCTGACCGGCGGGCCGTCTCACAAAGGGTCCCTTTGCGCCCCGAGCCGCGGTCGCTTTGGAGGCGTATACTGTTCAGAGGAGACTGCACGTGGGAGCGGCCATATTTGTAGCCATTTTCGTTGCGTTATTTGTAGCCATTTTCCTTGCGTTATTTGCGTCGGGAGAGCAATGGACAGCAGCGCAGGACAGGGCGCGCGTGCGCCGTATGGCTGAGCATAGGATGAATGCAAGACTTCTGAGACTCGACATTTAATGCGGTCTTAAAGGCTCTCCTCAACGTCTCGCAACGCCAGCAACGCGCCGTTGGGGAAACTAACTTTCAGCCGGACCACCGGCTGCCGCGCAGGTCCTTCCAGCGTCCGTCTGCCCCGTACTTTTCGGGATGCAGCACTCGCAGACGCGGGTCTTCCGCGGTATCGAGTTGAAGGACCATCCACTTCGGATAGGGAACACCTGGGTCCGAGACCTCGTCGAGCAGCCGCACATCCTCAACTGAGAGCTGCAGGTCCACGGCACGGATGTTGTCTTCCAATTGCTCAGCTTTTCGGGCAGCCACTATCACAGCGCTCACGGCCGGGCGTCCCAGCACCCACGCAAGGGCCACCTGGGCAGGGCTCGCGCCGTGCCGTCCGGCGACTTCTTTCAATACATCGACGATCTTGTAACCGTTCTCCTTATCGAATGGCACGAACTGACCCGCGTCCGCGTAGCGTGTCCCGGCGGGCGCCGGATTGTTGGGGCTGTATTTGCCGCTCAGGAATCCTCCGGCCAGCGCGCTCCAAACCAGAATGCCGATGTTGTGGTACTCGGCGAACGATTGGAATTCGTACTCAAGTCCCCGGCCCACGAGGCTGTAGTACATCTGTGCCGTCACATATTTTTCAAGCCCGAGACGTTCCTGCAGCATCACTGCCGTCGCCGCCTGCCATGACATCAGGTTGGAGAGCCCGATGTAGCGGACCTTCCCCTGGCGCACGAGGTCGTTCAGGGTCCGCAGCGTTTCCTCCAACGGCGTGTTGCTGTCCCATCCGTGCACCTGGTAGAGGTCGATGTAATCGGTCTGCAATCGCCGCAGGCTGGCCTCCACTTCGCGCATGATGTTCACGCGGGTGGCGCCGCTCCGGTTGAAGTTTTCACCCATGGGCAGCCGGACCTTGGTGGCCAGAACGATTTCTTCCCGGATGCCCTTCAGCGCGTTCCCTAACAGCGTTTCGCTCTCCCCCAGGCTGTAGACGTCCGCCGTATCGATGAAATTGATGCCCTTATCCAGAGCCAATCGCACCATTTGCGTGGTTTGCTCCTGGCCAAGGTTGCCCATGTTCATCTTGCCGCCGAACTGCATGGAACCGAGAGCCACCTCGCTTACAATGAGCCCGGTATTCCCCAGCTTCCGGTATTTCATTCTTCATGCTCCTTGTCTCGCCCTGGCGTGGACGCCGGGAGACTTATGTTCACGATAGGCACTCACGTCAATTTGCCACCCGCGCCAGTTGGTGTTGAATAGTGTAACGCCGCGGGAACGGCAATCGAGGAGATAACGACGACGCGTCTCTCAAAAGGGCCAAGTCGGGTCTTGTTCTGTAGTCGGCCCGAAGCCGCCGTGCGGAGAGGAATTCGTAAGCCGCAGTTCCGAGGCATTCTCTAAGTGGACGACGAGCCGGCCGGGATCGCTGGCGCATATTCGCCGAGGGCATTGACCGGTTCTGCATTCTCATGATCTAATCTCAACCAAACCGTCTCGCGATCTCGGGACCGGACATCTCCGATCCTGAAGCGAAGAATGCGCACACTGGAGAGTGCAATGCAAAAGAAGACGTTCCGTTTCCTGGCGTTAATACTCACCCTACAGGCGGTCTTACCCGGCGCAGCCTGGCTGGCAGAAGCGCAGGCGGAGAAAGCTCCCTATCCGACTATGGCTCCGGTGGATCAGTATCTGGCGTCGGACACAGACTCCGAAATCGCGCTGGCGCGCAGTGCCGCTCCACGATCCATTTCGGGCGCCGCCGAAGTGATGGTGCTGGGACGGAAGGCATACACAACCGCAGTGAAGGGCAGCAATGGCTTTCTGTGTCTGGTGGAACGATCATGGGGCGCCCCCACCGATGATCCGGAATTCTGGAATCCCAAAGTGCGTTCCCCCATTTGCTTCAATCCGGCGGCCGCAAGAACCTTTGTGCCCATTTTCCTGATGAAAACCAAACTGGTGCTGGCGGGCAAATCGAAGGCGGAAATCGCTCCGGCCATCGCGTCTGCGCTGAATCGGAAGGAACTGCCCCCGCTGGAGCCCGGAGCCATGTGTTACATGATGTCCAGGCAGCAGTACTTAAACGACCGCGGCAGGAACTGGCATCCACATGTGATGGTTTTTGTTCCGGGCGACGCGGCGGAAAGCTGGGGAGCCAATCTGCCGGGCTCGCCGGTTATAGCGGCGGACGACCCTGAAGAACGAGTTACGATCTTCATGATCCTGGCTGGCAAATGGTCCGATGGGACACCGGGTCCGCAGGCTATGGACTGAACCTGGGGGCCGAAGGATCAGCTCACGGCTGACGACGTACCCTCGCCGGAGACGCCTTCGATCCGCGGTCGGGACGCGCATTCCGTCGCGGTCGGCGAGCGACGCTTCAAGAAAACGCCTGCACGTGGCGGGAGAAGCCGGTCCTACCGTCGCGGCGTGCGACCGCCCCACTGGCATAAACTGGTTGGCATCATGCCAAGTCAGCACTGGAAATTCGCTCTCTTCCCGATCCTCGCCGCGCTGTCCCTGCTCGCCCAGCAACCAGAAGCCACTCTTGCGCCCACGCCGCCCATGGGATGGAACAGTTGGGATGCCTGGGGAATGACCATCGACGAATCCGGCGTCCGCGCGACCGCCGATTACATGGCGCAAAATCTGAAAAGCTACGGCTGGCAATACGTCGTCATCGACGAAGGATGGTTCATCCCGAAGCAGCCCGATACGCCCTTCGATTTGACGCCGGACGGCCGCTACACGCCTGCGCCGGACCGTTATCCGTCGGCCGCGAACGGAGCCGGGTTCAAGCCGCTGGCCGACTACATCCATTCGCTCGGCCTCAAGTTCGGAATTCATCTGGTGCGCGGGATTCCGAAGAGCGCCGTCGCCAATAATGTGCCCATTGCCGATTCCGCATGGCATGCCGCCGATGTGGCCGACACCTCCGACACGTGCCCCTGGAACAAGGACAACTTCGGCGTGCGAGCGGGACCCGCCGGCCA
>JBEKFB010000362.1:0-4507 GCA_050013535.1 Bryobacteraceae bacterium | reverse complement strand
CGGTCGAGCGGTCCGCTGGATTTTTCACTGCTCACCGATGGGCTGAGAGCCGAACGCGAGCAGGGCATCACCATCGATGTAGCCTACCGGTATTTCTCAACCGCGCGCCGCAAGTTCATCATCGCCGACACGCCGGGGCACGAGCAGTACACGCGCAACATGGCCACCGGGGCGTCCACCGCTCATCTTGCCATCGTGTTGATTGATGCGCGCAAGGGCGTGTTGCCGCAGTCGAAGCGTCACGCATATATCGCGTCGCTGCTGGGCATTCCGCGCGTGGTTGTCGCCGTAAACAAGATGGACCTTGTGGAATTCCGTTGTTGCGCACAGCGAGCGGATGCCATGGTTCCATGGCAGCACGCTGCTCGATTATCTGGAGACGGTGCCGCTGGCGGATGCGGCCGACGGCGAGGCGTTCCGATTGCCGGTACAGTATGTGATTCGGCCTTCGCTCGATTTTCGTGGTTACGCCGGACAGATCGCCTCGGGGAGCATTCGGCCTGGCGACGAGGTGCGCGTTTTGCCATCGGGCCGCAACGCGCGCGTGAAAGAGATCTCCACTTATGACGGGTCTCTGGATGAGGCCTTCGCGCCGATGTCGATTACGCTGACGCTGGATCGTGAGATTGACGTGAGCCGCGGCAACATGATTGTGCGCGCGGAAGAAGAGCCGCCCGTGGTGGCCCGTGCGTTCGATGCCACGCTGGTGTGGATGAACGACGCTCCATTGGAGCCGGGCCGATCCTATTTGCTAAAGCACACTACGCGGCAGGTGCGCGCGACGGTGCGGAACGTGCGCAGCCGGATCGACGTGAACACGCTGGAGCAGGAGGCCGCGCGCGATCTGAAGCTGAATGAGATCGGCTCGGTGACCATCGACGTGCCCCGGCCCGTGTTCTTCGACGCATACCAGGAGAATCGGTCCACCGGCGCATTCATTCTGATCGACCCGTTCTCAAACGCCACGCTGGCGGCGGGCATGATTCGCGGCGCCATTGCGAACGACCAGCATCGCGGGCCAGTGAGTGCACGCGAGCGTGCGGACCGGCTGGGGCATGAACCGGCACTGATCTGGCTGCCGGGGCGCAGGCATTTGGCGACATTGCTGGAGCGGGATCTCTTCGCGCAGGGCGCGGCGGTGTCCATCACAGAAAGTGGCACGAGCGTGCAGGCATTGCTCGCCGCCGGACTGATCGCCATCGTCGTGGCGGAGGCGCCGCCGGAAGATCCGCTGCCATTGCCTCAACTCGCGAGCGAAGATGAAGCGGCCGTAGAACAGTTGATGAAGGCTCTGGAAGATTCCGGCATCCTGCATCGCGCTGAGCGCTTCACCGGCGGCGAAGGCATCTGAACGCGAACTCCCGCTGCCGCCTCGATTACTTTCGCTGTTCCGGCGCGTCTATACTTCGAGTGATGAATAGAGTGCCGCGCTGGCGGAGAGGTGGTCTTCTCCGCAAAAAGCTTCTTTATATCCCGACTGCGCTTCTGGCGCTCCCCTCCTTCGCCGCCGATTACTTCACGCCCACGAACCGCCTCACCGCGATTGGCGTCGACCGCAAAAACCTGTCCGACGTGATGCTGGACGAGCGCATTCGATTGATGACCGAGGCACAGACCTTCGCCATCATGCGCGATGCACGGGCCATGGCCGGGGCCGAACGCATGACGACGCCGAAGATGAAAAAGATCGTCGGGGACGCGGCCAGCCGCAGCGGCGTTCCCGCGTCGATGATCACCGCAATCGCGTTTCTGGAAAGCTTCGGCCTGCCCACCGCTGAGAGCCCCACGGGGCCCAAAGGCATCATGCAGATTTCACAGGCCACCGCGCGCGCTATGGGACTGCGGATCGTTTACTCGACGAAATACAAAGTCCACACCGAGCGGCGCGAAGTGAAGAAGAAGCACGGCAAACCCGTATACCGGAACGTGAAGGTGAAGACGACTTACAGCGTGCTGGTGCGCGATGAAAGGCTGGATCCGGCTCGTGCCATTCCCGCAGCGGCGCGGTATCTGGCGAACATGGAGCAGAAGTTCGGCGGTCTCGATTGGGCGGTGTGGGCTTACCACTGCGGCGAAGGCTGCGTCGCTGAGTTCCTGGACATGGCGCGCCGTGCGCCCGATCTTAAAGGGAATGCACCGTCGGTGGCGCAAGTGTTTTTCTCCTCCAGCCCCGTGCACAATCGCGAAATATGGCAGGCGCTGGCCGAGCAGATGGAACGCGATTATTCACCCACCTACTGGTTTCGCGTGCGCCGCGCCGAGCAGTTGCTGGCGATGTACGAAGAGGACCCGGACGATTTCCAGAAACTGCAGGATGAATACCGGTACGATTTCGACCCGGTGCAGCGCGCGCCCAACCGCCTGTCGGCCTGGATGAAGCCGCAGGATTTGACCTATCGCACCTGCGAAGACATCCAACACGACGAGGGCACGCGGCTGGTGCGGGCAATGGACAAGCCCGATTACTTCGGTTTTCTGCTGCGGCGCAACGGGTACGGTTCGCTGGGCGAGTTCGATCCCGAGCACCGCGATTCGTATCTGGACGCTTCGCCTTCGGCGCTGGGAACGCTGCTCACCATCGTATTTGAAACGCGCCGTCTGTTTGAGGAGCTGCACCCGCACGGCGAGAGTTTCGTTCCCATTGAAGTGACCGGACTAGCGCGTCCGCTCGATTACGCCTCGCGTGCGGGCCGCGAGTTCGCCACCGGCAAGGCCCACTTCGATGCGCTGTGCAGTGGCCAGGCCTTCGAGATTTCGCTTGCGAATTTGCCGCTCGGCGAACGCGAATCCCTGCGGTTCATTCTGGACGACATCGGCTGGCTCGGTTACCTCGGCTTTGTGGAGGAAACGCCCGGCAGTGGTGCGCTGGTGATTGGGTGCTCGCCCAGCTCGCGCGACTTCTTCACGAAGGTGTATCAGGAGGCGGTGGGGACGAAGGCCGCGATAGAGTAGGACCGTCATGCCCACGGCGGAAGCGTTCACCAATGCCAAACGGGAGCATCGCAGCATGCTCGCGTCCATCGAGAAAAAGGCGCTCATTTGGATGGCGGAGCGCATGCCTCGGTGGGTGAACTCGGACCATCTCACGGCCCTGGGGTTCATCGCGCTGATCGGCATCGCGGCGGCATATTACTGGGCTCGCTCGTCCAAAGCGGGCTTCACTCTGGCGACAGTCCTCTTCGTGGTGAATTGGTTCGGCGACAGTCTGGACGGCACTTTGGCACGCGTGCGCAACCAGCAGCGCCCACGGTACGGCTTCTATATCGACCACGTGCTGGACACCTGCGGCAGCGTGTTTGTGTTCGGAGGGCTGGCGCTTTCGGGCTACATGAGCGAGAGAGTGGCGCTCGCGCTGCTGGTGGCGTGGCTGCTGATGAGTATTGAGGTCTATCTGGCCACGTATACGTTGGGCACTTTCCATTTGTCCTTCGCGGCTTTCGGGCCAACTGAGTTTCGATTGCTGATGATCGCGGGCAACATCGCCGTTCTGTATCGGCCCGTGGTAACGATCTTCGGCGGGCATTATCTGTTGTTCGATGTCGGCGGCGCGATCGGCGCAGCCGGGATGCTGCTGGCATTTGTGTGGTCCGCGGTGAAGCACGGGACTGAGTTGTATCGCGCCGAGACCCTGCGGTGATCCTGCGCTGGCTGAAATTCAACGCGGTGGGCGGCGTGGGGCTGGCAGTGCAACTCGGCGTGCTGTGGTTGCTGGAGCGTGTGGCCGGCGTACAGTATCTGCTGGCGACCGTGTTGGCGGTGGAGGTCGCGGTGCTGCACAATTTCGTCTGGCATCAGCTCTGGACGTGGCGCGGGCGGCCGCATCAGTCCGTGATGTATCGGCTGTTGCGCTTTCATCTGGCGAATGGGCTGGTGTCGCTGGTAGCGAACTTCGTCCTCATGGCATTTTTCGTGGGCGTGCTGCACATACGGCTCATTCCAGCGAATCTGCTGAGCGTGGGCTTAGCCGGGCTGCTGAATTTCGGATTGGCGGAAGTGTGGGTTTTCGGGCGGGGGTAGGCTCACTACTACTCATGAACGGCGACCGATTCGATGTCATCGAACTTCATCAGATAGGCCGGTTGCGGATCGGCCTTATCGTATTGAGATTCACGGCTCGTTGAAATGAGGTCGTAGACGACGTCCCGTTCATCCGCCGATACCGACAGTATCCTCCCGATGAAGGTTTTTCCATCGCGACAATGCACCCGAATCAACTTATCGACACTTGCCTTGAGCAGTTCGATATGCGATGTCGTCATTTCGCGATCATCAGTGTTGGTGCGCCTGGCTGCCGCTGGACATCGCGCAGCCGTCGTGGGAGACGGCGCAGGGGACGTGCTCGAACTGAATTGTCGTGTGGTGAATGTCGAAGTCGCACAATATGTCGTTAATGCACTTCAGAATCGATTCGCTGGCCGACGGTGGCATGTCCTCAATCAGCACGTGACAGCTTAGCGCGTGGGCACTGGAGCCGAGGCTCCAGATATGCAGGTCGTGCACGTTGATC
>JBEKFB010000361.1:0-4193 GCA_050013535.1 Bryobacteraceae bacterium | reverse complement strand
GCCGTTGATTCCGATTTCGTCCATCCGCGGAATGTTTCCGGGATTGATAGTGCGCACGGCGAACAGAGTCCATTCGGCGATCAACAATCCGGCCGCGCCGCCCAATAGCGCGATGACCAGGCTTTCGGCCAGTAATTGGCGCGCGATTTCCATGCCGCCCGCTCCCAAAGCAGTGCGAATGGCCATTTCCTTTTGCCGTCCGGCGGCACGAGTGAGCATCAGATTGGCGACGTTAGCGCAAGCGATCAGCAGCACCAGCGCCACCGACCCCAGAAGCACCAGCAACGCGCGGCGAACGTCGCCCACCACTTGTTCCTGCAGACCGATTACAGTCATTCCGAAGCTGCGATCGCGCTGGTCCTTATCGCGAATGCGGCGGGCGATGATATCGATATCGGCCTGAGCGTGCTGAATGGAAACGCCGGGCTTCAATCGCGCCATCAGGTTGTAATTTTCGTCACGGCGATTTTGTGCGGCGTCCGCGCCCAGCGGCAACGGGAGAAACACGTCCACTTTTTCCATTGAGTATTCCGCCGGGATCGCCTCATCATCGAGCCGGAACTCGTGCCGTAATACGCCCGCCACAGCGTATTGATGGCCGTCGAGCGTGATGCTCCTGCCAACAATTTGCGGGTCGGAAGTGAAGAGCTTCTGCCAAAGCCGGTAACTGAGAATTGCCACCGCGGGCTTGCCCGGTGCATCTTCGTCGGGCCGCAGCACGCGTCCCAGTAGCGGACGCGCGCCAAGCATCGGGAAGACGGTGGATGACGTGTACATTCCATCCACCTGCACCGGCGCCTCACGTCCCGCCAGAGTCATGCTACGGGTTTTCGCAATCGCCATTTGCTCGAAGGAATGATTCTCGTTCCTGATATCGATGTACTGGCCCGGAGATGGCCAGTCGCGGAAGATGCCCAGCGCGGGAGAATGCAGCCAGATATTGACAAGCCGGTCAGGTTGCGGATAGGGCAGGGGACGGAGCAGCAGGGCATCTACAACGCTGAAGATCGCGGTGTTCGCGCCGATGCCAATGGCCAGCGAAAGGACCGCTACCAAAGTGAAGCCGGGCGCCTTGCGCAGCACGCGGAGGGCATATCGGAAGGACGACAGCATGAGCGGGTGGAAGCACGTCCACTGCCGTTGATCGACTTGTGGAATCAGCAAATTACCGGGATGAGCTTCGGTTGGTTCGTTCGCTTTTGGGAAGGCGGCGTCCGCATTTCTACAAGCGCCGCCCAGGCGCGGCCGTCGCCGCGCGTCCTCTACATCACGGCGGCCATGGCGGTCTGTTCCTCAACGACACGGCCATCGAACAAGGTGATGGTGCGGTCGGCGCGGAGTGCGTAGCGAGGATCGTGAGTGACCATGCAGATGGTGGCGCCTTCGCGATGCAGGTCCGACAGCAACGTCATCACCGCTTCGCCATTCGCGGAATCCAGATTGCCGGTTGGTTCGTCCGCGAGCAGGATGGACGGGTTTCCGGCCAGTGCGCGAGCCACTGCAACACGTTGCTGCTGGCCGCCCGAAAGCTGCGCCGGATAATGGCGAACGCGATGCAGCATGCCGACTTTTTCGAGCGCCTCATGCACCATCTTCTTGCGTTCGGAAGAGGGCACGGAGCGGTAGGTCAGCGGCAGCTCTACGTTCTCATATACGTTGAGATCGCCGATCAGGTTGAACGCCTGGAAGATGAAGCCGATTTCGCGATTGCGGACGCGTGCGCGCTCGCTCATCTTCATGCCATCCACACGTCTGCCATTCAGCGTATAGGTGCCATGCGAAGGCGAATCGAGCAGGCCCAGAATCGCCAGCAAGGTGGACTTACCGCAGCCCGATGGACCGGAGATGGCGATATACTCGCCGCGCTCAATATCGAGGTGAATTCCGGCGAGTGCGTGAGTCTCCATCTCGTCCGTGCTGAAGACCTTGGTGACGCTTTCGAGGCTGATCAGGGCATTCCCGTTGCCATTGCTGGTCATGTCTGCTCCTTCCCTTCAACGGGTATTACGAGGCACCCGCGGAAAGGTTACGTTCTCAAATGGCATTACGGACGGGCGGGTCGGCGAGTTCCCGAAAATTAGTATGCCGCTGCGAAATCAACTACCCTTGGTGTTTCCACGCTGCGCCGTGTGCCGCTCTCCCGGTCAAGCAGGCCCACGACCACGGTTCCTTTCACGGTGTTGACCTGGGCCGGTGTCTTCTGCCGGACAGTCACGCCCGCTGTTGCCAGGTTTTTCAGAAACTCAGGATCGTAGGCGCCTTCGGGAACGAACTCCACGCCTTGTGAAGAGGGTTCGTAGTTATAGAGCAGCGGAGGCGCGGCCATTACAGTAGCCGCGTCGATACGATTTCCCAGGATGCCCACCAGCAGCCGCACCGTTTCCGCCGTCAGCGAGCTGCCGATCGCGGCGGTCGCCAGCACCGGCTTCGATTCTTTCATCACAATGATGGGCGACATCTCATTGGGGACACGATCGCCGGGCTTCAAACGCGCGATTCGATATTTGTTGATGCTGGCCGCATCGGCAATCGGCACGCCTCCGACAACGATGCCGGTTGTTCCCCAAACAGCGGTATTGATGGAATGCACCAAAGCGGCGATGTTGCCCCAGCGATCGACTATCACGATGGCATCGCTGTGATTGGTTTTGCCGGGCGTCTGCACGGTTTGCAGGATCGCCGACAGATCGCGAAACGCCTTCCAGTCCTTCCAATACGGACCCATCGCGCAGGTCTTCC
Organism: Bryobacteraceae bacterium; assembly: GCA_050013535.1. GTDB lineage: Bacteria > Acidobacteriota > Terriglobia > Bryobacterales > Bryobacteraceae > CAWACP01. Next base: position 1,454 of record JBEKFB010000361.1, on the reverse strand, counting down.
GCTCTTCCACGAGGTTCAAAGCTTCCAGGACCTGACGGCTGCCAACGTTGCCCTCGCCGGGGCCGAATACTTCGTATCCCAGAAAGCCGGTGCTGCGCGGGTCCTCCCAACTTGGCTGATAGCGCTTCATGTCGTCCATCGAGGCTTTGCCCGATTCGCCGCGCACGGCGTACACGAATTGTTGTCCCCACGCGCCCGTGTACATGTACGCAGCGCCCTCCGTCGCGACGCCGCGCAGCGTTTTCGCCAAGTCAGCCTGGATGAAGCGATCTCCGGCCCGCTGATGAAGAAACTGCCGGCCTTCCGCGGTGCGTGACAGAACTTCTTCGCGCATGGTGAAATACGCCGCAAGCAACGGCGATATGGCCACGCCGTGGTCCGCATACCAGATGGCTGGCTCAAACACGTCGGCGAACGCCAGGCGGCCGAAACGTTTCTGCATCGCCTCGATGCCCGCCATGAAGCCGGGCACGAGAGTCTTGCGTCCCTCAGATCCTGACTCGTTCACTGGAATCGTCGCCGGCTCCGTTTCGCCGAGCCAGGGATTCCAGCCGGCATTCAGAGAAGAGACTTTGCCCGTGCTGGCATCGTAGTAGACCAATTGCAGGATGCCGGCGGCCGACACATACGACCCGAGTGCTGTTGTCACCTGCGTGAGCGCCACTGTCGCGGCGGCATCGGCGGCTGTGCCACCCTGCTTCAGCGCTTCGATGCCCGCGCGAACCGCGACGGGTGACATCGTCGCCGCGACCAGTCCGGAACGCCCTTCCACGATTCCAGCCTGCATCGGCCATGGAACCATCTCGGCCGCCTCGGCCCGTGTCTTCTCAGCTTGCGGCCAGTGTGCAGGTGAAAGATCGGCTGGAAAACCATCGTGCGAGGACATAAAGGTGAGCAATACGATGCCGGCGATCTGCTTCGGAGTCTTCACTCTCCTCCTATAAAGGCAAAGTGAGCCGCGCCTCGCAACCATGGCCCGTGGCGACATTCTGCAGCGAAAGCGTGCCGCCATGCGCTTCGGCAATTTGCCGGCTCAATACCAGACCGATGCCGGATCCACCTGGCTTAGTGGTGAAGAACGGTACGAAGAGATTGCCGGTGTTGGAGAGGCCCGGGCCTTCATCGCGGATCCAGACTTCGACGTGCGAGTTCTCGCGGCGCCAGCCCACATGCACCCCGCCTCCGGTTTCGAGAGAAGCATCCACGGCGTTGCGGATTAGGTTGATGAGGGCCTGTTCGAGCTGGTCGCCATCGGCCATGATGGTGCAGTCGGGTCCTGTTTCGAGGGTTGGCCTGACGCGCGTTTCCAGACCGGTGATGCGGCTCAGAAGATCGCCCACGCGGATGGGTGCGAGAGTGGGTGGCGGCAGCTTGGCGAGACGGGCATAGGCGCTCATGAACCGGCTGAGCGCTTCGCTGCGGCTGGCGATCACGTTCAGGCCGCTGCGCATATC
>JBEKFB010000360.1:0-5305 GCA_050013535.1 Bryobacteraceae bacterium | reverse complement strand
GAACATGATGGCGCGGTATGAGAAGCAGAAAGCCGGCGCAGCCGATAAGGCCGCAATGTCCGATCAGGACAAGATGGAGCTGGCCGAGCGCGTGAGGGACATACTTGAACCGGCGCAGATCTTCACGCTTCGCAACGGCACAACCGACGAGAAGCTCGCGCTGATTGCGTCGCTGCCGCCGGAGAAGCTGGTGCAACTTTCCGAGGCGCTGCCGCCGAAGATGCGTGGTCCGCTGATCGCAGCAGCACCACCGGGAGTCCGCCGGACCCTGCTCATCATGAACGCGCCGCAGCAGGCCGTTGCCGCCGACCTCACCGCCGCGAAGTTGTATCGCGCCATTTACAGCAATCGCCAGCTTGCCGAGATTCTTGACGATTTCTGGTTCAACCACTTCAATGTCTTCATGGACAAGGGCGTGGACCGCTACGAGCTCACCGATTATGAGCGCAACGCCATTGAGCCGCACGTGCTGGGCAAGTTCCGCGACCTGCTGGAAGCGACGGCGAAGAATCCGGCGATGCTATTTTATTTGGACAACTGGCAATCGCGTGCGCCGTCGAACAAACCCGGCAAGAACGAGGTCGGCCTGAATGAGAACTACGGCCGCGAGCTGCTGGAGCTGCACACGCTGGGGGTGGACAGCGGCTACACACAGAAGGACGTCACCGAAGTGGCGCGCTGCTTCACCGGCTGGACCATTCGCGCGCCGAGGCAGGGAGGCGGCTTCTTCTACAACGACCGCTGGCACGATAAAACCATCCCCGCGGGCGGCGGCATTGACGATGGCGAGAAGGTGCTCGACATCGTTGCCGAAAGCCCGGCCACCGCGCATCATATTTCGCTGCAACTGGCGCAGAAATTTGTCGCGGACAATCCCCCGAAGCCGCTTGTCGATCGCATGGCAAAGACGTTTCTCCGGAGCCATGGCGACCTGCGGGAAGTCATGAAGACCATGCTGGATTCCCAGGAATTCTGGTCCCAGGGCGCCTACCATGCGAAGGTGAAGACGCCGTTTGAGATGGTGGCAAGCGCGATTCGCGCGACGAACGCCGATGTCAGCGACGCGTTCGCGCTGTCGAACCAGATCACGAAACTGGGCGAGCCGATGGCGAGCCGATTTACAGGAAGCTGGAACCCACAGGCTACTCGAACGTCAACTCAGAGTGGGTAAGTTCGTCGGATCTGCTGGGCCGCATGAATTTTGCCTTGGCGCTTGCGGGGAACAAAGTGTCGGGCGTTCACTTGGAGCCCATGAAAAATGGGGCCACTGCCGATGCGATTGCGCGTGCATTGCTCTTCCGCGATGCCACCGAGCAGACACGTGCGGCAATCCAGCAATCGTCCGGCGATAAGGCTCCGCCACCGGAGGCGATAGCGGGGCTGGTGCTCGGGTCGCCTGATTTTCAGCGACGGTGAGGTAAAGCGAATGCACACAAGACGAGCGTTTCTCAGGAATTCGGGAATTGCGATGTTCGGAGTCGGTCTGGCGCCGGCGTGGCTTTCGCGAGCGGCTTACGCCGGTGACCTCCCTGTTTCTGGCAGGAAGAAAATCCTGGTGGCCGTGTTTCAGCGAGGCGCCGCTGATGGCCTCAATGTGGTGGTGCCGTTCGGCGATCCCGATTATTACGCGCTGCGGCCGACGATCGGCATTCCCAAACCTGACGGAACAACGAACGCCGCGCTGGATCTGGATGGCTTTTTCGGTTTGCATCCCGCGCTCGCTCCGCTGGTGCCGGTTTTTCAGACCGGGGAATTGGCCATTGTGGAAGCGGCCGGATCGCCCGATCCCACTCGCTCCCACTTCGACGCGCAGGATTACATGGAGTCGGGGACACCCGGCATCAAGGCGACGAACGATGGCTGGCTGAATCGCTCGCTCAGGCCCGAACAACAGCCCTCGCCGGTTCGTGCGATCAGCATTGGGTCGGATCTGGCGCGGTCATTGCGAGGCCCCAACGACGCCGTGGCCATCGCCAATATTGGCGATTTTCAGATTCGCGATGCGGGTACGCAGAACACGTTCGAGGCCATGTACGGCGAAAGCGTCGACACGGTTCTGCATGGTCCGGCGCAGGAAACATTTGAGGCCGTCAAGCTGATTCAGGCGGTGCAGAAGCAGAAATACACGCCATTCGGCGGCGCACGTTATCCGGGCGGCCCGTTCGGACAAGCCATGCTGCAAGTTGCGCGGCTGATCAAGGCGAACGTGGGTGTTGAAGTCGCGTTCGCCGATGTGGGTGGCTGGGACACGCATGTTAATGAAGTGGGTGGAAAGCCCACCGAAGGGCAGCTCACCAACAGGCTCACCGAGTTTGGTCAGGCGCTGGCGGCCTTCTATCAGGATATGGGCGACCGGATGGCCGACATCGTGGTGGTGACCATGTCCGAGTTCGGCCGCACAGCGCGCGAGAATGGCGACCGCGGCACCGACCATGGTCACGCCAATGTGATGTTCGCGATGGGCGGCGGCATTCGCGGCGGCAAGGTGTATGGCGACTGGCCCGGCCTGGCTCACGAACGCCTTTACGAGGGACGCGACCTCGCGCTGACCACCGACTTTCGCGATGTGCTCGGCGAATGCGTCACTAAGCACCTGAAGGGACGCAGCGTCGCCGAAGTATTTCCCGGCTACAATCAGCCACGGTACCGCGGACTGCTGGCGTAGGTCCGAGGCGGCCTGAGAGGCCGCCGCAGGCTGAGAGCCTGCCGCACACAAACTAGAATCGGAAGATGATTCAGCGCTGCTGGTGGGCGCGGCAGGAACCTGAGATCGCGTATCACGACACCGAGTGGGGCGTGCCTGTCCACGATGACCGTGTCCTCTTTGAGTACCTGATCCTCGAAGGCGCGCAGGCGGGTCTGAGCTGGTCGACAATTCTGCGCAAGCGCGAAAACTACCGCAAGGCTTTCGACAATTTCGATCCCGAGGTAGTAGCGCGATATGGGGCGAAGAAGACGGCGGCGTTATTGGCGAACGAGGGCATCGTGCGCAACAAGCTGAAGATTGCGAGCACCATCTCCAACGCGCAGGCGTTTCTCAAGGTGCGGGAGGAATTCGGTAGTTTCGACGCTTTTGTCTGGCAGTTTGTCGGCGGAAAGCCGAAACAGAATCGCTGGGCGGGTCCTGCCGAAGTTCCCGCGCGCACCGCCGAGTCCGACGCACTGAGCCGTGAGCTGATTCGCCGGGGATTTCGATTCGTCGGCAGCACCATCTGCTACGCGTTCATGCAGGCAGTTGGCATGGTCAACGATCATACCGTGGACTGCTATCGACGCACGCGGCTCTCCGGGCGCGCCAAATCGGCCGCGCGGTAATGGACAATAGTCCTCATGACGCAATCGGAAGCGCTGGCATGGGCTCGCGAATGGATCGACCAATGGAACCGGCGTGACGTGGAGGCAGTGCTGGCGCATTTCGCCGATGACGTGGTGTTCACCTCGCCGCGCGCGCCGGCGATTGCGGGCAAGCCGCGTTTGTCCGGCAAGCATGAGCTGGCCGCATACTGGAACCGCGGAATGGCCGCCATCGAGTCGATTCGTTTCGAACTGGATTATGTGATCGCGGACGGCAACCGTTTCGCTATCGTTTACGTCTCCGACATCTACGGCAAACGCATGCGCTCGGTTGAGTTTCTGATGTTCAATGGTGCCCGCCTGGTTTGCGAGGGCGAAGCAATGCACGGTGTGGTGTTATCCTGATCCAACCAACGCCGATGCGTCTCGCTTTCGCTCTCTTTCTTGTTCCCTGCTTCTGCCTTGCCGATACGACGTGGACCGCGGTGCGTGGCAGTTCGGCCACCGATTCCGCGGTTCGCCACAGCGGCGCGGTTTCGTTGCGTCTTGATGGAAACGGTACCGGCGATGGCTGCGCGAGATCGGAGCCGGTGCCGCTGAAGATCGGCGGACATTATGAGTTGACCGGCTGGATTCGTACTGAATCGTTGCGGGTGCGCGACTTCGGCCGGTCGCCCATTGCCAGCGGCGCCGCGATCTCCATGGAGTCCATGCCATTCGATATGCATTCAGAATCGGTGGCCGGCACGCGCGATTGGACTCATGTGAGCCTGCGCTTCGTGGCCACCACGGCTAATGACGCGATCCAGCTCACTGCGGGTGAGGGCGGTACGTTTAGCGGCAAAGCGTGGTTCTCCGGAGTTGCCGTGGAAGAGGCTTCGTCGGAGGGAACGTGGCCGGCCAGCGGGGTGGTTCAGCGGTTCGGCCCGGCATACCGGTATCCCACGGGCGGATGGATTTACCTGCATATCGAGGGCAAGCCGTATGAGCGCGGGTATCAGCACGGGCATCTGCTCTCGCGCGAGATTGTCGAGTACATGGACCGCTCGGCGGCGCTGCTGGATCCCAACTCGAAAGATCGCGCGTGGGAGGATGGCCGCACCATGGCCAAGGCGCTGTTCGAGCGCGGCTTCGATCGTGAATACCTGGAAGAGATGCGCGGCATAGCCGACGGAGCATCGGACGCGGGCGCGAAGTGGGGTGAGCGGCGCCTAGACCTGACCGACATCATCACGGCGAACACGGTTACGGAACTCGGCGACATTCATGAGGCGATGACGGTGACGCCCAGCGGTCTGGAAGGGCTGCACCTGAAGCCTCCTTCATACGCGGCGCCGGACCATTGCAGTGCGTTCGTCGCCACCGGTCCGGCCACCCGCGACGGGCGGATGGTGATCGGGCATATTCTGATGTGGCCTCTCACGCTCGCCGAGCAGACCAACGTGATGCTGGACGTGAAACCCGCCGAAGGCCATCGCGTCCTGATGCAGAGTTTCCCGGGCGGCATTCAGAGCGGGACGGACTGGTATCAGAATGACGCCGGCGTGGTGCTGGAAGAAACCACGATTCGCCAGAGCCCTTACAACATCAATGGAACGCCTATCGCCAACCGCGCTCGGAAAGCCATTCAATACGGCGACAATATCGACAAGGTGGTGGAGATCCTCGGCACGAAGAACGATGGACTCTACACTAACGAGTGGCTGATGGGCGACGCGAAGACGAGTGAGATCGCCATGTATGAGCTGGGAACTTATCGCACGAAACTGTGGCGCAGCTCACGCGATGAGTGGTTCGGCGGAACGAAGGGCTTCTACTGGGGTGACAACAATGCTAAGGATTTAAACGTTCGGCTTGAATATGCGCCCGATCCCGAAGGCACGCCGGAGCACCTGCCCTATGTTCCCGAGGTTCGCGATCTGACGTGGCAGCACCTGTATGACGAATACAAGGGCAAGATCGACGAGCAGTTCGCGTTCACAGCGTTCCGCACGCCGCCGCTGGTGACGTC
>JBEKFB010000359.1:0-4953 GCA_050013535.1 Bryobacteraceae bacterium | reverse complement strand
CTTGAGGAAATCCTGCAACCGGAGTATCTGGAGTACCGCATCGCTTCCACCGCGTATCTCGGCCGTCACATCGCCGATCACGGTGTGCCGATTGTTGAACCGCCCGGCGGCCACGCAATCTATATCGATGCCGGCCGCATGCTGCCGCACATTCCCAAACACCAATTCCCGGGGCAAGCGCTCGCCGTGGAACTTTACCGGCACGCCGGTGTGCGGTCTGTGGAGATCGGCTCGGTGATGTTCGGCGATAAGGCGCGTCACGAGTTGTTGCGACTGGCGATTCCGAGACGCGTGTACACGCAAAGCCACATCGATTACCTGGTGGAGGCCATTCTCGAGGTGAACGAACGCAGGAGCAGCCTGCGCGGCCTGGAGATCGTCCACGAGCCACCGTTTCTGCGGCATTTCAGCGCCAGGTTCCGGGAACTGTGATGATGGACTATGGTCAGGCTCAATCTGAGTGTGGACGGCCGCGTGGTTTTGCTCGCGAAGCAGTATGCGAAACGGCGAGGTGTCTCCGTATCGAAGCTCGTGGAAGCTTACTTGACGGCCGTTGTCGATCCCACCTCACCCTCTACGCGCGACACTCCGGTTCTGCGATCGGTTCGAGGGGTACTCAAGAAGGCGGAAATTACCGAGCGCGGGAAGCACCTCGCGGCGAAGTATCGATAAAGTGAGTTGCTCTGAGAGCGCAAATGGTTCCAAAATGGCCCCCGAAATGTCACTCTCAAGAATGCGCCCGCGTCCGTCTGCGTCCGTCTGCCAAGTGATCCAGTTAATCCACCTGATCGCCCGACGCCGCCTGGCGTTGCAGCTTGCGCATGTGCTGCAGCGTGCGCATTTCGTCGATGATGCGCTCAAAGAGCCGCTTCACGGCTTCCGGCGGCAACGGGCCTGAGTTGTTCGCCAGCACATTGCGAAACACCTGATCCTCACGGCGCGGCTCGTAGACGGGCATGGACATCTCTTCCTTAACCTGCCCGATTTGTTCGACAATCGCCGTGCGCGCGTTGAGCAACCGGAGAATCTGCACGTCAAGATCGTCGATCTCGCGCCGGTACTCTTCCAGCAGCTTCCAGCCGTCGTCAACGGTCATTTGTCTTTCGATGGTAACGCCGAGGAGAGGTCAAGGGCGAGTTGTTCCAGCGAAGCATTCTGCTCCACCGCGCGAACGATGGCGCTGCCCACCACTACCGCGTCGGCGATGCTACCGACAGCCCGCACGTGTTCCGGTTTCGATATGCCAAACCCGACCGCGAGTGGCAGGTCCGTGATCACGCGCATCCGCTTCGCCAAAGGCGCCACCGAATCCGACAAGGTGTTGCGCTCGCCGGTTACGCCGGTCCGCGAGACCAGATAGATGAAACCCGTGGAGTATTTCGCCACCAGTTCCAGCCGCCGGCGCGTACTGGTGGGAGCGGCGAGGAATACGGTATCGAGGCCGTGGCTGCGCATGGCGTCCACACATGGACCCGCCTCTTCGACGCTGAGGTCGATGATGAGGCAGCCGTCAATCCCGCAGCCAACGGCATCGCGCGCCAGGGCATCCAGGCCATACCGGAGCACCGGGTTCAGATACGTGAACAACAGCAGGGGAATCTCCGAGCGTTCGCGAATGCGGCGGGCGACTTCCAGTACGCCTCGCAGAGTGGTCCCCGCGCGCAGGGCACGGTCGGCGGCGCGCTGGATCACCGGTCCGTCGGCGATGGGATCGGAAAACGGCACGCCGAGTTCGATCAGATCGCAGCCTCCGCGTTCCAGCGCGGCGACAAGCTCGGGTGTGGCTTCCGGCGTTGGATCGCCGGCGGTGATGTAACCGATAAATCCAGGCCGCCCCTTGGCGCGAAGTTGGTCAAACAGACGGCTGATGCGCGTCGGGCTCATCGAGTTCCTTGAGGTGTTCACGATAAATGTCGGTGTCCTTGTCGCCACGCCCGGAGAGATTCACGACGATAATCTGTCCCGCTGCGCGAGGTGCCCGGCGCAGCAATTCGGCGAAGGCATGCGAGGATTCCAGGGCCGGGATGATGCCTTCCATGTGTGCCAGCGTGCGCGCCGCTTCCAGCGCTTCCTCATCTGTCGCCGAGGTGTACTCCGCGCGCCCCTGATCGCGCAGCCAGGCGTGCTCGGGGCCCACCAATGCGTAATCGAGTCCGGCTGAAATTGAGTGTGTCGTAGCCACCTGACCGTCGCCGTTCTGCAGCAGCCAGCTATACGCGCCCTGCAGGACCCCGGGAGAGCCACCGGAAAATCGCGCGGCATGATCGCCGAGGGTTGCGCTCCGGCCGCCCGCTTCCACGCCGATCAGCTTGACCGCCGGGTCGTCCAGAAATGGGTGGAACATGCCGATGGCATTGCTTCCGCCGCCGACGCAGGCGATGATCGCATCGGGCAGGCGGCCCTCGCGCGAGAGAATCTGTTCGCGCGTTTCCAGCCCGATCACGCGATGAAAATCTCGAACCATCATCGGATAGGGATGAGCGCCTAACGCCGAGCCGAGCAGGTAATGCGTGGTCTCGACGTTGGTCACCCAATCGCGCATAGCCTCACTGACCGCGTCTTTCAAAGTGCGGCTGCCCCCGGTGACGCCCACCACCTTCGCGCCCAGCAGACGCATGCGGAATACGTTGAGGCGCTGCCGGCGCATGTCCTCTTCACCCATGTAGACCACGCATTCAATGCCGAACAGCGCACACACGCTTGCCGTCGCCACGCCGTGCTGGCCCGCGCCCGTTTCCGCGACGATGCGCGTCTTGCCCATGCGCCGCGCCACCAGAATCTGGCCCAGACAGTTATTGATCTTGTGCGCCCCGGTATGCAGGAGGTCCTCGCGCTTGACGTAGACCTTTGCGCCGCCCAGCGCTTCGGTAAGCCGCTTCGCATAGTAGAGCGGCGTTGGGCGGCCCGCGTAATCCGCTAGCAGACCGCGCAGTTCGCACTGAAATGCGGCATCCAGCCGCGCATCCAGATACGCTTTCTCGAGTTCCTCCAGAGGCGCCATCAGCACCTCGGGAACAAAGCGGCCGCCGTAAGGACCGAAATGTCCGGTCGCGTCGGGCTGCGTATGCGTCATGATCTCCCCGCCAGAGCAGCCTCCGCCAGAGCGGTATGGATAAAATCTGTCATTTTCTTGCGGTCTTTCTTGCCGGGTGCGGATTCGATGCGCGAACACGCGTCCACGCCCCACGGGTGAGCCTCGCGAATCGCCTCGCGCACATTGCCGGCATCCAATCCACCGGCGACGATCACTTTGCGGCCGTCGATGCGAGCAAGCGGCCACGCAAACGTTTGGCCGGTGCCGCCATGCATGGTGCCGACAGCGGTATCGAGCAGGATCGCCTCGGCGCCGCCAGCGTTTTCGAGATCCAGCACGGACTCGCCATTCACGCGGCAGACCCGCCAGTGGCGCAAACCCGCCGGCGCTTGTCCGCCATGCAACTGCACAATATCGAGCGGAACGGCGCGAGCGATAGCCGCGACCGACGCTGGCGCTTCATCCACGAATACGCCGACCTTCATCACGCCTTGCGGCAATTGCGCCGCAATCAGCGCCGCGGCTTCGGGTGACAAGTAGCGCGGGCTTTCGGGATAGAAGTTGAATCCTATAGCGGAGGCTCCCGCTTCCACCGCAGCCAGGGCGTCCTCGGCCGACGTGATGCCGCAGATCTTCACCATCATGCCAGCAACGCCCTCACTGCGGCAGCGGGATCAGGCGCAGTCATCAGATGCTCGCCGACCAGGCACGCGTGGTAACCTTCGGCGCTCAGCCTGCGCACATCATCGGCAGTGCGGATGCCGCTCTCGGCAACCCGGATCACGTTTGAAGGGATGTGCCCCGCGAGTTCCAGAGCCGTCTCCAGCCGGACCTCGAACGTCCGCAGGTCGCGATTATTAACGCCGACGATCTCCGCGCCCGATGCGATCGCGCGCTTCAGTTCCTCTATATCGTGCACTTCCACCAGAGCGGCCATGCCATGCGTGGCTGCCAATTCGCGGTAATCACGCAATTCGCGGTCGCCGAGCACCGCGGCGATCAAGAGAATGGCATCGGCATCGTGCGCCGCCGCTTCGAGCACATGAATCGGGTCCAGCGTGAAGTCTTTCCGAAGCACAGGCACCTTCACAGCGGACCGGGCGGACTCGAGATCGGCCAAACTTCCTTGAAAATGTTTCCGATCCGTGAGTACGGAAATGGCCGCGGCCCCACCGGCCTCGTAAGCTCGCGCAATTCGCAATGGATCGAAATCGGTGGCGATCAGGCCTTTGCTGGGCGAGGCTTTCTTGATCTCCGCAATGATCGACGGCGGATGTGCCGTCAACGCGCGCGCAAAATCGCGGCGGTCCAGCTTTCGCCGGGCAAGCTCAGCCTTCTTATCAATGATGATGCGGTCCAGCATTAACGGGGATAACTTTTATCCTCGCATGCCAGGCCATGCGGCGGCAGCCGCGTACCTGCGAATCCGCTCGCCTGCTATGCTGCAACTCATATGGTCAAGGCCGCGCTCGCAGTTTTCTCTTTCTCATTTTCCCTTTTCGCGGCCCAACCAACCCGATTACATGGATCTTTTCGCCAGCCCATGAAGAACGGCTGGATCTTCGTCCATCTGCAAGGTACGCCGTCGCAGCTCGGGTTTCAGCATGGATACCTGCTTACAGCGGAGATCGAGGATTTCCTGCGAGTGGAGAAGGTCGCACTCGTGCATGATTCCCGCAAAGACTGGGCTTTCTTCCGCAAGGCCGCGGAAACCATCTACCTGCCGCACATCGAGCCGCAATACCGCGAAGAGCTGGAGGGAATTGTCGATGGGCTGCACGCCCACGGCGCCGGTGGCGACCTCATCGACATCGTCATTCTGAATGCTTGGCCGGAACTGTCGCCCTACTACACCAACTGGTACGACAAGCAGAAAGCGCTGCTCAGCTTCGTCCCGCGCCCCGTTCCCGAACATTGCA
>JBEKFB010000358.1:0-8272 GCA_050013535.1 Bryobacteraceae bacterium | reverse complement strand
GCAATCACTCCGATAGCCGACGCAGCCGAAGCGACGGTGGAAAGACCCGCCCCCGCTTTCAGGGCCGCGATTCCAGACAGGCCGGCAGCACCCGTTTTCCCTCGCGCCCCGGCGATCACCAGGATGTGACCGTACATGCCTTTGTTGGAATCGGGCACGCGCGGCACGAAGAGCTTGCGGAACAGCTGCGGATCCGACAATGCGAGCCAGATGGAATCGTTCTCGTACAAATCCTCCGGCGACCCGATCTGCCCAACCACCAGCTCACCGACGCTGTAACAAGCGGGCGAAAGAACGTGACATGGTTTCGGCGCGGTAAACGTTACGGTCAGGTTGGCGCGCGCGAACTCACCCTCCTGCTTGCCGGTGTCGCTCTGCATGCCCGAGGGCAGGTCGACGGCGATCACCCTGGCAAGAGGAAACTCGGAATTAATCGCGTGAATCAGGTCGAGCGACCGTCCCCGCGCTGGACCGCTAAGGCCTGTCCCAAGAAGCGCATCGATTACCAGGGTGGACTCGCGCATTTCCATGGTGAGATCGTGAATGACGGAACCGCCTGCGGCGATCAACATACGGTGATTCTCCGCCGCATCGCCCCCGAGTCCGCCGGGCTGGCCGGAGAGCAGCACATGCAAACCGCGAGGCCGGATCCGTGTCAACAACTGCCGAGCGATTACCAAACCGTCGCCGCCGTTGTTACCCATGCCGCACAGCACCGTGATGCGCTGTTCAGCCAACGGCCTGAATCGGCTCTCGATCGCTTCGAGGACACGATGTCCCGCGTTTTCCATCAGGATGAGACCGGGGATACCCGATTCGATCGTTCGGCGATCCACTTCGCGCATTTGATCGGCAGTGAGGATTTTCATTTTGTCTCCGCGAGAGAGCGGTTGAGGTTGCGGAGCGCGTCCTGCGCGCCCATTACGATCAGGCAGTCGCCGCCGCAGATTTCCGCCTCAGCCGGCGGATTAAAAAGCATGTTGCCATCGGGCTTGCGAATGGCCAGGACGATGATTCCCAAGTCGCGCCGCAGTTGCAGATGGCGAAGGGACTGCCCCACAAGTTCGCTCGTCACCGACACCGGCACCTGATCGAGCGACACATTGAGGCCGAGCTCACCTGGCCTGGTGGTGAAATCGAGGAACTGATAAACGTGCGGCCGGATCAGCGCTTCCGCCATGCGATTGCCAGTGATGTCGTACGGCGCGAACACGTACTCAGCGCCAGCGCGGCGAAACTTGTCGGACGAGGTTATCTCCGCGATGCGCGCCGAGATCTTCAGCTCCGGATTGAGTGTGCGCGCGGAAATCACAAGAAACAGATTGTCCGCGTCCGTGGAGAGCGTGGCGATCAGCCCGGCAGCTCGCATAATGCCCACGTCGCGCAAGGTGTCGTCGCTGTTGGCATCGGCCTGCACACCGAGCATGCCGTCGTGGATGGCCCGCTCCACTTTGTCGTCGTTCCTGTCGATAATCACGAAGGACACGCCCGCGCTTCGCAGGGCCGTTGCAGCGCCCCTTCCGACACGCCCATAGCCGCAAACGATGTAGTGATTGCTCAGATTTTCGATCATCGCTCTGATCCGCCGCTTTCCAAAATACTGGTTGAGTTCAAGCTCGATGATAATCTGCGTCATTCCGCCGATAGCGAAAAACATGGTGCTGACGCCAAAGAGAATCAAAAACGAATTAAAAATGCGCCCGCCCTGCGAAAGCGGATGAATTTCTTCATAACCGACCGTGGTGATGGTGATCAGGGTCATGTAGAACGAGTCGAACAGCGGCCAATGCTCGACTACGGTGAATCCCACGGTACCCATGGCCAGCGTAAGCGCGATCGCGATGGCGATGCGCAACAGTCTCCGGCGCACGCGTCTCATCTATTGCCTTCGCGCCAGCATCAGGGTCATGTCGTCGAACAGTTCCGGCGAGTTCGTCCATTGCTTCACCGCGTCCATGATCATGGCGGCGATGGTTTCCTCGTCGCGTTCGACGTTCTTTTCGATCAGCTCGATGAGCCTTTCGTCGCCGAACATTTCGCCATACTCATTTTCCGGTTCGGTGATGCCGTCGGTGTAGCAGACCAGCAGGTCGCCGGGCAGCATTTCGATACGGCTCTCTTCATAAAGGCTGAAGGGAAAGGCGCCGACAATGGTGCCGTTGATGTCCAGAGCCGTGGGGGTTCCATCGCGAAATAATACCGGCGGCAGGTGACCGGCGTTAGTGTATGTCAACACGCCGGTGCTGTCTTCATAGATGCCCAGCCAAAACGTTGCGTATTTTTCCGGCGCGGTGAAGGTGTACAGGTGATGGTTGAGTTCGCTGACCAATTGAGCCGTGGAGAAATGGCGTGGGTGCGACGGCGCAGCGGAAGGAGCGGCGACTTCAACTGTGCTGCGTAACTGCGCGCGCAAAGAAGACTGCAGCGTGGCCATCAACAATGCCGCTGAGATGCCTTTTCCCGCGACGTCGCCCATGGAAAGCACCAGGCGATTGTCATCGAGACGCAGGTAATCGTAATAATCGCCGGAGACCATCCGGGCCGGTTGGCAAATGGCGGTGAGGCGCAGCGTTCGCGTGGACGGGACGGCCTTCGGATAGAGCTGATTCTGCACCTCGCGCGCGATCTCAATTTCCGACTGCAGCCGTTCCTTCTCGCGAGCAACGGATAACAGCCGTTCCACATTGCCGGTCATGACGTTGAACGAGGTGGTTAGCTCAGCAAGCTGATCGTTCCGCGCCACGGGAATGCGCCATGAAAAATCCCCTTCAATGACGCGCTGAGTGCCTTCGTAAAGATCGTGCACCGCACCGGTTATGGTACGCGTAAGCGAAATGCCGATGACCAGAGCGACGCATTCTACGACAAAGAACAGAACGGCGGTGCCGAACAAGATCACTCCGGCCAGGTCGTCTGCGCCGAGATTGCTCATTGCAGGAAATATTCGATCGAGCACCACGGACGGCCGCGTGTCGGCCAGCAAGGTAGCTACGCGGGGCTTACCGGGCTCCTCCCAGACTGCGAGCGGCAGATCTTCGAACCACGGAAAATCGAGATCGAGGCGATTTGCGGGCGGCGGCAAGGGAGGCGCGCTGCCCATCGCTCCGGGCGCAACCACCAACGGTTCGGCGCCAGGCATTGGGTTCAGCGGAGGCCCAAGTTTGACTACAATTCCGGGCGCCATGCGGCTGAGCCAGGCGTTGTCGACAGGCACCAGCGCGGTGACATCGACATCGCCGGCGACACTATGCGACCACAGGAAAAAGCGGTGATCGTGAAAGACGATGCCCCCCTCGTCGCCCCAGCCGGGCGGCGGCGGAATAAGGCTGCGGTCGCCGGGCACCGTGGTCACGGCGCCACTCCGGCGGAGAATCAGGGAGACACCGGGAAACCGCCCATTCAGCGTTCGCGCCATTGCTCGCAGGGCGTGCTCCCGGGCCGTAGTGTCGTCGGAACGAGCGACCGCATCAGTGGCCGCGCGCAGCCGGGCAATTCGGTGATTCAGCTCATCGATGGCGACGTAAACGCCAAGCTGCCGCGCGAGAATGAACACCGTCATCCCGGCAAGCGACAGGATAAGCAGCACCGGCACCACGGCGATGAAAAGGTAAGCAACCAGAAGGCGATTGCGCAAGCCCCAAATGAGTTTGCGCACGCCCATCCGCGCCACGCGAAAGAGCAGCCATCCGCCGGCCACGATCAGCGCAAGTTGGAACAGCAGAACGAACACGCTGTGCGGCACCACCAGAAGCAGACACACGTAGACCAGCAGGAGCACTGCAAATATGCGCTCCAGCCTGCTTGTTCGCCGCAGCTTTTCCTGAAAACGAGTTTCCACCGTTCATACCCGGGATTTCGCGATATCGGGAGCGGCGCCGGGCTCCGTGGACGGTTCCTTTTGCAAATAGTACCTGGTCAGCTTGTCCTTGAGAATCTCGAAAGCGCTGGACGGATCGTCGGCGCGATCGAACAGGTTCACGTCCTCGGGCGAGATGGTGCCATGCTTCACCATCGCGTCGAAGTTAACCACTTCGTTCCAGTAGTCGGTGTTGCGCGTCTGCACCAGCGTGAGGATCTCGAACAACTCGTCCATGGTGCCGAATCCGCCGGGAAACACTACCAGCGCTTTGGCCAGATAGGCGAACCAGAACTTGCGCATGAAAAAGTAGTGAAACTCGAACGACAGTTCCGGTGTGATGTAGGGATTCGGGCGCTGCTCGAACGGCAGGCCGATGTTCAGACCGACGGTCTTCGAATTCGCCTCCGACGCGCCGCGATTCGCGGCTTCCATGATTCCTGGGCCGCCGCCGGAGCACACCACGAAACGGTAAAGCGGGTTGTCGAGATTGTCAGACCACTCGGCCAGACGGATAATAGCGGGCGCCGGGACCGTCCTCGGTAATGCGGGCCGAGCCGAAGAACACGATGGTATCCCGAATTTTCTCCCGGCGGAAATGAGAGAGCGGCTCCAGATACTCGGAAATGATCCGCAGCGGCCGCGCATCCGGGCTGTCGAGGAACTCTTCGTTCTTGTAAGCGAGCGGTAGTCTGCCGTCGTGCGGAGTATCAGTGGCCATCAGATTCGGGGTTTTTCTCCTCGGCCGTTGGGGTGCGCCGTTCCAATTGTCGCATCCTCCTCAACAACTCCGGCAGCTTCGGAAGCGCGGTAATGGCGCGCAGCCACTCACGTGCATCGAACGCCGGAGAGCCCGAAACGACGGCCCCCGGCGCCACGTCGCTGCCGATGCCGGACTGCGCATACACGATGGCTTTATCGTGAATCGTCAGATGACCGGAGACCCCCACCTGGCCCGCCAGCAGGACATCGTTACCGAGTACCGTGCTGCCGGCGAGACCGGTCTGCGCGCAGATGATGTTGCGTTCGCCCACCGTGCACGCGTGGCCCACCTGCACCAGCGTGTCGATCTTCGTGCCGCGGCCGATTCGCGTTTCGCCCACGGTGGCGCGATCGACTGAAGAGAGCTGCTGTATCTCCACATCGTCCTCGATAATTGTGAGACCCGATTGCACGATCTTGATGTGATTGCCGGCCGCATCCTTGGCGAAGCCGAAGCCGTCGCCGCCGACGACCACCGAGTTTCCCAGAACCACTCGATTGCCGATTCGGCAATGTTCACGCACGGTGACATGCGAGTGGGCGAGGAAATCGTCGCCGATGGCGGCGCCTTCGTAGATCACCACGTGAGGATGCAGCACGGCGTCGCGGCCGATCGCAACCCGTTCGCCGATGACGCAATACGCGCCGATGGAGGCGTTCTCGCCGATACGCGCAGTGTCGGCGATCACCGCCATGGGATGGATGCCCGGTTTCGGCCGCGGTGGCTGATAAAACAGCGCGAGTGCTCGGGCAAAATCGAGATAGGGATTCTTCGAGACAACGCTGGCGATAGCGGCGTTGCCCACCGGCTCGGATACGATGATCGCCGCGGCTCTCGCCTGCCTCACCTTGTGCGCGTAGCGGGGGTTGGCGAGGAATGTGATCTCGCCGGGGCCCGCGTGTTCCATTCCCGCCACGCCGGTGATTTCGATCGCGCCGTCGCCAACCAGATCGCACCCGAGTTGCGCCGCCAGAGCCTCCAGTTTCATGACCCGATTCAATCACTGTGGGGCGAGAAGAGTCAATGTGCACTTGTGGCCGATGGCCATGGTTTCCTGTATGCTGTCACGGAGGAGCAACGAATGGGAACCACACCACCCGTGAATCCGCAATATCCGCAGTACCCGGCTCAACCGCAGATGGCCGCGCCGCCACCGAAGAAAGGAATGGGACCGCTTGGCTGGGTGCTGATTGGCTGCGGAGGCCTGATCGTGCTGGGCATCATCGTGGTGGTCGGCCTGGGCTGGTATGCCGTGCACAAAGCCAGGCAGGCCGGGATCGATCCCGATTTGCTGAGGCGCAACCCAGCCGTTGCCGTCGCGAAGATGGGCGTGGCCGCGAATCCGGATCTGACCATCATTTCCGAGGACGACGATCACGGCATCATTCGCATTCACGATTCGAAGCAGAACAAGAACTTCATTGTGAATTTCGAGGACGCCAAAAGGGGCAGGTTCACAATGCAGGAGGAAGGCAAGGAAGCCGTCACTCTGAGCGCTTCCGGCAACGGTGACACCGGCACGTTCGAGGCGGCCACAAAGGATGGAAGCATCCGCATCGGAGCGGGCGGGCAGGTGAACATGCCATCGTGGCTGCCGTCGTATCCGGGCTCTCAGCCAAAGGCCACCGTTACCTCCGAGGACGCGCAGCGCAAGAGCGCCCAGTTCACCTTTACGACCGGCGATTCGGTGGAGAAGGTTCAATCGTATTACAAAGACTCGCTGGCTTCCGGCGGACTGAAAGTAACCAACAGCAGCCTGTTTACAAGCGGCAGTTCCTCCAGCGGCATCGTGTCCGCGGAAACGGACGGAAAACAGCGCGAGGTAGTGGTCACCTTCGGCACGCAAAACGGGCAGACCGCTGTCAGCGTGACGTGGAACGAGAGAAAGTAGCTTTCTGGCCAGTGTTTATGGGTGCGGCTTGGAACGAATCCGCCGCGACTCTTCGTTCTCGTACCGGCTCAGGCGAATCAGCCGTTCCTGACTGTTGAAGCTTTTCTTCGCGCCGTTGGTCTTGCGGCGCGCATATGTGCCATCGGGAAGCATGCGGCGAGCCTTCACGGTGTCGGAGAAATACACAGCCAGCACATCGGCCTTGATGGTGCGGATGAGCTTTGCGTCCTCAATGGGAAACAGCACCTCAACCCGATGGTCGATATTGCGCGGCATGAGATCCGCGCTGCCAATATACACCTGCTCCGCGCCGCCGTTAGCGAAATAATAAATGCGGCTGTGTTCCAGGAACCGGCCTACAAGGCTGATCACTTCGATGTTCTCGCTGACGCCGGGAATGCCTGGCTTCAGACAGCAGATGCCACGGACCAGTAACTGCACGCGCACACCGGCCTGCGAAGCGCGGTAGATCGCGCGAATCATTGGCGGGTCCACGAGCGCGTTCATCTTAAAAATCAAATGACCTCCGCGCCCGTGTTTCCTGTGCTCAATCTCACGGTCAATGAGCGACAAGACTCGAGCGCGCATATTCACGGGCGCCACCAGCAGCTTCTGATAATCCGACTTGGCCGAGTAACCCGTGAGGTAGTTGAACAGATTGGTAACGTCATCGGCGATTTCTTCGTTGGCGGTGAACAGACCGAGGTCGGTGTACAGATGCGCGGTGACGGCGTTGTAGTTGCCAGTGGAAAGATGAACGTAGCGCACAATGCGGTCGCCTTCGCGCCGCACGATCATGGTCACCTTGCAATGAATCTTCAGGCCGACCAAACCGTAGACGACATGCACGCCTTCGCTTTCCAGAGCCCGCGCCCATTCGATGTTGCTCTCTTCATCGAAGCGCGCCTTCAGTTCCACCAGCACGGCCACCTGCTTGTCTTCGCGCGCGGCCTCCAGCAGCGCCTCCACCACCGGTGAATTGCGGCCCACGCGGTAGAGACATGATTTGATAGCCAGCACGCGCCCATCGTGCGCGGCTTTGTCGAGCAGATCGATCACCGGCTGAAACGAATCGAACGGATGATGCAGCAGGACGTCCTGCCGGCGGACGATCGCGAAAATGTCCTCGTCATCGCCCCCGAGCGCGAGCGCCTGGGGGATGGCAGGAACAAACGGCGCGTCCTTGAGGTCGGGCCGCTCGATGTTGTAGAGATCCATGAGCCGCTTGAGCGACAGTGGCGCGGGCGTTTTATAAAGGCGTTTTATAAACCTCGCTGGCATCCACTTCCAGATTGTTGATGAGGATCTCGAGGATGTGCGGCGGCATGTCCTCGGAGACCATGAGCCGGACCACGCTGCCGAATCGGCGGGCGCGCACCCCTTCCTCGATAGTCTCCAGCAGATCTTCGGCTTCGAGTTCTTTGATCGCCATGTCGGCGTCACGGGTGATGTGGAACGCATGCGCCTCCACCACGTGCATGCCAGGAAAAAGCTTCTGCAGATGGGCTGCGATCACCTGCTCCAGCCACACCAGGTCGATTCTTTTTGGCGTGCGCTTGTGCCGGTTTTTCGGATTAGGCGACTGGCTCACCGGGACCAGTTGCGGCAGCGAATCGGGCACCTTGATGCGAGCGAAGTGCAGTTCGCCCTCCTGATCGCGAATTACTACCGCGAGATTCAGGCTGAGATTGGAAATGTGCGGGAACGGCCGGCCAGGATCGAAAGCGAGCGGAGTCAAAACGGGGAAAACGGTTTGCTCGAA
>JBEKFB010000357.1:0-4249 GCA_050013535.1 Bryobacteraceae bacterium | reverse complement strand
CGCGCGTGCGCGATGTCCAGCTTTTCGTCGCTGTACTTGTTCCAGGGCAGTTCCAGCACGTACTCCAGGTACGTGCGGATCACGTGATAGTCCGGCGCGGCCGTGGGCAGCTTCTCCATGCGGGACAGCTCGCGCTCGGCTTCTTTGCGGACATCGTCGGGCAGGTCGGTCTTTTCCAGGCGCTCGCGAAGCTGCTGCACCTCCGCCTGCTCGCCGTCCTTGTCGCCCAGCTCCTGCTGGATGGCCTTCATTTGCTGGCGCAGCAGGTAATCCCGCTGATCCTTGGACATCTCGCTCCGGGCTTCGTTGGTGATCTTGGTGCGCAGTTCCAGCACCTGCACTTCGTGCGTGAGATAGGTGTGGGTCAGCCGCAGAGCTTCGGCACGAGTGGGCGCTTCCAGCAACGCCTGGCCACGCTGAAGATCGATGCTGAACATCGAAGCAAGCAGGTAAGCGAGGCGCAACGGATCATCGTTGGCGGCCAGGAGCCGGCCGAGCTCCTGAGGTGAATTGGGATGAGCGAGCTGAATCGCCCGCGCCCCCAGCTCCGCCAGGGCGCCGTGGAGCGCTTCAACTTCCGGTCCTTTGTCCTCGGGCACGGGCAGCGGGTGAACCTTCGCTCGCAGATAGGGCTCCACGGTCTCCAGCTTGATCAGAGCCACGCGCTCGCTGCCCAGCACCAGCAGCTCAACGGAATCGTCCTGCCTGTTCACTTTGCGGACAACGGCTTTGGTGCCGAGCATGTAAAGGTCGTCCGCTCCGGGCGTTTCCACGTTGAAGTCTTTCTGGGCGAACAGCACGATCTGTTTGTCTTCGGTGGCGAGGGCGGCCTCCACGGCGGCCAGCGACGTCACCCGGCCTACCACCAGAGGCATCAGAAGACCGGGGAACAGGATCGTGTTCTTCAGCGGCAGCACTGGCAAGGTCTGAACAGCGTTGGTTTCTGACATATCTGATACCTCCATACTCACGTAATTTGATGCCGACTCTGCTAATCGGATGCAAACAAAAGGCGGGCACCGAAGAGCCCGCCTCAAACTGCTTCGAAACCGTGATCCTGCCTACTTTTGGCCGGGGATCACGATGAACCGAGCTGCGCCGTTACCTTGCTGGTCACTGCTGTATACCAGCAGCAGCACCTGATTACCGCCCGCCGCCTTCACCGCTGCGTCGAACTCTGACGGATTGGTCACCTTCTGGTGATTCACCCGCTCGATCACGTCGCCTTCATGAAGACCGGCTTCGCCTGCAACGGACCCATCCTCAACACCGGTCACCACCACGCCGGTCACGCGCGCCGGCAGATTGAGCCGCTGCTGCAGGTCCTGGCTGAGGCTGTCCACCTGGACTCCGGGAAGAGCGCTGACCGCACCGCCTTCTTCACCGCCGGGATTCCGGCCGTTACGGCCACCCTGCGCCTTGGCATACTCGGTGTTCTCGCCGAGCGTGACGGGAACGGTGGATTCCTGGCCATTTCGTTCGATCCGCAATTGCACGGTGGTTCCGGGCGCCATGCCCGCGATCTGAATGCGGAACGAATTCTCGTCCTGAACCGGATTGCCGTTGACCGCGACAATCACGTCACCCACCTGCAAACCAGCCTTTGCTCCTGGCGAATTCGGGTCCACCTGGCTGATGGCCACGCCGCTCTGTCCGGGCTTGAGTCCGAACGCCTGCTCCTGGCCGGGCGTGATTCCGTTCGGCATGATGCCGATGAAGCCGCGCTCCACCTTGCCGGTCTTGATGAGCTGGCCCATGATGTTGCGAGCCATGTTGGCAGGGATGGCGAAGCCGATGCCGACGTTGCCGCCGGTCTGGCCGCCAACGATCGCGGTATTGATGCCGATGAGCTCGCCGCGCGCGTTGATGAGCGCGCCACCCGAATTGCCGGGGTTGATGGCAGCGTCGGTCTGGATGAAGTCCTCAACCCGCTCGATGCCCAGCCCCGAGCGGCCTTTCGCGCTAACGATGCCCATGGTCACGGTCTGCCCGAGGCCGAAAGGATTGCCAATCGCGAGAACGATGTCGCCCACTCTGGATGCAGCCGAATCGCCGAGTGCGAGCGTGGGAAGATCGGTCTGCGCAACCTTGATCACCGCGATATCGCTGGCCGCATCGGTGCCGATTACCTTCGCCGGAATTTCCTTCTCATTGGCAAAGGACACTTTGATGTCGGTCGCGCCTTCCACCACGTGGTTATTGGTAAGGATGTAACCATCCGGGCTCACCACCACACCCGAGCCGAGCGCGTGCGCAACACGCTCCCTCGGCATTTGCTGCTGGGGCATGCGCCCGCCAAAGAACTGGCGGAAAAAGTCGTCAAACGGGCCGCCCTCCTGTCCGAAGGGGCTCTCCTGCACTTTGACCTTCGAAGTGGTGGAAATGTTCACCACCGCGGGCATGGCGCGTTGCACCACCGGCGCGAAGCTGCCCTGCTGGAAAGCGTCGGTGGTGGCGGCCTGCGCCGTGGAAACGAAAATAGGCACGTGGCGGGCGCTGGTCCAGCTGTAGGCCAGGGCGCCGGATAGTGCGGCGATCAGCATCACGAAGATCGCGGTGGAACGGCGTATATGCAACACTCGACTCATTATTGATTCTTCCTCTTTCAAACCTTGGTCGTTTCAAAACTCAATTGTCCCGACGAGGTCACGTCGATAAAGACGCTCTCGCCATCGTGCACCTCGCCGCTTAGAATGCGGCGGGCCAGCGGAGTCTCGATCTCCCGCTGGATGGCGCGCTTCAACGGGCGCGCCCCGTAATTCGGATCGTAACCGCTGCGAACCAGATGCGAACGCGCCGCATCCGAGAGATCCAGCCTGATGTGCCGTTCGGCCAGCCGCTTTCTCAGACCGCCAAGCTGGATGTCGACAATCTGCTTCAAATGCTCCTCGGACAGCGCGTGGAAAACGATGATTTCGTCCACGCGATTCAGAAACTCCGGCCGGAATTGCCGCCGCAGCTCCTCGGTGACGGCTTCTTTCATCCGGTCATAACCCGTGCCGCCGAAATCGCCGCGATAATCCAGAATCCGGTGGCTGCCGATGTTGGAGGTCATGATGACGATGGTGTTCTTGAAATCCACCGTGCGGCCCTGGCCGTCGGTCAAACGCCCATCGTCGAGAATCTGCAGCATGGAGTTGAAGACATCGCCATGCGCCTTCTCGATCTCGTCAAACAGCACTACACAATAAGGACGACGCCGGACGGCTTCCGTTAGTTGCCCGCCTTCTTCATAACCGACATATCCAGGAGGCGCGCCGATGAGCCTGGCCACCGCGTGCTTCTCCTGATATTCCGACATGTCGATGCGAATCATCGCTTTCTCGTCGTCGAACAGGAATGCGGCAAGCGCACGGGCGAGCTCGGTCTTGCCTACGCCGGTAGGGCCCAGGAAAATGAAACTGCCGACCGGACGGTTAGGATCCTTTAATCCCGAGCGGGCGCGAAGGACGGCTTCGGACACAGCGACCACCGCTTCGTCCTGGCCGATCACCCGCTTATGCAGCTCGTCTTCCAGCGCCAGCAGCTTCTTCATCTCGCCTTCCAGCAGTCTGGAAACGGGGATCCCGGTCCAGCGGCTGACTACGTCGGCGATATCCTCTTCGTCCACCTCCTCTTTGAGTAGACGGACGCCGGACTGCTTTTGCTGCAGCCGCTGCTCAGCGGCTTCCAGTTGTTTCTGTAACCCGGTGAGTTTGCCGTATTTCAGCTCTGCGGCCTTGTTGAGGTCGTAATCGTGCTCGGCGCGCTCAATCTCTTTGCGAGTGATTTCCAGTTGTTCACGCAGAGCGCGCAGCCGGGCAACTCCCTCTTTTTCGGACTGCCATTGCGCCTGCAACGCGCTCGATTGCGTTTTGAGGTTGGCCAGCTCTTTTTCGATCTTAATGAGACGTTCTTTCGATGCGGCGTCGGATTCTTTCTTCAGCGCCTCACGCTCGATTTCAAGCTGCATGCTGCGCCGCGAAGCTTCATCGAGTTCGGCGGGCATGGAGTCAATCTCAGTGCGCAGTTTCGCGGCGGCTTCGTCGACCAGATCTATCGCCTTGTCGGGCAGGAAGCGATCGCTGATGTACCGGTTGGAGAGAACGGCTGCGGCAACCAGAGCCGAATCCTTGATGCGAACGCCATGATGCAGCTCGTAGCGCTCGCGCAGACCGCGCAAGATGGAGATCGTGTCTTCCACCGACGGCTGATCCACCAGCACGGTCTGGAAGCGACGCTCAAGGGCAGCGTCCTTCTCGATGTATTT
>JBEKFB010000356.1:0-4261 GCA_050013535.1 Bryobacteraceae bacterium | reverse complement strand
TAGAGGCCCGGCCCGAACAAGTCGGCAATGCGGCCCTCGTTGACGAACAGCGCCATCTGCGAATCCCGCACAGTGAGCTTGCCGCCGGTCTGGATCTCCATGTCTTCCATGGGGAAGCGCCAGGCGAGGATGCCGTCCTCGGGTTCCTCCCAGGTCAGGATGTCGATGAACTGCTTGCGAATGAAATCCCTCAGGCTCATAGAACGCTCCTCAGGAGTATACGCCAAGTGGGGGCGGGAAGTTCGAGCGATCGACGCTTCGCGGGCTCGTTCATTTTACGAGATGCTTGTGAGACGCGACCATTTCAAGGCGGTTCGCTGCGTCTCAAATGTCGGGTCGTATCTCACCGATCGAACAGCGCGTCGAGATCCCAAAGCCAGGCTGATCCTTTTTCGCGCTGGCAGTTCTGCCGGGGCTGGCATCCATCGAGTGCCTCAGCCAGGATTCCCGGGAAGCCGGCGGCGTGCAGCCCCAGGAGTTTTACCAGCGCCAGGCGCTCCTGTGCTGCTCATTCCCCGAACTTCGAGACCCTCCGTTTAATGCCCTGGCACCACGCTGGCGGAGCCATCATCTCCACGAAGCCTTCCCTCTCTCATACGCATCACATTTACGCCTAATAAACCCTCTTGCAAAAGCGGGTGAATAGGGATAACGTCTTCAGATCAGGGAGGCATTGCGTCCGATGAGTACTGGCTTTGGGCACGACTTGAACGCCTATGACGCTGCTTTTGCCGGACAGCGCACGGAACGGTCGTCGAATCGCACCACTCCCAGGTCGCCCGCGGCGAAGAAACTGGTAGAAATACTAGCCGCTGCCGATATTCGCGTGAACGGAAATCGAGCGTGGGACGTACAGGTGCACAACGAATGGTTCTTCGAGCGGGTGCTGGCGGAAGGTAGCCTCGGCGCCGGCGAATCCTACATGGACGGCTGGTGGGACGTTGAGGCGCTTGACCAGTTTTTCACGCGTGTTCATCGCGCGGAGCTGTATAGGCAGGTGATGACGCCGAGTATGGCGTGGCTCGCGTTGAAGGGCCGGTTGTTCAACCTCCAAACGAAGTCGCGATCGCGCGCGGTCGCCCAGGAGCATTACGATCTGGGTAACGACATTTACAAGACCATGCTCGGCCGCCGCATGCAGTACACGTGCGCTTATTGGCCGGGCGCCGCAACGCTCGATCAGGCGCAGGAGAACAAGCTGAATCTGGTTTGCAGGAAACTTGGCCTGCGGCCGGGGATGACGGTGCTGGAACTGGGCGGCGGGTTCGGCGGCCTGGCGCATTTCATGGCCAGTGCGTACGGTTGCCAGGTGGTGAGCTACAACATCTCGCACGAACAGGTGGCCTACGGGCGCGAGCTGTGCGCCGGGTTGCCCGTTCGTTTCGAGGAAAAGGACTATCGCGACGCGGCGCGCGAGAAAGAACGGTTCGACCGCGTGGTCTCCATTGGACTTTGCGAGCACGTCGGTCACAAGAATTACCGGCAATTTCTCGAGCTGGCGCACGAGCGGCTGAAGAATGGCGGTTTATTTCTGCTGCACACAATCGGTTCCAACGAATCGGCCACCAGTACCGATCCGTGGATCGATAAGTATATCTTTCCCGGCGGCATGTTGCCGTCTGTGACGCAGCTCGGCGAGGCGACGGAGGGGCTCTGGGTGATGGAAGATTGGCACAATTTCGGGCCCGATTACGACCGGACGCTCATGGCCTGGTGGGACAACTTCTCGCGCGGCTGGGCCGATCTGCGGCAGAAATACGGCGATCGCTTCTATCGCATGTGGAAGTTCTATCTCATCGGGTCGGCTGCCGGTTTTCGCGCGCGCAAGATGCAGTTGTGGCAGCTCGTGTTGTCGAAGGGCGACGTCCCTTCGTACGTGCCCGTCCGTTGATCATGGATACAATCGCCGAACACCAGCGTCGCTGTGAGCGTCTGGTGGCGGAGTTCGATGCGGCCCGTGCGGCCGGAGCGTCCATCGCGCTGGCGAAATCGACTTCGAATCTTTTCCGTCGCCGCGATCAGCACGACACCAGGCGCATTGACGTGCGCGGCTTCCATCATGTGCTCCGAGTCGACCTCGAAAGCATGACCGCCGACGTGGAGGGCATGACGACATATGAGGCCTTCGTCGGCGAGACGCTGCGACACGGTCTGCTGCCCACCGTTGTGCCGCAGCTCAAGACGATTACGGTCGGGGGTGCAGTCAGCGGCGTGGGGATTGAATCGTCGTCATTTCGCTACGGCCTTGTGCACGAGACGGTTGACAAGATGGAGATCCTCACCGGCGATGGCCGCATCGTCACGTGCTCGCGCGAACAAAATCCAGACCTGTTTTTCGGCTTCCCGAATTCCTACGGAACGCTCGGTTATGCCTTGCGGCTGCGCATCCGGCTGATCCCGGCGCAACGGTACGTGCATCTCACCCACGAGCCACACAGCGATCCACGCACATATTTCACGCGAGTCTGCGAGTTCTCTCAGAGTGCGACTGTCGATTATCTTGATGGCACCATTTTCGCGCGCGATCAAATGTACATCACTACCGGCGAGTTCACCGATGCCGTGCCGCGTCTAAGCGACTACAAGTACATGAGTATCTATTACCGGTCGATTCGCGAAAAGCGCGAGGACTGGATCACCGCTCGCGATTACATCTGGCGTTGGGACACGGACTGGTTTTGGTGCTCGAAACATTTCGGCGTGCAGAATCCCCTGATGCGCCTGCTGGCCACTCCCTGGGCGCTGAACTCGCGAACTTACCAGCGGATCATGCGTCTCTCCGGCCGCATGCTGCCAGAATCGCACAAAACCGAGTCGGTGATCCAGGATGTCGACATCCCGCTCGATGGCGCGCCCGAATTCTTTGAGTTTCTGATGCGAGAAATCGGCATAACGCCGGTGTGGGTGTGTCCATTCCGCGCCTTCGATCCGAGCGTCACGTTCCCATTGTTCTCAGTCCGGCCAAACACGCTCTACATCAATTTCGGCTTCTGGGACATGGTCCCAACCACCCACGAAGACGGATTTTTCAATCGAAAGGTGGAGGAGAAGGCGCTCAAACTTGGTGGGCGAAAGGGCCTGTATTCCACGGCTTGGTACGACGAGGAAACGTTCTGGAAACTTCATGATCGCAAGACCTACGAAGAGCTGAAGGCAAGATACGACCCCGGTAATGTCTTTCGCGATCTTTACGCGAAGTGCGTCAGGCGGAAGTGACCGCTGCTAGATTGGGACTTGCCGTTCATCCGCTCCATCCGCGATCGCCTGCGCCAGTTTGACGAATGGCTGTCGCATCTGGATCATGATCCGGACCCGGAGATTCGCGTTCCCCCCGCCGATCGGATGGACGAAATCAAGGCATTCCTGCGCAGTCTCGATCAACGCGATGAAGCCGCGCGAACTTATCTCGGAATCCACCTCGACCGTATCGCCCGAACGCTCACCCTGACACCGCCTCCGTTTCGCACAAACCGCGCCCTGGAACTCGGCACGTACATGCACATGGCCCCCGTTTTGAAATGCGTGCACGGCTATGAAGAGGTGCGCGGGGCGTATCTGGGTCCACTGGGCAAAATCGAATCGAAAGCCGTGACGGTGCAGGGCAGGGAAGTCTTCCGTTGCACGATCGACTTATTCGACGCCGAGCGCGACCGATTTCCCTACGACGATGAAAGCTTCGACCTGGTGCTCGCCTGCGAGATGTTTGAGCACATGTTACGCGACCCCATGCACATGCTGACGGAGATCAATCGCGTACTGGCCGATGGTGGCGCGATGATTCTCACCACCCCGAACGTCGCCAGCTATCTGGCCGTCGCGCGAGTGCTGGAGCAGAGCGGCAACCCTCAGCTCTATTCCAAGTATCCGGATCCGCGCGGCGAGTTCGTGGAAGCCGAAATTCCCCACGTGCGGGAGTACACACCGCGGGAGCTGCGCGAGGCGATCGAATGCGCCGGCTTCGAGGTGGAGTCTCTGTTCACCGAGATCATTCATGGCTACAATTGTGATCTGTGGGTGAAGGATTTTCTGGCGCGGAACAAGTATTCCACCGCGCTCCGGGGCGAGCAGTTATACTGCGTCGCGCGCAAGCAGCACGGGGCGGCGATCACCCGGTATCCGCACTTCCTATACGAAGGGTGCTAGCGGAAGAGCAGCAGATCGAGGCTGAACGTCACCCGCATCGCTTCGACAGGCTCCGCGCGCATTGGGCGGTAAATGGAGTTCAGCACGTCGCGGACAGCGGCTGCGTCAAGATCGGCTG
>JBEKFB010000355.1:0-4696 GCA_050013535.1 Bryobacteraceae bacterium | reverse complement strand
CCCGGTCTGATGAACTAGTTCGCCACAGCCGCAGCTTGCGGCGATCTTCTTCGCGCCAGGCCCCACGCCGCGAATTCAAGTGATCCCGCTACGGCCCAGGCCGAACCCGCAAGAGCCGATGCAACTGCGAGCATGGTCCATTGAAGCCGGTTAGTGGGCGCGGCCGCAACACCGGGGGCGTGCAACAGCAGCACGAAACAACTGATCATCCCGGCTTCCATCGTCGCCGCCAGGCGCGGAAGAACTCCGGATAGAATGGCCAGACCCGCGGCGAAGTGCCCGGTTCCGGTGAGATAGGCGAAGGCGCCGTGCGCGGGAATCCAGGACGGAATCATGCCCGTTGTGGCGTCGAAGTAGATGAAGTGCGATGCACCAAGGATGAGGCACGCAAAACCGAAGAGATACCGTGCGGCGCGAGGACCGTCCATCGACCTGTCCCCGCGAGCGAATCGAAAATGATCCAGCCACCGCAAAACAGCCAGGAGCTTTCGGCGAAACCGAGCCACATGCCGAGATCGGTGGGAGCCTGCGCCACGCGCGGAACCTGCAGCAGCAGGACCCAGCTCAGCATGTAAGCGGTCATCACCAGAGTGGACAGTGCCGCGACACGCTTCACCAGCATGCCGATACCGGCCGCAACCAGAAGGGTGCCCGATGCGCGGGAAAGGACTTCCCGCCAGGGAACCCACGCGGGAACAGGCTGCCAGTTGAGCGCAAAGTCGCCGTAGATCAGGCTGAGAACGCCCAAACCTGCCAGACCGGCGGCAAAAAGCCAGTGACCCAACCTCATTACCCGCATGTCAATGCCTTCCGATGTTAGAGAAGCAGCCGGATGAAGACAATGACCGCTTACGCGAAATCGCGCCGGGTCGCCGCGACCACTCCTGCGCAGCTTCGGATTTTCCCCATGAACCTGATATACTTTTTCCCCAGCGCGTCACACAGCGGGGCAGCAATCCTGGAGGTTTGCATGGCAGAGCCGCCGCGCAAGCGACGGCCTGACATTTCCACGTACGAAACAGGAGCTGTATCGATGACAAACGAATCAATCCCTAATCGCTGGACCGTGGCGGCAGCCGCGATCCTAATGCAGATTTGTCTTGGCGCGGTTTACGCGTGGAGCGTGTTTGTCAAGCCGCTCACCTCTTCACAGCACTGGTCCCTGCCCCAGGTGGCGCTCACCTTCACCATTGCGCTCGCGTGCGTCGGCGCAGGAACGGTAGTCGGCGGACTGTGGCAGGATCGCAAGGGCCCGCGAACCGTGGCCACAGTCGCCGGAGTCCTGTACGGCCTCGGTTATGTCATCTCATCGTGGGGCGTCGAGCAACACTCGCTCCTGGGACTCTATCTGGGCTATGGCGTGGTGGGCGGGTTTGGCATGGGGATGGGTTATATCTGTCCCGTCGCCACTATGACGAAATGGTTTCCGGACAAACGCGGCCTGATGACCGGCGTGGCCGTCATGGGGTTCGGCGCGGGCGCGGTGGTGATGGGACTGATCGGCGCACGGGAGATCATTGCCAAAGGCCTCCCCTTCACATTCATGAGCTTTGGCGTCGCGTATCTGATCGGCGTCGTTGCCACGGCGCAATTCATGGTGAACCCGCCGAAGGGCTGGCGTCCCGCCGGATGGGAACCGCGCACGGCAGTGGCGAAATCGGCGAGCACGTCCGATTCCACGGTGGCGGAAGCCATGGTTTCCTGGCGATTCTGGCTGCTGTGGGTGATGCTGTTCCTCAACGTTTCCGCGGGGATCATGATTATCAGCCAGGCTTCGCCCATGGCGCAGCAGATTGGCGGAATGACCGCTCTTGAAGCCGCGAACGTCGTGTTCACCATCTCGATTTTCAACGCGGTTGGGCGCGTGTTCTGGGCGTGGATTTCGGATATGATCGGCCGCGCTCGCGTCTATTTCCTGCTCTACGCGATTCAGGCGGCCGTATTCTTCACCATCCCGCGTCTGCATGATGCGACGTTGTTCACGGTCGCAGTGGCCCTTATCGGACTTTGTTACGGCGGCGGCTTTGGAACCATGCCGTCGTTCACCGCCGATTTCTTCGGATCAAAATACATGGGCGGGATTTACGGCTGGATCCTGGTGGCTTGGGGAGCCGGGGGCATTTTCTCGCCTATGCTGATCGCCCGCGTTCGCCAGAGCACCGGGGAATACGGCGACGCTTTGCAGGTAATTGCGGTGGTTATGGTGCTCTCTCTGATACTGCCGCTGCTGGCGCGCCGGCGCCAGCCTGCGGAGGCTGCTCGCACGCCTCAAGCAAGAGCATAGCCAATCCGGGGGAGAGGCGATTATTTCGCGTGCATTTTCCCGGGGACGGGACTATACTCGGGCTGAGATTGCGACCGGTCCAGGCACACTCTTATAGCGGTCTAACCGGCGCAGGAGGTGCATCCATGTTTGAGAGCCTCGACGATCAAATGAAGCTGGATGACAAGAAGGAAGTCAGCTCCACGGAGCGGATGTTCCGATGGGGCCTCTACATCCTGGTTTCAGTCCTGGTTTTTGGCGGGATCGTACTCGCCGTACACCAAATGGGCTAATTCAGCCTCGTGTCCGCCCCCGGGCCGACCGAGCCTATCTTTCGCATCACCGATTTCACCCGGACGACGTACTCGGGGTCAGGGTTGTAGGTGGCCAGCATGTCGTCCAGGTCCTTATCGCGGTAAAGGGACGATGTGGCCAGCCTGGAGGCGACAACGTGAATTCCTGCGCGAACCGAGGGGAATCGGCGATCGCACGAACCCCATCCCAGTACATTGTTGTTTCGGAAGGCCTTACCCCCGCTTGATTCCACCATGGAGATGCTGGGCAGCAGCCTCCAGTCAAGGTCGTATCTATCCGACGCCTCCAGAAAGTCGGCGGCGGCGGTGCGCAGCGGGCAGTGCCCGTTCGAGAAGAACTTATTGAGCTTCAGTAGTCTGTAGTCTGCCTGCGCGCCTGGATCGCGAATCGGCTGGGGCGGTTTCCTGTCCACTGTGGTGGCCACGGGCACCGAAAGTAACCCCGCGATAACGACCATTTGTCTGGCAACACTCATCCTTAACGCTTCTCCTTGTTTCTGGTGAATAGTTCCCGTCAGGCGATAGACGCGGCCGCGGGTGAGGCTTGAACAGCCTCGTGAGAAACTGCCGGAGTCCGGTCAGCGCGAACTGAGCGAAATCATAGAGCCGATTATAGCAGACCCGGGGTGAACCCCTGTGATGCTATCCGATTGATTCTATTGGATCGTAATCCGGCGAACGCAGGAAAATCACTCAGGAAACGGTTGACTGTCCTGCGGGTTATCGGTCGGAAGGGGCTTCTCCCGGTCGTTCTCGCGGCGCTTCTTCGCGCTCTCGGAGAGGGTGCCATTGAAGGTCAGGGTGACGTCCACCACATGCGTTTCCTCGTCGATTTTGGCATCGGCCTTCGTCTCGCCGAGATTATCCAGGACGCCTTCTTCCTTCACCACCTTGAGAAAACGGGTCGGGTAATCCACGTTATAGGGATGCCCCTCCTCCATGCCCCACATTTTCCGGATGGCTGGCTCGGAGATTACATCGAGGCCGTTGACGGTGAGGGTCCGGAACGTGTACCGGGGGCCGGATTCGACGTGGAGCAGCAAGATGACCGTGTGGGTTTTGTCGTCGATCTGTTTGTCCACGGAGGTGGTGGCCCGCATGTAGCCGCGCCTGCGCCAGGTGGTTACGATCTTCTGCTGGGCGGCCGCTACCTTATTGAAATCGAAGACCTCTCCGGTCTTCAGTGCGGCGAGCTTGACCAGTTCCGGCGTCTCGGGCGCCTTCACGGCGGCAAGCTTATAGACCTGCCCCTCGTCCACCGCCACCGTGACGACGATTCCGTTGACGTCGGTGGCCTTTTCGGTAGTAACCTTCGGAAACGTCACCCGCACATAGCCCCTTGATTCGTATACCGGCCGGACGCTGTTTTCGAGGAATGCCTGGAAGCGCGGGACGATGTACACCGTTCCCACGGCCACGCTGGAAATCGCCGAAACCAGCTCCTCCTGGCGGATCGCGTTATTGCCCGTAAACTTCACTTGCGCGATGCTGGGCCGAATCACCGGGCGGAACAGGAGGGTCAGCTCGGGAGTGGCTTCGGAGGCCAGCGCACCGGTGATTTTCTCGTGATACCCCCTGGTGGCGAGATAAGCGGACAGATAGCCAACATAACGCTGCACCACTGGCTCGGTGGCGGGTACACGGTCGCCGAAAAGCGGATCTTTGGCCTTCAGGACGGCGCGCAGTTCACTGTCAGTGCCCGGCAGAGAATCGAACCCAATCGGGTAGAGCTGGTCCTCTTCAGTGACCTCCAGCCTTCCGGCATAGCCGTTGCCGGCGGAGTTCGGTTCATAGCTGTAGCCGACGGTGCGGAAGTTGCCCGTGTCCAGCAGGCGCTGACGGGCAGCTTCGAAGGCCGGTTTCGATACGGTCTGGCCGATGCGAAGCCCCGCGACCTTCAGGATCTGTTCAGGAGTCCAGGCGTGGTTCCCTTCCACGGTCATGCTGGTCAGAGGCCACGCCGATTGGTCATCAGCAGGAGCGGCGGGCTTCTTATGATGTCCCGTGGTCTGACCCACGCACAGCGGCGCCAGCAGGAGCGCGGGGAACGTGGCCAAGCGGAGCAGTGGTCGCATGCGGTGCAAGAATTGAGACGTAACCGGTTCCGGGTCCGGTTCCT
>JBEKFB010000354.1:0-4273 GCA_050013535.1 Bryobacteraceae bacterium | reverse complement strand
GCGGTTTTCGGCGTCAGCCCCAGGAGGGCACGAACGGCTTGGCCTGTGCGGCTGCGCGCGCGCAATTCCAGCACCTGTCCAAGCAGGACCAGCGTGACAATCACCGCAGCGGGCTCGTAATAAACCTCCGCGCCGGGGAGCCACCGGCCCGCGAAGGTGACCGCGATGCTGAAGAGGTACGCCGAACCCGCGCCGATTCCGATCAGCGTGAACATGTTCGGACTGCGGTGGACCACCGATGCCCAGGCGCGGTCGAAAATGGGCCAGCCGCACCACAGCACCACCGGCGTCGCCAGAATCAATTGCGCCCAGGCCGGGGCGTGCCAACGTATGGCAAACATCCCGGCCATGGCGAGCACGAGCAGCGGCGCGGTAAGTACGACGGCAATCCTGAAGCGCCGGGTCATATCGTCGAGTTCGGGATTCGCCTCGTCCACGAGACTTACCGTCTTTGGCTCCAGCGCCATGCCGCATAGCGGGCATGCGCCAGGTCCGCTCTGAACCACCTCGGGATGCATGGGGCACGTGTACTCAGCCGCGGCGCCTGGCATCGCTGAAGCTGTCGCGCCTCCCAGATATCGGTCCGGTTCCGCGCGGAACTTTGCGAAGCAGGGGAGCCCGCAGAAGTGATAAACGTGATGATCGTGCTCGAAGGCGGCCACCGCGCGCGCCGGGTCCACCATCATGCCGCACACAGGATCTCTCGCCTGCGGCGCGTTCACGATCTGAAACGGGTTCACACTTACAGGATGCATTACGACGGGGCTGGAACCGGCCACGCCGTGTGAAACATTTCACGCCGTTTGCGAGAGCGACCGCGCTATGAGCGGATGCTAAAATCGGTGCTTCAACGCGATATGGAACGGGCCGGCAAATCTCTCGCGAAGCTTCGTGGCGCCAATCTCTCGCCCGATGAGCTGGCGGTCGCGGCCTGGCCCGCGGCAGTGGGAGAACGGTTGGCGTTGCGGACGAACGCGGTCAGGCTGGTGCGGTCGCGCCTGGTGATTGAGGTCGAAGACGCGGTCTGGCAGAAGCAGCTCTTTCAATTGCGCGAGCAAATCCTGCCGAAGATTCGTGCCGTGGTTGGACCGGGCATTGTGGAGGAACTGGAATTTCGCGTGGTCCCGCGTCCGCCGCGCCGTCCACCGCAGTTGGCCGTTGCAGCCTCCGTTGCGGATGTAGAGGCCGACAGCATTCGCGATCCCATTTTTCGCACCCTCTACAAGCAGTCGCGGAGGAAAGCTGTTTCGTGAAGATCACCGAAAAAGAGGTCTGCTACGTGGCCGATCTGGCCAACCTTCGGCTCACCGATGTCGAGGTGCAGCGGATGGCCGTGGAGCTGGACCAGATTCTTACGCACGTCGACTTACTGATTGAAGTGGACACCAGCGGCGTGGAGCCGATGTCGCAGGTATTGTTTGACGCCCCGGAAACCGCAACGCTGCGTGAAGATCGCGAGAGACCAACCCTTGGCAATGAACTCGCCACGGCCAATGCTCCACTGGCCGCCGCGGGATGTTTCAAGGTTCCTCTGGTGATTGAACGATGACCGGCGCGGAAGTGGCAGGCCTCAGCGTCGAGCGCATTCAGGCTGGATTGCGCGGGCGAGAGTTCAGCGCCGTCGAACTGGCCGATTCCGCACTACACCACGCCGAAGCCGAGAATCCGAAAACCGGAGCTTATCTGCGTTTTTCTCCTGATCGCGCACTTGCAGCAGCGCGCCGCGTGGACGAAAAGCTCGCTCGTGGCGCCGACCCAGGACCACTGGCCGGCGTTCCGATTGCGGTGAAGGACGTGATCCTCACGGCGGGCCTGCGCACTACCTGCGGGTCTAAGATGCTGGAGACTTACACGCCGCCTTACGACGCGACGGCGGTGGCACGTCTCGAAAATGCCGGCGGGCTGATCATCGGCAAGACGAATTGCGATGAGTTCGCCATGGGGTCGTCGAACGAGAACTCGGCCTTCGGACCGGTGCGCAATCCGCGCGCGCTTGATCGCGTTCCCGGAGGTTCCAGCGGCGGCTCGGCGGCGGCGGTAGCGCAGGGGACGGCAGTGGTGGCGCTTGGTTCCGACACGGGCGGGTCCATTCGCGAGCCAGCCTCATTTTGCGGGGTGGTTGGCGTGACGCCGACCTACGGGCGGGTTTCGCGTTATGGGCTGGTGGCTTTTGCCAGCTCGCTCGATCACATTGGTCCGTTCGGCCGCACGGTGGGCGATGCCGCCGCGCTTCTCCAAACAATTGCCGGGCGGGACGAGATGGATGCGACCTCGGCATTCGCTCCCGTCCCCGATTACGTGGCTGCATTAAACGGGCCGGTGAAAGGCATGAAGATCGGTATTCCGCGCGAATACTTCGAAGGCTTGCGGCCGGAGGTGGGCGATCGCATCGAGCGCGCCGGGGGGATTCTGAAATCGCTCGGATGTGAATTGCGCGACATCGCCATGCCCCACACGAAGTACGCGATTTCCACTTACTATGTCATCTGCACCGCAGAAGCCGGCGCTAACCTCGCGCGGTATGACGGCGTCCGTTACACCATTCGATCGAAGCACAGCGAGACGTTGAGCGACATGTATCGCAACACGCGCGGCGAGGGATTCGGCGCGGAGGTGAAGCGGCGCATCATGCTGGGCACTTACGTTCTCAGCGCTGGTTATTACGATGCTTACTATTTGAAAGCGCAGAAAGTGCGGGCGCTGGTAGCGCGTGATTTCTCAGAGGCGTTCCGCCAGGTTGACGCGATTGTAACTCCCGTGTCACCTTTTCCGGCATTCAAACTGGGCGAGAAGATGGACAACCCCTGGGACATGTATCTCGCCGATATCTACACCATCACCGGCTCGCTCGCGGGTGTGCCCTGCATGAGCGTGCCCTGCGGAAACACGCCCGCGGGGTTGCCGGTAGGCCTGCAGATACTCACTCGCCATTTCGATGAGGCAGGCATGCTGCGGCTCGCGGGCGCGTTTGAAAGAGCCGGCGGGTTCGAGTAAGTTCGTCCGAATCGAAGAACTCGGCCGCCGCATCGCCTATCATGGACAAAGGAGAACCAACTCATGGCATTTGAACTTCCTCCGCTCCCTTATGCCGCCGACGCGCTGGAGCCATACATCGACAAAACAACGATGGAGATTCATCACGACAAGCACCATGGCGCGTACGTAACCAACCTGAACAAGGCTCTCGAATCCGCTCCCGAACTGCAGGGAAAAACCGTAGAGCAGTTACTCGCCGGTAACCTCAGTCGGGTTCCCGAGGGCATCCGCACGGCCGTTCGCAATAACGGCGGCGGCCACGCAAACCACAGCATGTTCTGGCAGATCATGAAAAACGGCGGCGGGGGTGCGCCTTCCGGCAAGCTCGGCGAAGCGATCGCGGGCACGTTTGGCAGCTTCGACACGTTTAAGGAGAAGTTCGCCGCTGCCGCGATGGGCCGTTTTGGCTCCGGCTGGGCCTGGCTGGTTAAGAAAGGTGACAAGCTGGAGATCACTTCCACCGCCAATCAGGACAGTCCGTTAATGGATGGTATCGAGCCGGTGTTCGGGCTGGACGTTTGGGAGCATGCCTACTACTTGAAATATCAGAACCGCAGGGCCGAGTATATTGCCGCGTGGTGGAGCGTGGTCAATTGGGCGGAAATAGCCAAGCGTTTCTAAGAATTCGTGTAACATTTCGTTAGCGCATGGGCGGGGTCGGTCTATTCGGCCCCGATCCTTCTCTCAGACGAAACACTGCCTCTCAGACGAAACACTGCCTCTCCCATGGTCATCTAAACAGCGAGGAATGCACCATGAAACTCGCTTTGACTTGTTTTTCCTGCCTGCTGCTTTCGAGCCCGGCTTTCACTCAGGAGGTACCGCACTTTACGGCAGATATCGGAGGCGGCTTCACAACACCTCTGGGAACTACGGGAAGTAATCTGAATACCGGCTGGAATATCCAGGGAGGTGTTGGCTATAACTTTTCCGCGTATTTCGGGACAAAAGTTCAAGCTGAATTTGACGATCTCGGAATCAGCAGCGGCGCGCTGAGCAGTCTGGGGTACCCTGGCGGGGACGTTCACGTCTTGTCCGCCACAGTGGATCCCATTGTCCATCTCACACCGAAGCATCCTGTCGACCTTTATGTCATCGGCGGTGGCGGTCTCTACCATGTTTATCAGGAATTTACGCAGCCAACAGTGATACCTGTAACAGGTTACAATCCTTTCTTCGGTTTTTACACCGCCGGAGTACCCGGCAGTCAGGTGCTCGCATCTTACTCAGTTAACAA
>JBEKFB010000353.1:0-4343 GCA_050013535.1 Bryobacteraceae bacterium | reverse complement strand
CTGGAGCGGCTGCAATCGGAAGGCGAAATTCGCCGCGTGCCTGTGAATGGACGGCTCGATCAGCAGCGCTATCGCTACACGCGATGGCGGCCGAATCCCCTGAACGGTTTCAAGCTCGGCGCGGACGAGTGCTTCGCGTCTTTGGCCCGGCTCTTTTTCGGATGGATCGGACCGGCGACCATGGCTGAGTTCCAGTCGTTTTCGGCCCTCGGAGCCAAGGCGGCCAAACCCGTCGTTGAGCCGTTGCGTCTGGAACCGGTGGAGAAAGGGTCCGAACGGCTGCTGTTGCCCGAGCATCGCGAGGCGTGGGAGAAATTCCGCGCACCGAAAAAGCCGCAATATATGCTGGTAAGCAGCCTCGACGGGCTCGCGCTGTTGCACCGGGACCTGAAAGACATGCTGGCTTCCGCGGATCTCGATCGAAAGGCGCTGACCGAGAAAGGCGCCTGCACGCTCGGCAGCGTCGCGTATTTGCCGAGTCACGCCATTGTCGATCGAGGCCGCCTGGTGGGTCTCTGGGAGTACGATCCCGCGAGCAGTTCCATCGTCTGGGTGTCTTTCATAGGTGACGACGCGGCTCTGCGAAAATCCGTGCGCGATACCGAGCACTTCGTTCGCGATCAACTGGGCGACGCACGCTCGTTCAGCCTCGACAGCCCGAAGAGCCGCGAGCCGAAAATCAGGGCACTGCGCGCGGCATCGGCCGGCTGAAATAGAATAGCGTCCATGCTCATCCTCGCCGCGAGCCTCGCGCTCTTCGTGTACGGCGTGACTGCCGCCATGCTCGGCACGCTGATGCCGACGTTTCATCTCACTGACGCGCAAAACGGCTCCGTTGCCTTTGCGCAAGCGATCGGACTGGTGATTGCTTCGGTCTCCGTGGGACCGCTCATCGATAAACGCGGTAAGAAAGTGGCCCTCCTGCTCGGCCTGGCGCTCATCGCGGTAGCGCTGTTCATTCTGCCGAATGCCGCGGCGGACCCACGCCTGCTGATGGCCTTCTTCCTCTTGCTGGGCATCGGTGGCGGCATCGTAGTGACCGGCGCAAACGCGCTTGCCAGCGATGTAAGCGAAGCCCGCCGGGCATCGGTGATGAACATTTCGAATCTGTTCTTCGGGCTGGGAGGCTTCGCCACGCCGTTCATTATGGCCCATCTGCTGGGTGGCGATCCGGTGCGGCTCTGTTATCTGGCTGCCGTTCTCACCACGATCACCTTGCTGGCCAGCATCGCCACGAAAATGCCCGCGCCCCGGAACACGGGGGCTGGAACGGCCGTCGAAGAGGGCGCCGTCTACACCAGGCCAGTTCTCTATTTGCTGGCACTCTTTCTCTTTCTCTATGTCGCCTGCGAAGTGGGGGTGTGGAACTGGCTGAATAAATACCTCATCGGCCGAGGGGTGCCCGAGGGACGCGCGCTCGATATCGTCTCTTTCGGGTTCGCGCTGGGCCTGCTCTTTGGGCGCCTCGTGGTCTCGCGGGTTCTCATCAAGGTCTCTTCGCTGAACGTGACGCTGGCCTCAGCCATCCTGATGGCCGCCACCACGTACCTGATGTTGCGAACCACCGACCCAACCGTAGCCTGGATCGCCGTATTCTGTGCCGGACTGGCTATGGCGCCCGTGTTCCCCACCGTGTTGGCCATTGTCGGCGACGTTTTCCGCGTGCGCACGGCCACGGCCATGGGGTTTGCCATCACCTGTGGCTGGATCGGTTTGGCGGTGAGCTCGCCCATCATTGGGTACATTGCCGGGCGGGCATCGCTGGGCAGTGCATTGCTCATCCTGCCAGTGTTTTCGGTGGCGATGATCGTGGTGAATCTGGCGATCAGGCCTTTAACGCGACCCGCGTAGTAGTGCCACGGCCAGCACCAGCCACGCGGCGATGAAAGAAAGGCCGCCGAAAGGAGTGACTGCGCCGAGTGTGCGAACGCCGGTCAACGCAAGAGTGTAGAGGCTTCCGCAAAAGAGCACGACGCCAGCCAGCAACAGCCAGCAAATCCACGTTCGGGCTACGCGCGACAGCGCGCCCGCCCGCTCAAACAGCGGAACAACCAACAGCCCGAGCATGTGCACGAAGTGATAGAAAACGGCGCGTTCCCAGATGCTCATCGAGTACGCGTCAAGACGTGCTCGCAGAGCGTGTGCGCCGAACGCTCCCAACATTACCGCAAGGGCGAGCCCGGCGGCGCCAATGGCCGACCAGATCATCACCTCACAGGATAGAACTCACGAGATAGCGAGGCGGCTTATTCGCCCCAGGACTGTTCCAGCATCCGTGAATACTCGCCGGAGGCGAACAGCTCAAAGTTCACCCGGCGTGGGTCGATGGATTCCCAGGTGGCCTGGGTTTGATAGGTCTGGAAAATCTGGTCCGCATAGCGGTGATAATTGCGGACAAACTCGTCGCTGAGACGGCCGCGCACGGGCGCTTCGGCGAACATCACGTTGAGCGCGATGCCTCGGGCGAAAATCGACCGGTAATCGTTGACGCCCCACTTGCGCAGTTTGTCCTGCACGCCTTCGGGCGAATTCTGCACCAGGTAAGCCGCGAAGCTCTGCATAGTCAGGCCGGTGGGGAAGGCCTCGGCACTCCGCGAGGCGGCGTCCAGGCACTGCTCCATCCAACGCACAATATCGCGTCCGACGTAATAGACCATCCGCATCTCGCAGTACCGGCCGTCCATTAGGCGGCGCTCCAGTTCGTCGCCGGTGAACTCGCCATTGGGAAGCAGGCCATTCAGCATGAGGCTGGCCCGTGAACTCTCCACCAGACGTGAGGGACCGGTTGCATCGGAAAACGGGTGCAGAATCAGGGGCGGAAGCGTGAAAGCGTCGGCATTCAGGGTGGCGGCGAACTCGTTTGATGGGGCTATCATGGCAGACCCAGTATCGGTTTTTGCCACCGTTCCGTCAGCAGTACTGACGCCTCAATTTGCTGGTCCGAACAGGGCCGGTTCTCCAGTACCCCTGTGGTTTGAGGCCCCCGTACCATTCGGCCAGGCTTTGCGCAGCGCTCCATTCACTCGATTCTCCAATGGAGCGGCCGTCCGGCGCTATGGGTGCTTTACCCGAGATGCCGCCCTTTCCACGGCGGGGAGTGCGGGAGCGCCTTACTTCTTCAGCGCGGTGGGGATGGTCACTTCGCAGCACTTCTCGTCGGTTGCGGAAGCGGTGGTGTTCAGAGCGGTGGCAGGGTGGGTCTTCTGGTAATCGAGGTCGGCCTGAATAATGGCCTTGAGGTTATCCCACGGGTACGCGCCCATCAGCCTCCGGCCATTCACGAAAATGGTCGGCGTGGCGTCCAGATTGAGTGCTTTGCCCTCGGCGATATCCTTGTCCACTTCGGCACCGGCGACTGCGGGATTATCCATGCAACGGCCGAACTGCATCAGGTCGAGCTTCTCGTTCTTTGCAAAATCATCCACCTTAGAGCGGAAGTTGTCAGGTTTAATGTCGCCCTGATTCGCGTACACCCAGTCATAGTAGTTCCAGAAGTGATCCTGGCCCTGTTGCAGCACGCAGCGTCCCGTAGCGGCGGCGGCCTTGGCCCAGGGGTGCAGAGATTCCAGCGGGAAATCCTTGTAGTAGAGGCGAACCTGAGTGGGGAAGGCCGCCAGCAGCTCTTTGCGCAGCGCTTCGGCTTCCATCTTGCACTGCGGGCACTCGAAGTCGCTGAAAACGACCAGCGAGATGGGCGCGCCGGGCGTGCCGAAGGTGGGAGCGCCGGCGGTGTTCAGCTTTTCCAGGTTTTCCTGAAACGGGTCCTTCGTGACGTCGAATACTCCGCCCTGCGTGATGTTGATCAGGTAGCGGCCGTCGTTGCTAACGAAAAACTCCAGAGTCTCCTCATTAGGTCCAAAGCTGACGTGCATCGCCACTTTCTTAAGCCCTGCTATGGCTGAAGGCATGGGATCGTCGATCTTCACCTGCACGCCCGGCGCGAACACCAGCAAA
Organism: Bryobacteraceae bacterium; assembly: GCA_050013535.1. Classification (GTDB taxonomy): domain Bacteria; phylum Acidobacteriota; class Terriglobia; order Bryobacterales; family Bryobacteraceae; genus CAWACP01. The sequence continues at coordinate 389 of JBEKFB010000353.1, read as the reverse complement.
TGCCGCACGTAGTCTTCGAGGGTAGGTTTGTCGAACGCGGACTTCGCCGCCGGCTCGGCTGCGAAACCGAGCGAACACACCAGGGCAAGGAGAAGAAATCGCATATATGGCATTGTAGCGTGGTACCTGGCCAGAGGCCGTACCAAGCCCTTCTGGACGCGGCTGCCGCCGCGTATCCAGAGAATTTCGGAGCCGTGGGCTGTAAGCCGGTTTCCGTACCCCGTCACCGGGGCGGCAACCATTCCTCCAGGCCAGCCATTGCTGACTGGCTCCAGCGACCTACCCGAGGGTCGAACAGAGCGGGCCGCTCCTCCCCTCCTATTTGGTCTTGCTCCGCATGGGGTTTACCCTGCCAGCCGGATTGCTTCGGCCGCGGTGCGCTCTTGCCG
>JBEKFB010000352.1:0-4911 GCA_050013535.1 Bryobacteraceae bacterium | reverse complement strand
CTCGTCTACGCCAAGGCTTTCGGCAAAGCCAATCTCGCGCAGGACAAGACGGCTGATGCCACCACGCGCTACGCCATCGGGTCGGTGAGCAAGCAGTTCACGGCCACGGCTCTGCTGTTGCTCCAGGAGCAAGGCAAGGTTTCGCTGGACGACAAGGTCTCGAAATATCTTCCGCAACTCACGCGCGCCGGCGAGATCACCATTCGCGAGCTGCTCTCGCACACTTCCGGCTACGAAGACTACGCGCCGCAGGATTACATGATTCCCGAATGGACCAAGCCCATCACGCCGCAGGCCATCCTCAAGGACTGGGCGGAGAAGAAGCTCGATTTCGAACCGGGCACACGTTGGCAGTACAGCAACACCAACTACGTCGCCGCGGGCGAGATTGTTGAGAAGGTTTCCGGCGAGCCATTATTTAAACTTCTTGATGAGAAAATCTTTCGTCCCCTAAGCATGACCAGCGCAGGCGACTGCTTCGCCGCGCCGAACTCCGATGACGCCACTGCTTATACCCGCTATGCTCTGGGACCGCCCCGTCCCGCGTTGCGCGAGGGCCTGGGCTGGCGCATCCTCAATGCGCATTCGTGGATTGAGTTCACCCGCGAAGTGAAGCTGAAGGATGGCAAGCCCACACATTATGCACTGGGCCTGTCGCTCGGCGATCTCGACGGCGTCGCGGAGATTTCCCATGGTGGCGAAGTCTCCGGCTTTCTCGCGAAGAACGAGTTGTTCCCCGCGAAGGGCGATGCGGTTGTAGCGCTGTCGAATCAGGACGCGCTGAGTCTCACGGGTCCGCTGGCCGATCAGATCGCCAGGCTGGTGTTCGCGAGTGGCAATGGTTCCGATCTCGCTCCGGAACCCGAACTGCGCCGCGTGCGCGAAGTGCTGGAAGGTTTGCAGCAGGGTCACATCGACCGCGCGCTCTTCACAAGCAACGCGAATTCGTATTTCGAGGACGTCGCGCTGGGGGATTACCGGGCTTCGCTTACGCCTCTGGGCAAGCTTGTCTCCGTGACGAAGCATTCCGAGCAGCTTCGCGGCGGCATGACGCATCGCACCTACGAAGCACAGTTCGAAAAGAAGACCGTGCAGCTGAATATCTATATAATGCCGAATGGAAAGTTCGAGCAGTTTCTGGTGGTGGATCGGATCTAATGTCCTATCGCCGCGTTCAATGAACCCTGGCGATAACCTTCCAGGTCCAGCGTCACATAGTGGAAGCCGAGAGGCTTGAAGATCGCCGTGAAAGCCTGCGCCATTTCAGCGGTGAGCGCACGGTCCAGTTCGTCGGGCGCAACTTCGATGCGCACCAGATCGCCGTGGAAGCGTACCCGGAACTGGCGGAAGCCGAGTGCGCGAATCGCTTCTTCACCCTGTTCCACAGTCTTTACGTTCTCCTTCGTAACCGGCGTGCCGTAGGGAATGCGCGAACTAAGGCAGGCTGACGCGGGCCGGTCCCAGGTTTCAAGGCCGGCAATGCGCGACAGCTCGCGAATTTCGGCTTTGGTGAGCCCGGCGTCCACCAGAGGTGCTTTCACCTCGTGAATCTTCGCGGCTTTCTGGCCAGGGCGGTAATCGCCCAGGTCGTCCATGTTCACGCCATAGACGATGTGCTCGAAGCCGCGCGCCCGGCCCACTTCGGTGAGGCAGGTGAACAGCTCGTCCTTGCAGTGGAAGCAGCGGTCGGGCGCGTTCTTCACGTAATCGGGATTTTCGAACTCGTTTGTGGCGATATACTCGTGCCGAATCCCGTTGTCGCGGGCGAAGCGCTCGGCATCGCGCTTGTGTGATTCGGGGATGGAGGCGGAATCGGCCGTGATGGCGACGGCATTCTCGCCGAGCGCCTGTGTCGCAGCCCAGGCGAGATACGCGGAATCGGTTCCACCGGAATAAGCAACCAGCACACGTCCCAGCGCGCGCAGGTTCTCCAGCAGCTTCTGCCCCTTCGCTTCGAGAATGGCCGAATCGAGCGTGGCGGGTGTACTGAGGCTGACCAGCGTCGCCATACCTATGAGTATAGATGGCCTGGGCGCATTGGTCTTTCATCCTGGATAGAATGAGTCACGTCAAAGGACACCGCGATGAATGAGATGGTGGATCGCGACCTGGAGCACCTGCGGCTCCTGAAGTTTGCATACTATGTCCTTGCGGGCATGAGCGGCGTGGGCACACTTTTCGCCACGCTTTGGATGGTCATGATGGGAACGATATTCACTATGATCCCGGCCGGCCCCAAGTCCCCACCGCCAATCGTGGGATTGATATTCCTGGGGCTTGGAATCCTGATCGTCGCTATCGGCGTTAGCGTTGCTTTGCTGACCTTCTTCACCGGACGCAACCTGGCGCAACATCGCCACCACGTGTTCTGCATTGTCGTGGCTGCGCTCACATGCCTGAGCGTCCCATGGGGTACGGCGGTTGGCGTTTGCACTATCATCGTGCTCAACCGCCCCGGCGTGAAAGCCCTGTTCGAAGCCTCGCCGCCACTACCGGCCCAGCCGTTCTGAAGGCACCTGCCAATAAACCAGCAGTGTCCCGACGAGCGGCAAGGTCGCGAGCGCAAGGCACACCGGTGTGAAACCGGAGTGTTCAATCCACAGTCCCAGCGGCTTCGAAACCAGCGCCTGCATGGCTCCATACGAAAACACCAGAGCCGAAACGCCGAAGGCCGCGCGTGCCGAGCCGTAGAGATCAACGGGTATCGTGTACAGGTTCGTGCTCCACGCCGCCACGAGGAACAGGCTGAGCGACATGCCGATGGTGGCGGTGAGTGGCGTCGGCGTTAGCGGGATCAGGGACGTGATCACCGCCAGCGCCGAACCGGTCAGGCAGGCGCGCTTCCGCGCCGCCACCGCGCTCGTCCCGTGGCGAATCCATCGCCATGATAGTGCCCCGCCCGTGAACGCGCCCAGCCACGCCGCCACCGGTACCGCCCACGTATAGTGTGCCGCCCGCGGAGGCGTGAGGTGATGCACGCGCACCAGGTACGGCGGCGCCCAGTTGGTCCACAGGCTATAGAGCGTCATCCCGAGCGCGTTAGCAGCCATCAGCGCCCACAGCCGAGGATCTCGAATCTGCGATCCGGTTGTGCCCGTAGCGGGAGCGCCGCTTCCTTGCTCCACCGCCGCCGGTATCGCGCGTGTTGTTGCCAGCCACACGGGAATCCAGACCAGGCTCGCCACAGCGGCGGCGAAGAACGTCCAGCGCCACGAATAGCCATAGGAGAAGAACACCGTAAAGGCTGGCGCCAGGCCGGCACCGATTGTCAGGCCCAGTTGTTGCGCTGCCGCGCCGAGTGCCCGCTCCTCCGGCAGCAGGTACATCCCGCTAATTTTCGCTTGCGCGGAAACACCGGCCGCCTCCGCCACCCCCAGCAGCACACGCCAATAGAGCAGTTGGTGAAACGTGTGAACCGTGCCCGTACCAAGACTTGCTACCGCCCACACAGCCACCGACACCGACATGCCCAGGTTCAGGCCGACGCGATCCAGAAACCATCCCATGAACGGCGCACTGAGCGCGTAGGCGACAGAGAACACCGACAGCAGGACTCCGTAGCTCGCGTAATCCATCGCAAAGCCGGGGTTCGCGGGTGACGCGGGGCCAGCGGTGCGCCAGACGTCCACCATGGTGGCCAGGATCTGGCGATCAAGATAGTTCAGAGCTGCCGAGAAAACGAAAACAGTGACGGCCACCCAGCGCAGCCGGAGAGACAAAGACACCACTGCGATTCTATATGAAAAGGCCCGCGACTCCGATGAATCGCGGGCCAGGTGGTTGCGGGAGGAGGAAACTCTACTGATCGTCGCTGGGACGGCGCTTCAGCGTCGGGCGGTCGTCATCGTCGCCCGTGCCGGTTTTTCCGCCTTCATCGGGATCCACCGTGCCCGTGCCGGAGCCCGGTGTACGGCGCAACGTCGGCTTGTTCACGTCCTTCTGGTCGATCTTGCGCCGGTTGTGCATGGCCATCAGGCGGCCCTTCACGTCGTTGAACTCCGACGTGGTCACCACATACTCAGGCTTCGCCTTCAGGTACATCTGGATGTGCTCCTGGGCGATCTTGATGCGGTCATCGGTCGGCGGGTGCGTGGAGAAGACCTTGCTCATGGTGCCGGGCTTCTTCTTTTCCAGCGCCTGGATCTTCTCGAAGAAGTCGACGAACGCCGTCGGGTCGTAGCCGGCCTTGTACATGTACTCAAGACCCAGCAGATCCGCTTCCGCCTCAAAGGCGCGAGAGAACTGCAGGAAGCCCATGGGGATCAGCACGCTGGCTGCCTGACGTGCGCCATAACCCGCCCAACCGCCCATGAACCACAGAGGAATTGTAGCCAGGTTGGCGATTTCACCACGTGTCGCCTGACGAGTTCCATGGCGAGCGGCTACATGACCGATCTCATGCGCCATTACCCCAGCCAGCTCCGCTTCCGTGTCCGCTTTCATGATGAGACCCGAGTACACGAAGAAGAATCCGCCGGGCAACGCGAATGCGTTCACTTCCTCGCCGTCGATCACCTTGATGGTGAAGGGCACTTTCGCGTCCGAGTTCCGCACCAGGTTCTGGCCCACGCGGTTCACGTATTCGGCGATTACCGGGTCGTCGATGATTTTCGCCTCTTTTTCCACCTGCTGGGCGAGCTGCTTGCCAATGGCGATCTCTTTTTCGAGAGAGTAGAAGTTCACGCCCTTGCCCACATCGCGGTTGCCGATCTGGTCGGGGTCGGTCTCTTTGTTGTCAGCGAAACCGGGTGTGTTCAGCGCCGCCGCAAACATCACACCGAAAAGGAGGGAGAGGATTCGTCTTGCCATGGGTTCTCCGCGCGCGACCTGGTTCAAGTATAGACCTTCATTCAATTAACGTATAGTCTTTCCCATGGGTTTCCAATTTCAGAACCAGCCGTTGTGGGAGCG
>JBEKFB010000351.1:0-4391 GCA_050013535.1 Bryobacteraceae bacterium | reverse complement strand
ACGAACTGCCGATCGTCTTCACAGATTTCACAATGCCCCGGCGGGTGTTCGGTATCCGCGTACTGCGTGCCGCAGGTGACGCAGATGTTGCAGGCCACTTCTAATCCTCGTCGTGCTGGGAAGCCAGATTGGTCACCACCGTCATATCTTCCAGTGTAGTTACGTCGCCGGTGACGCTGTGCGTGGTGACAATCTCACGCAGCAGCCGGCGCATGATTTTTCCGCTGCGCGTCTTGGGCAGTGCCTCGGTGAAGCGAATCTCTTCAGGACGCGCGAACGCGCCGATCTCGTGCGCTACCCATTGCCGCAAATCTTTGCCGAGTTGTTCGGGGTCGTGGTCGCCCTTCTTCAGGGTGACGAACGCGCACACGGCCTGGCCGGTGATCTCGTGCGGTTTGCCCACCACCGCCGCTTCGGCCACCGCGGGATGCTTCACCAGCGCCGATTCCACTTCCATGGTGCTCAGCCGGTGCCCGCTCACATTCATGACGTCGTCCACGCGGCCCAGCACCCAGTAATAGCCGTCGGCATCACGGCGCGCGGCGTCGCCGGTGAAATATGCGCCCGGCACACGGCTCCAGTATTGCTGCACGTAGCGCTCGGGGTCGCCCCAGATGGTGCGGATCATGCTGGGCCACGGCCGCTGGATGATGAGGAAGCCCTCGCGGTCCGTTCCCACTGGCGTACCGTTGAGGTCCACGATCTCGGGCAGAACGCCGGGCATGGGCAGTGTTCCCGACCCCGGTTTCAGCGGCACCGCGCCGGGCATGGGCGCGATCATGATGGCCCCGGTTTCGGTTTGCCACCACGTGTCCACAATGGGGCAGCGGCCTTTGCCGATCACCCGGTGATACCATTCCCACGCCGCCGGATTGATGGGTTCACCAACGGAGCCAAGCAGGCGCAGGCTGGAGAGATCGTGCTTCTCGGGCCACTGGTCACCCTGGCGGATCAGTGCGCGAATCGCGGTGGGCGACGTGTAGAGGATGGTGATTTTTTCGGTCTCGATGATTTGCCACCAGCGGTCCCATTGCGGGTGGTCGGGCGCGCCTTCGTACATCACCGTTGTGGCGCCGGCGGAGAGCGGCCCGTAGACGATGTAGCTGTGGCCGGTGACCCAGCCGATGTCGGCCGAGCACCAGTAGATGTCGTCCTCGCGCAGGTCGAAAACCCACTTCGTGGTCATGGTCACGCCCAGCAAATAGCCGGCTGTGGTGTGCAGAATGCCCTTGGGTTTGCCGGTGGTGCCGGACGTGTAGAGGACGTAGAGGGGGTGCTCTGAATCGAGCTCGACGGCGCGGCACTCGTCGTAGGCGTGCTCGTCAAGCTTATGCCACCAGTGGTCGCGGCCGGATTGCATGGGAATGTCCGAACCGGTGCGCTTGAGCACGATGACGTTCGTAACCGATGGGCACTCTGTCAGCGCCTCATCCACCGCGCCCTTCAACTTCACTTCGCGCCCACGCCGCCAGCCACCGTCGGCGGTGATCACGGCTTGGGCGTCCAGATCCTGAATGCGCGCCTTGAGAGCTTCAGCGGAGAAGCCCCCGAAGACCACCGAGTGGATGACGCCGAGCCGCGTGCAGGCCAGCATGGCGATAGCGGCCTCGGGGACCATGGGCATATAGATGATGGCGCGGTCGCCGGCTTTGAGGCCGCGGCCCTTCAGGACATTGGCGAAGCGGCAGACCAGCCGGTGCAATTCGCGATAGGTGATGGCGCGGCGGTCGCCGGGCTCGCCGATCCACAGGATGGCGGTTTTCTCGGCACGGTCTTCCAGATGGCGGTCGAGGCAGTTGTATGAGACGTTGAGCTTCCCGCCGACGAACCATTTCACGTTGGGCGGCGCCCATTCGAACACGTGGGTCCATTTTTGGAACCAGTGCAGCTCGAGCTCGGCAAGCTGGCCCCAGAATTCTTCGGGGCGATCTTTCGCTCGGTCGTAGAGGGCGCGATAACCCTCCATGCCTTGCACGCGGGCCTTTGTTACAAATTCACTACTGGGTGAAAAAACCTTCTCCTCGGGCATCTGTCGAGGATTGTATCAACGTGGCGGCTTAGACGAAGAGATCGGCGACCGCGACGGAGAGGCCGGGCAGCACTGTTCCGCCATCCAGCGTTTCGCCGACGCCGAACGAGTCGGGCGGGCCGTCGGGCGTCAGGACCATGACGGTCTGCTCTTCAGGAAGGACCAGCCACGCGAGGCGAGTGCCGTTCGAGAAGTAATCGCGCATTTTGCGGGTAAGGAACGGCATCGAATCTTCGGGCGAACGTATCTCGATGACGAAATCGGGTGCACGGTCCAGATATTGCGCGCCCCGTGCGCGCTCGCCCAGCACCACGGCGACATCCGGCAATCGGTACCGCTCCCGCCCACCGATGGTCAGTCTGCAATGCAGCTCCGCGGCGGCGTAACCAATCGGGTTGGCAAGAAAGTATTGCTTGAAGAAGAAGCCACAATTGACTTGAATACTTCCGTGATCTTGAGTTCCCACGTTCAGCGCCACCACTTCGCCGTCGACATACTCCGAATGCCTGTACTCGGGATTCGACAGGTATTCGTCAACGGAAACGGTTTTCGTCGGTGAGGTGGCCCCCATGGCGGAAGTGTATCATGGCGGTATCCTTATACTTCGCATATGCCTCCCATTCCACCAAGTAAACAGCAAGCCCTTGTCGAGCGGCTGACCAACGCCTGTGGCGGCGCCTACTCGCCCGAGACTAGGCGCAAATACTACATCTCCGGACCCCAGTGGGCGGCCGCTTACGAAGGCCACGCGCTGTTCCATGCGCCCACACGAAATCCGGTCACCTTCGAAGAAGTGATCCGCGAATTCGCGAAGATCGGCATCGGCTACTGGACCACGCACGATACCGACGTCGTTCCTTACAGCGCGCTGGGCAACGAAGAGCAGGAACGCATTGTCGCGCGCATTAAGGCGTCGCTGAACGAGAACGGCCTGAAGTGCTCGATGGTCACCACCGAGACGTTCCATCACGGTGTTTTCGCCACCAGCCCGGCATCCGAATCGCCGGATATTCGCTCCTATGCGAAGTGGCGTCTCGAAAACACGGTGGCTATCGGCCACGAACTGGGCGCGCAATTCGCCGTCTATTGGCCCGGATCGCTGGGATATTTTACACAGGGCGCCGTGGACGAACTACAGACGCTGAAATGGTACGCCGAGGGCCTCAACGCCGCTTGTGAGGCCGACATTGCCATCGCGAAGAAATACAACCGGCCCACGCTGAAACACTGCATGGAGGCCAAGCCGTTCGAGCCGCAGGCGGAAATTCTGCTGCCAACCAGCGACGCCATGCTGGCCTGGATCTCCTCCGGGCTGCTCACGCACCCTGAGATGGTTGGCCTGAATCCGGAATACCTGCATGAGCTGATGTGGGGTGGCGCGCCGCGAGCTTCGCTGGCCCGTGCGTTAATGTGCGGCAAGCTGTGGCACATGGACATTAACGATGGCTATCGGCTGAAGCACGATGTCGATATCGCCATCGGTCTGGTGAACCCGCTCGATTGGCTGAACATCTTCGTGCTCCTGCGCACCTACAATTACAACGGGCCGTTCAACCTCGACTACAAACCGCCGCGCACCACCAGCAACTCCGGCGTGTTCTCCATGAGCTTCCCCACCGCGGTAGACCGCTTCATCACGCTTTGGGAAATGGCCGGCGAGGTTCAGTCCGACCCGGTGATTAAGGAAGCCACTGAGGCCCTCAAAGCGGGCGGCGGCGTATTGAACAGTCACGACGCCCAGGCCGTGTTCGAAGCCAATCGCGAGATGCTCACCCTGCATGAGCTGATCGCTCATCGGTTGTTCCAGATCCTGATCGGTGCGCATCGCGGACGTACATACTCGGTGTGAACATCGGCCGTACCCTGATTGTCGCGGGCGCTCTGCTGATCGTCCTCGGTCTTCTTTTTCTGATAGGAGGCCGATTGCCCGTCCGGTTCGGCCGGCTTCCCGGCGACATCGTCATACGCGGCCGTAACGGTGTCTTATACTTCCCAATCGTCACCTGCATTCTGCTGAGCGTAGTCGTGTCCCTCGTACTGTGGCTCATTCACAGGCGTTGATGTTGGGCCTGTTCGCGCAACCGGGGTATTCCCATGGCCGAAAAAGCAGTAGAAAACCTTACAGACCTTTACAGTGTTTGCATGGTTCCTTTGCAGGATCTCGCCGATGGAAAGATCAGGTGGAGCGGATACTCAATCCGAACACCCATGAGTGAGGAGAAAAACGAATGTCCATTTCGTCCATCGCCGGCACTGCGGGCAACGCTGCCCTGCAATGGCTGGAATCCTTAACCAATAACAACAACACGGTTGGCTCGAACACGTCGGCCCCAAAGATCGCCAACAGTATCGCGAACGGGAC
>JBEKFB010000350.1:0-4395 GCA_050013535.1 Bryobacteraceae bacterium | reverse complement strand
TCGTAAACAGACCCGGCGAAGTGACGGCCACCGGAACGTTCGCCTGCATCACCGGACCCGCTCCCCACTGGGCCATTATCTGTGACGACGTTCTCGCGCCGGCTTCAGCGGGAACGATGGCCGTGATCTGCGTCGGCGACGAATACACGATCTCGCCCGGAACGCCGTCAAATAACACTGCGTTTCCCGCACCTTTCGATGGGGCGTCCAACGGCGTGACGATCGTGCTCGCGTTCGCGCCCGGCGCATAGAGCGTCACCATCTCGCCCGGCGAAATCGAGGTCTGCTGCAAACTCGCTCCGTTCACCACCGTCACCGCCGCTGCCGCATCGCCGGAGAGTCCGAGACCCCAGATCAGTTTTTCCGCGTTCATCGTCACCACCGCCGGATTCACCGAACCTGAAAGATCGCCGGACCAGGAAACCAGCATATCGGCCGCAGTCGAAGCGCTCAGGTGCAAGGCGGCGCCCTGATCGTAAAAACCATCGATCGAGGAAGGCGTCACCTCCACCGGAACGTTGCTCGACACCAGCAGTTTGTATTGCACCGTGAACACAGCCGTGAACGAAGCCGAACCCTGCGTTGCCGTTATCGTCCTCGTGGGCCCATTGCCGTCGCCCCAATCGCTTAGCGTGAAGCGGACCGAATCCTCGAGAGCCGTTACCGCCGGGCTAAGCACGTGCGTCTCTCCGGCTCCCCATGCAAAGTTCCTCGGCGTTGAAACCGGAAGCCCGTCCACATCCACGGTCATGCCAATTGGTGTTGAGGTGACCGTCGTCACCGGCGAAGCTGTGAAGTAGGCGGTAATGGCCAGCGGCTGATTCGCGATCAGGAATTTCGGATTAGCGCCAGTCGACGGCGTCAGCGACCAATCCAGAAAGTTGTATCCCGCCACCGGCTGAGCCGTGAGCTGAATCCACGAGCGCTCTGTGTAGTAACCGTCCTGCGATTCCGGATACACAGAAACCGAACCTGCACTTGCCGGCGACACGCTCGGCGTGAGCAGACGCTGCCGCACATAATTAGCGGTGATCACCGGCGTGGCGGCCGACGCGATGAACTCGTGCGTCTTTGGTCCTCCGTCGCTCCACGATCCATAGATATAGCGAATCGGCCCGCTGCCCTGCACATCGAGCGCTTCCACCCGGTGACGCGAGCCGGCAGTCCACGCGAACGAGGTGCCGTCGCTCACTATCGCGCCATCCAGCATTACCTGAAGACCGCTCGGCGTGGTGGCGATGGTCACGAGGCCGGAAGGCGCACCGTATAATTCCTGCACCGCGGCAATGTCGCCGGCGGAAAGAGAAACGCGTTGTCCGATAGGTATGCCCGCGGGAACCGTCTCGATGGACACCGACACGCCGTCAACCGAATAATCATAGGCCCCGTAATGCATGATCGAGTTGAAGTCGTAGGGCCCAGGGTTCTGCTCGCCCGCGGGCGCTTCGTCGAAATTCGTAATCGATTCGCGGTCGATGTTTTCGTAGCGAATGGTGACGTAGCGATTCCGGTCGGACCGCTCCGTTTCGTGCCACAGTCCGACGGTGTGGCCGATCTCATGAATAATGTCGCCGGTGGCGCACGATGTGGGCAGCACGATTTCCTGCGCGCCGCCGGTCATGCCTACGGCGGAAGAACATACGGATCCTGGACCGCCCAGCACAAACTCCACGTAGTTTTCTTGTGAAGTGCGCCGCTGCAGTTGGATCGGTGTGTTCGTGTTCCACTGATTGATCGCCGACTGAATGCTCTGCTCCTGATCCGGTTGAAAATTCGGATCGAGCGTGTACGGGATCACTCCGCCCGGCCAGAGCTGCGTCCCTGATGCCACCACCGCCGCGTCAGGTTTCACAGTTGCGGTTTGTGTTGCCGCCGCATGTTCCACTTGTTCCGCAGTTCCCGCTATAACGTCGCCATCGATAATCGCGAGGCCGCCGCGATCGACGAATTGCACGTGTCTGCCGCGGTAATAACCTGACCGAACATCGGCGGCGAAGGGTACGGTTACCGTGAGGGCCAGGGCAATCAGAGGCAATGTCGTTCGAGGCACGACCCAGCATATTCGGGGCGCCGGAGTGCCGCAATGACGTGATGGTCCTGCAACTCGGATCAGAGCATCGTACCAAATTTACTAGTACGCCGGAGCGGTCCACTCGCGGGCAAACCTCCGGTCCAGTACATTACTACCTTGTGTTCTCGGGAGGAAGCAATCAGAAGCCGATGGCGGCGGACTTCCCTTGTCTGGCCGCTTGCGCCGACGGCGCGGCCGCGTTGGGCCGTCGCGAAGCTTCCGGATCCGCGGCCGGCACTGCCTGCTCGCCCGTAAACAGCACCGTACGAATCGTCTTGAAGATGATCAGCAGGTCAAACAGGATCGACATGTTCTGCAGGTAGAACAGGTCGTATTCGAGCTTCACGCATGCATCGTCGATGGACGAGCCGTAGCGGTATTGCACCTGCGCCCAGCCGGTGAGGCCCGGCCGCACGGAGTGGCGCTGATCGTAGTAGGCGGTTCTTTCGCGAAGCTGTTCCACAAAAACAGGCCGTTCGGGGCGCGGCCCGACGAAGCTCATTTCGCCGCGAATGACGTTGACGAACTGCGGGAACTCGTCCAGGCGGAATCTGCGGATGAAGCGGCCCACGCGGGTGATGCGCGGATCGTCCGCTGTGGAAAACTGCGCGCCGTCGGCTTCCGCATCCACGTGCATCGACCGGAACTTCAGCACGTCGAAGCAATGCCCTTTGTATCCGACTCTCTGCTGCCGGTAGAATATGGGCCCCTTCGAATCGAGCTTGATCGCAATCGCGGTTAGCACCATGATGGGGAGCGATACAAGGAAGCCAATGACGCTGCACACCACGTCGACAATCCGCTTCACCACCAGTGTGAAGGTCGATCGCCGGAAACCATCGGCAAACACCACCCAGCTGGGCAACAGGGTTTGCAGACGAACGTGGCCGGTCAAAGCGGCAATCACCGTCTGCGCCTCTTCCACCACAACGCCTTCCACCTTGAGTCTCACCAGGGGTGCAACCGGCAGCACGCGCCGCCGCTCTTCAATAGCCACCACTACTCGCCGAATCTGATTGGCTGCGACAATCTCTTCGAGTTGATTCAGAGTTCCCAGCACGGGATATCCGAGCAGGGTGCCGAAGCCCTGTTTGTTGCCTTCTTGTTCGACGAAACCCACCAGCTTCGTCGAGAGATCGTGGCGCTCATGCAGCGCCTGCGCGAGGTCCACCGCCAGGGAATGCGTCCCCAGGATGATGGTGTTCTCGGTGGGCATGGCCATTCGCCAGAAGGTCGCGCCCAGTATCCGCGTACAAACCACCGCCAGAAGAACTACGCCAAGGGCGATGAAGAAGACGCCGCGTCCAAGCAGCAGGCTGGGGATCACATAGTAGCTGGCGCCGAGAATCAGGCAGGCGATACCGAGCGCCTGGGTAAGGCCGAAGATGTGAGTCAGCCGCCCCGGCTTGCGAAGATCGTAGAGGCCATTCCAATAAAACGACGCCAGGAAGACAATGGCAAACACGGAGCACTGGACTACAAACTCGGTGGAATCCGTGTAGCTCTCGAACCGTCCCGCCTCGTTCCAGAATCGTAGTTTGACCGCGAGCAGCGGCGCGAACAGGATGAGGAGCCCCTCGCACAGGAAGCAAAGAGTGCCTTTCAACGAGGCGTATTGATTAAAAACCCGAATCATTGCGGCGTCGTATGAACTATCGGCATGTCACGTACCATTCCTGTAAGTCGATTACCTGACACCAGGCTAAGGGACCTGTGGAAAAAACTTGGGTTGAAATCCTCATTCGTAGAACCGCGGAGTAGGGTTGCTACTGATAGCATAGTACTTATAGCCGAATCAGCTTTTCCGACTGCATGCCTTTCATGGCGTTCCGCGTGTCGACGATCAGCTTCGACGCGTCGTGAATCGCGACGTAATCGAAGCCGGTGTGGTCGGTTATGATCACCACGCAATCGGCATCGGCGGCCGCCCTGCCCATATCCATGGCTTCAATCCGTCGTGAGCCCAGCAAAACGCTGGGAATAAAGGGGTCTGAGTACGTGACCTTCGCCCCCCGCTTCTCCAGCAGCATCATTACGTCCAGCGCCGGCGATTCGCGAACGTCGTCGATGTTCTTCTTATAGGCCACTCCCGCGATGTGGACATGCGATCCGTTGAGCGCCTTGCACTGTTCGTTCAGGGCGTTCTGCACTTTGTCGACAACGAAATGCGGCATCTGCCCGTTGATGTAGCCAGCCAGTTCGATGAACCGCGCTTCGATGCCCGCCTGCCGCGTCTTCCAGGACAGGTAGAACGGGTCGATGGGAATGCAGTGCCCGCCCAGCCCCGGACCAGGATAGAACGCCATGAAACCAAACGGCTTAGT
>JBEKFB010000349.1:0-5257 GCA_050013535.1 Bryobacteraceae bacterium | reverse complement strand
GCGGCGGTCCTGCTGTTGCTGTGCGCTTGCGCAACCTCCGGTCCGAGCTTCGACCATTACACCCTGAGCCTCTCCTGGGCGCCCGAGTACTGCGCGGAAACCAGCGACGGCTCGGCAGAGTGCGCTGGCTCGCACGCGTATGGATTTGTCCTGCACGGGCTGTGGCCAGACGATGCGCGAGGGCGCGGTCCGGAGCATTGTGCGGGGCCGGCCTTTGATGCCTCGCTCGTGACAGATCAGCTCGTCAGCATGATGCCCAGCGCCCATCTCATCGAGCACGAATGGGCCACGCATGGCACTTGCTCAGGCATGAGCCAGACCGACTACTTCGGCCTGGCCGTCCGCGCGTTTCAGATGGTGAGGATTCCGGCCGCGCTCAAGGCCACAAGCGAGCGCGTGGAGACGCCTCCCTCTACGGTGCGCCGGGAATTCGCTGAGGCGAATCCCGATTTTCCGTCGGCCGCATTTCAGGTCAAGGAGCATGCCGGGTATCTGGCGGAAGTTCGCGTGTGCCTGACCACGGATCTTCATCCGCTCGAATGCGGTCGATAGCCGATCCGCTTAATCGTGGACGCTGGTGTCGAGAAACGCGCGCAGGCGATGGCTGCGGCTGGGGTGACGGAGCTTGCGCAGGGCCTTGGCCTCGATTTGCCGGATGCGCTCACGGGTCACCGCGAAATGCTGGCCCACTTCTTCCAGCGTGTGTTCGCTGCCGTCCTGCAGCCCGAAGCGCATCTTGATGATCTTTTCCTCGCGCGGGCTGAGCGTCTTCAGCACTTCGGCGGTCTGCTCGCGCAGGTTGAGGTTGATTACGGCTTCGGAAGGCGACACCACGCGGCGGTCGATGATGAAATCGCCGAGGTGCGATTCTTCTTCCTCACCCACCGGCGTTTCGAGGGAAATCGGCTCCTGGGCGATGCGCAGCACTTTGCGCACGCGGCCCACCGGAAGCTCCATTCGCAACGCCAGCTCTTCGGTGGTAGGTTCGCGGCCCAGTTCCTGTTGCAGGTGCCGCTGTGTCCGCACTAGTTTGTTGATGGTCTCGATCATGTGCACAGGGATGCGGATGGTGCGCGCCTGATCGGCGATGGCGCGGGTGATGGCCTGGCGCACCCACCACGTTGCATATGTTGAGAACTTGTAGCCGCGGCGGTAATCGAACTTCTCCACGGCCTTCATCAGCCCGATGTTGCCTTCCTGAATCAGATCGAGGAACTGCAGCCCGCGATTGGTGTAGCGTTTGGCGATGGAAACCACCAGGCGCAGATTGGCTTCGATAAGTTGCTTCTTGGCAATCTCGGCTTCAACCTCGCCGCGCTCGACAATCTGTAGTGTACGGCGCAGCTCGGTTGCGGACGCTCCGCTGTCGTCCTCAACCTGCTGGATGCGCTGGCTGCAGGTCCGAAGTTCCTTGCGCAGCTCGCGGGAAGCGTGATTCTCCTGGCCAATTTCCTCCAGCTTGCGCTGAATACGGGCGATCTCCCGCTCAACGGGCTTCAGCTCGTCTACCGCGCTGCGAAGGCGGGCAGCGAGGTTGCGGCGGACCCATCCGCTGAACCCGATGCCCCGGATGATGCGCGAAATCTGCACCATGGTGCGAGCCAGCGCCCAGCGCAATCCCCGGTGCTGTTTCGGCTTCAGGCTGCGGGAAACGGCCTGCATTTTCTGCCGCGCCTGCTGAGCTTTCCTGTAAAGCCGCTCGATTTCTTCCATCTGCGCCAGCAACTCGGCGGCTTGCTCGGCGAAGTCTTCCTCGGTTCCGCCAAGGTCGGGCAGAATGAGCACATCGCGGACGGATGTTACATGGTTTTGCAGATCCTCGCCTAGTTGGATCAGGTCGCGGATCACCAGCGGCGAACGGGACAGCGCTTTGCGCACGCTGCCCTGGCCTCGCTCGACGCGCTTGGCTAATTCGATCTCGCCTTCGCGCGTAAGCAATGGAACGGTGCCCATCTCGCGCAGGTACATGCGAACAGGATCGTTGGTCTTGTCCGCGTAATCCTGGGCAAGCTCGATATCGGCGAAGTCGTCGCTCTCTTCGGCCTTCTTGTCGAATTCAGTGCGCGGCTCTTCGAGAATCTCGACGCCGGCGCTGTCGAGATCCGACAGCAGATCTTCGAACTCGCGGCCCGCCGGAAAGTCATCGGAGAGGAGTTCGCTGACTTCGTCGTATAGCACGAAGCCCTTCTCCTTCCCGGATTCCATGAGCTGCTTTACCCGGCTGAGTTTTTCTTCAGTCGCCACTGGCACCCCTCAAACCAGCGAACATCTCCCACAGTCCCAATTAGTGTACAACAAGGATCGCACGTTCTTCATTTGCGCTCGAGGCCTGTTTCAGTCACGCTCCATGCCCAACTCACTCGCGTTCGATGCCACGCAACTCTTCCGCTTTGCGCAATGCCGTTTCGAAATCACCCGAGCGTTCGGCCGTGCGAATCTCGTCTTTGAGCGCCACGATGGAACGCCGTCCGCACTCTTCCTCAAGCCTCCGCACACACGCCAGGGCCTGTTCCACGCTTTGATCCGCCTCCATGGTCTTATCGGCCAAAAGCAGGCGAGGCAATAGATGGCGTTCGGCCTCGCCAAGGCGCGCTTCCAGGTCGCTATAGCGGAGGGGCTCCTGCCCACCGGCGGCCAGGAGCGCTTCAAAAATCTTCCACGTTGCGAACTCGCGGACGGAGGGCAAGCGCTCGATCCTGGGCAGCACCGCCGTGCGCGCTTCGGCGCTGTCAATCAACGCCCGCAGAAGCAGCTTTTCCATGGCAGGTACGCGGGCTACGGGATCGGCGGTCGTCTTCCCGCCGCGCCCATTCGTCTCGCCCGCGCTCTTTCGAAACTGCTCCAGAATCGCCGCCGCATCCACTCCCAGGTATCCGGCCAGATCGTTCACAACGGCAATTCGTTCCAGCTTGTCGGGTATCCTCTGGATGGCCGGCTGAAGGAATTTCCAAGCCTGCATACGGCCCTCGACATCGCGCATGTCGAACTTCGCCCGGGCGCGGTCAGCCAGCCAATGGAAGTAAGGCGCGGCAGCGGCCAGCTTCGCCTCATACCGCTCGGCGCCATGTTTGCGGATGTACTCGTCGGGATCGAGGTCGTCGTCGAGTTCAAGAACCCGCACATGCATGCCCTCATCGAGGAGAGTGATGGACCGTTCCTGTGCCGCGTTCCCGCCCGCCGCGTCGGAGTCGAAGTTCACCACGATACGGTCGGAGTGTTTCCGAAGGCTGCGCACCTGGCCGCTCGTAAGCGATGTGCCGCAGCAGGCCACCACTTCATGCACGCCCGCCGACCACACGCCGATCGCGTCCATGTAGCCTTCCACCAGTACCGAGCGGTCCTTCTTGCGGATGGCTTCCTTGGCGCGATGCAGGTTGTAGAGCACGGAGCTTTTCTTATAGAGCGCGGTCTCGGGAGAGTTCAGATACTTGGGCTCGTCGCCCGCTCGTAATGCGCGTCCACCGAAGCCGATGATTTTCCCGGATTCGTTGTGAATGGGGAACATCAATCGGCCACGAAAGCGATCGTAGAAGCCACTGCCCTCCTGGCGCTTCGTGATCAGCCCGGACTGCTCCAGAGTTTCCGGCGCGAACCCTCGGTCCCGCAGCGTGCGCGTTAGCTGATCCCATCCGCCATCGGAAAGGCCCAGGCCGAACTCGTTCCACTGAGCCTGGGTTAGTCCTCTCTTCGCCAGATATGCGCGTGCGTCGCTGCCGGCGGGACTTTGAAGATTGGCCTGGAACACGCTCCCCGCCACTTCATGCATCTCGAGCAGGGCTGTGCGAAGTTTCGCCTCCGGATCGGAGTAATCCGAGCGGCGTGGAACCGGAATGCCATTGCGCTCCGCAATGCCGCGCAAGGCTTCGAAGAACGTGAGCCCCTCAATCTGCATCACGAATTTGAACATGTCGCCGCCGGACTGGCAGCCGAAGCAGTAGTAAACGGCCTTGTCGCTGTTAACGGTGAACGAAGGCGTCTTCTCAGTGTGGAAGGGGCAAAGGCCTTTGTAGTTGGCAGTGGACCCGGTGCGCTTCAGGCGCACGTACTGCCCGATCACGGTGACAATGTCCACCGCGTTCCGCACCTGATCGACAAAGTCCATTGGCGTTTCTTCATCCATGGTATCGCCGTGCACGGAACGTGGTTTCGCCGAATGTCACGAGACCCTGGTAGTCCGTTTGAAACAAAACGATGATAATATGTTCTTGTGGACAGCGTGGATCAGTTCAAGCAGGCCACCGAGAGAAAGCTTCCCCGGCTCCGATTCGATGGCTCGTCGCTCCGTGACATCACCATCAATATCAGCGGCTGCTGCCAGAAACTGATGAGTCTGGCGAACATCGCCATCGCACAGCCGCGCTGAACACCGTCTCACTCGACGCCGGTATACTCGGAGCAGATTGGAACTGAACCTTCATCCGGTGGAAGTGCGGGTTCTCGGCGCGCTCGTCGAAAAAGAGATCACCACGCCCGAGTACTATCCGCTCTCGCTGAACGCGCTGGTGAACGCGTGCAACCAGAAGTCGAATCGCGACCCGGTGGTCTCATACGACGAAAACGAAGTAGACCGGGCGCTGGAATCTTTGCGCGCGCGTGGATTAGCGCTGCGCAGTACGGGCTCAGGCAGCCGAGTGCCAAAACACGCTCACCGCTTCAGCGAGCAACTTAATCCAGACCGCCGCGAAACCGCCATCCTGTGCGAGCTGATGCTGCGGGGTCCGCAGACCGTGGGCGAATTACGCACCCACGCCGAACGAATGCATCCCTTCGATGATACCGGCGAGGTGGAGACCGTCCTCGAACGGCTCATCGAACGGACGCCCGATCCTCTGGTGATGCGCCTGCCACGCCGCCAAGGCGAGAAGGAAGTGCGCTTCACTCATCTGCTTTCCGGCCCTACCGCCATCGCGGAACCAGAAACACAGGACGTATCACCGGCCCCACCGTCACCGCGCGCGGATCGGATGGCACAACTCGAAACGGAGGTCGTTCGGCTGCGTGACGAACTGGAGTCCCTCAAAGCGCAGTTCGCGCAATTCCGCCGTCAGTTCGAATAACCTGTGAATATGCGCGCGCGCACGTGGCTGATGGTGATGTTTCCGATCGCCGTTCTTGCCGACACGAAGATCGTTTCCAAGGAAACGGTCAGCGGCTACACGTCATTCGCCACTATGTACCGCCGCGGCCACAACCTGCGGTTGGAGACCGGCAATTCCGCAACCATCGTCAATATGGACGAACGCCGCGCCTATACACT
>JBEKFB010000348.1:0-6199 GCA_050013535.1 Bryobacteraceae bacterium | reverse complement strand
CCCTTCCACCTTGACGACGCAACCATTCTTTCGGCCCGCGCCGTCACCGAGTTCTCAGGACCACTGCGACTGATTCGCTTTCCACAGAGTCACCCGCTCACCTGGCTCACCTTCTGGGTCAATTATCAGCTCGGTGGGGCGAATCCGATTGGCTGGCACGTGGTCAACCTTCTGCTTCATCTCGCCTCTGTCCTGCTGGTCTTTTCAGCCCTGCGGCGATTGATTCCCGAACGTGCCGCGTTCCTCGCCGCCGCTCTGTTCGCAGTGCACCCGCTAAATGCGGAGACCGTGAACTACATTCACGCACGCGGTGCGCTGCTTTGTACCGTCCTCAGCCTTGCCTCATTGCGTAGCTGGCTGGGCGGCCGGCGCTGGCTCGCGGTGGCGTGGTTCGCGGGTGCGCTCCTGGCGAGCAATCAGTGCCTGACTTTTCCGCTCTTCATTCTCCTGATCAACTTTGGACCCTCGCGCGAGCGCAGGGAGTGGAAGCCGCTGGCGGCGATGCTGGCTTTATCTTTTTTGGCCGCGCTGCAAACTTTGTACACGTCGTCATCCGCAGGAGTCTCCCGACTCGCTTATCTGGCCGCCGAAGGTCCGGTTGTCCTGCGCTATCTCCGATTGCTGCTGATCCCCGCGGGGCTCACCGTGGATCCTGACGTGCGCCTGGTTACCGGCTGGCCTGCTTTTCTCTCGTGGCTAGCGGTTCTGGCTCTCGGCGCGTCGGCTCTTCTTCTTTTCTCGAGATTCCGCGCCGGATTTTGGTTTTTGGTTGGCCTTCTTCTTCTTCCGAGCGCCTCGATATGGCCCGCGGTCGATCTCGCGGCCGACAGCCGCATGTATCTGCCGATGATTGCTTTCTCCGCTGCCGGGGCGATGCTGCTCCACACCATGCGAACACCGGCCCTTGTCGTTGTGTGCGCGTCGCTCGCCGCCATCAGCATCTTGCGTTGCGAGGTCTGGCGCACCGATGTCTCCTTGTGGAGCGAGGCTGTTCGCCTGTCACCGGAGAAGCTGCGGCCACGAATTCAACTGGCTCGCGCGCTGCCGCCTGTGCGGGCCCTGTCCGTGCTGGCCGAAGCGGAAGAGATCGCGCCCGCCGATCCTGCGTTGATGGCCGAGCAAGGCCGGGTTTATCTCAGGATCGGCGACGCCGCCCAGGCGCTGGAGTTATTCGAGCGAACGCTCGCCGCGAATCCTGCCAATCCTCTCGCGCTCAGCGATCACGGTGCGGCGTTGCTGGAACTCGGAAAACCGGATGCGGCGCGTCGTGACTTCGAGCGAGCTCTGGTTATTGATCCATGCCAACCGGCCGCGTTAGACGGGCTTCATCGTATGGGAACCAACAAGCCTGTCCCGCAGAGTTGTGAAAACCGCGACCTCACTTTGCCGTGACGTGCGCGTCAACGCGCAGGTCGCGCCATTCGGGAAGATCGTAGCTGTGTACCTCGCGTCGAATGGTAGTCCGCATCTCGCGGGACTCGTTAGGCCCCAACCCCTGCACGGTCGCGCTGAACGAACACACGGCTGGCCCGTGTTTCGGCCGCAGTTTCACCACGAGCTGAAAAGGGGGAAGTTCGGCGGCCGAATGATTCACCACCAGATAGCGGATCTCGGAATTAGTGGTGTCCGCGAAAACCCTCACGCCCGTCACCTCCACATACTTGGACAGCGTGGGAAATGCGCTCTGCGCCGCGTCGGAAGGCGATGAAGCCTCCACCGGCGTGGACGCGAACGGATTCCTGAACGTCATAGTCTGCAGAAACCACGTGGAAAGCAGAATAATCACCAGCGCCGTGAGAAGGCTGACCATCCAGCCCGGCACCGCAGCTCTCGAGTGCACAGGGCGCACTACCAACGGACCGGTGAATATTCCGTTCTCATGGAATCCACGCAGCTCCAACGGGGTCCGAACATTCGCGGAACGTTGTGCCATCGGTCCGAGTGTTCCGGCGCTTCCCGTCGCGGGAGCCTTCCGGTTGGGCCGCAACCACAGCCGGAGCAGCCGGTCCCCACGTGCGGCCGGTGCGAAAACCGCATCGCCGCGGGTGTCCCGCATCGGTGGGATTTCGACTGCGTGAGCAGGCCATTTCCGCCCGCCAGCCAACGGAAAATGCTCCATCGTCCGGCCATAAGCGGCAGGGACGACAGGATGCCACGGCACCGGCGGAGCCAGCGCTCGTGGCACCGGAACATATTCCAGGACGCACTCGAGATCCTGCTTCCGCGCCAGCGCCCGAGGCTCAAGCGTCGCGGGCAACGGACCATCTTCTTTCCCGCAATCGAGCAGCACTCGATTCGGGCTTTCCCGCAGCGCCTCCATCAGATGCAGGAGGTCCGATTCCATTCCCAGAACCCACCGATGGTCCGGGACGAAACTGCCTTCCACCGGACCGTACATCGCCGTGCACCAGGTGGGCGGCAGAGGATTGCACTTTCCAAGGAGAGCCAGGGTTCTGAAGATGAACTCCTCTGTGGGAGCTTCCACTTCGGGTGCCAGAGCCAGCGCTGTGGTCATTTGCACTGTCAGTGCGGTTGAGGCTGGAGCATCGAGCCGCGATTCAGTGTAAACCGGGTCGACGGAGTCCACGATTGTTCGGCACGCAGGCCTGGCGGGGGTGATTTGCGAGCGCACCTCCCAATCCACACTCCGAGCCAGCGCAGGTGGGGAAGGAGTTTTCGGCGACAGCCCAAGCGACCGCGGATCGATACAGGGCGCGGTTACATAATCTGTCTCGAATGTGAGGGTTGCCGGCATCGGCGAAGGCCGGTCCCGGTACCCCAGGCGTTGCTGGCGAACGGGCTGAGGCGCCACCAGACCCGGCGTGCAACCCGGGCATTCCTGGAAGGCCGGGTCGTTTTCCCTGCCACACTCCGGGCAGATCCAGCTCAACATGTTACCAATCTAGGGCAGTCTGGGCCAGGTTGCGCTCGGCCACTCTCCCTGGGTGTACCTGGAACCCGCCTTATCCTTGCCCCTGAGAGCACTTACCCGCCATCAAACTGCGCCGCTGTCCTGTCATCTCCGGCTCCTTGCCCGTGGGAAACTGATCGTATGCGCGGCAGTGCCGCCCCCGGTTCAGGGGTGGAGAAGTTCTTCCAGTTTTCGCTGTTGGGCCTGGTTGCGAGCGGCTTCCTTGCGCTCGCTGGTTCGGGGCATATCGATCCGGTCACCATTACCATCACTGCTGCGGCGTTGGTGGTGCGCGCGCTGCTGATTGCCGGTGTCCTCGACTTCGAACTCGGTGGCTCCGCGGCGAACTGGCTGGCTTTGGCCTGCATCGTCTTTTACGGCGTAGACTATCAATTCCTCTCGCGGGATTTCATCACCGCCACCGTGCGGCTGGTGCTCTTCCTGGCTTCGATCAAAACGTTGGGCGCGAACAGCAGCCGTGACTATGCGTTTGTGCGGGTGATCGCGTTTCTCGAATTGCTGGCCTCCTGCGTGATCTCGGCCAGTCTGAGTTTCTTCGCTTTCCTGGCGCTTTTCCTGATTTTCGCCATTGCCACGTTCGCGGCGGGGGAAATCCGGAGGTCGGCCGCGCGCCCGGGCGTGGTGGTGAGGGAAAGCGCCGGCGGCGTATCCGTGCGGCTGGGGACGCTCACGGCGGCCGTGGCGCTCGGCATATTGGTGATGACCTCCAGCCTTTTCTTCCTGTTGCCGCGAACCGCCCGTGCCGCGCTGCAGCACTTCGTCTCCAGCCGCTACTTTGTTACCGGCTTTTCGAACGAAGTTCGACTCGGCGGGGTCGGTGAGATCGAGCAGAGAAGCACCGCGGTGATGCATATCGAGATGGAAGATGGTTCACGGCCGCCCGCGCTGCTTCGATGGAAAGGCGGAACACTGGCCGAGTTTGACGGCCATCGCTGGTTTAATCCGCTCGGCTCTGAGGAACCCTTCCCGCGCACCCGGCAGGGGTGTTTCATTCTCGAAACGTCGGTGCAGCGCCTCCGCGAAGGGAAGATGATTACCTACGTGGTCCACGTGAGCGACGAAGCGGCGGGAGGCCTGTTTTTCGCCGGCGACCCGGCCTATCTATGGCTGGACACACCGGCTGTCCTGCGCATTGCTCCTGGCAGCTTCCGCCCGCGCTATGGGTTCCCCGGCTCCTTCAGTTACCAGGCGAGCAGTTTCGCGCGGGATGCCGATGGGCCTGTTGCCGGAGAGGCTTCGGAGACTGCGCCCGGGGCCATCTATCTCCAACTGCCGAAGTTGGATGCGCGGATCGCTCCTTTCGCTGCCGAGGTTTCCCGCAACGCGCCATTCGATTACGAAAAGGCACGCGCGGTCGAGAGTGGACACTACGTATACACGCTGCGCCAGCCCAGCCGCCCTCCGGCCGATCCGCTGGCTTCGTTCCTGTTCGACCGGCGCAAAGGACACTGCGAATATTTCGCCTCCGCTCTGGCCGTCATGCTGCGGACCCTAGGGATTCCCACGCGTGTGGCCACTGGTTTCGATAGCGGCATTTATAACCCCATCAGCGGCCGGCAAATAATTCGCGCTTCCGACGCGCATAGCTGGGTGGAAGCGTGGTTTCCCGAGCGCGGCTGGGTCACCATGGATGCCACGCCGGCGTCGGCCACGGACGTCGACAATACCCTGGCCAGCCGCTTTTCGCTATGGATGGACGCAGCCGCCGTCTTCTGGCAGGACTGGGTTCTCGACTACAACCTTCAGCAGCAACTCACTCTCGCGGCCCGTGTGGGCGAATCCAGCCGGAAGTTTCGTCTGCAGATGCCGGATCTGCTGAGCGCTTCCTGGTGGATCGGTCTTGCGGCGAAACGCGGCTGGGATTTTCATTTCGCCCGGCGTTACGTGCTGCCGCTGCTGGTCATTTGCGCTGCGCTTGGCAGTCTGGTCTGGCTGGTGGCGCGGAGAACCCGAACTCGACGGCGTGTGCGCGGCATCCGGCAGGGCGATGTGCAAGCGGGCGATGCCACGCTGCTGTATCAGCGGATGTTACGTTTGCTGCATCGTCGGGGTATTGAAAAACCGGTCTGGCTCACGCCGTTCGAATTCGCTGCTCTGGTGCGCGATCCGGCGCTTGCGCTGTTAGTAGAAGAGGTGACCCGGGCGTATAACGATCTGCGCTTTGGAGAGCACCGCTCGGCGGCACCGCAGATGATGGACCTGTTGGAAGAACTCGAAGCTTTCCCCGCTGCGCGAACTTCCCGTTAGGCCGGTCTTACTCAGAATCCAGGCTGCAGGCGATAGCGGCAAAGTACACTGGGGTTTGCCGCTGGAGCTTGCCACACCGTTGAAATACGTGAAGGGAGTGGGTCCGGCGCGTGCCGAGATCCTTGAATCGAAGGGGCTTTTCACCGTCGAGGATCTTCTCTCTTACGCCCCGTTCCGCTACGAAGACCGCAGCAATGTGAAGCGCATCGCCGACCTCGCTCCCGGCGAAATGGCCACCGTGATGGCCGAAGTGGAAACAGCGAAACTGGCCGGTTTCCGCCGCCGCAATCTGGGCCTGTTTGAAGCCACTTTCACGGACGGTTCGCGCGTGCTGCTGCGGGGCAAATGGTTCCATGGCGGTTATCTCGCGGACAAGCTGCAGCCGGGCATGCATCTCGCGCTGTACGGCAAAATCGAACTCGATTCCTACACCGGCGACCTGTTGATCATGCATCCTGAGTTCGAGGTGATCTCACCGGACGATGAAGCCGACGCAACGCTGCACACCGGACGCGTCGTACCCGTGTACGAGGCAGCCGGCAAAATCTCCGCTCGCACGTTCCGAGGCCTCCTCGCCCGCGTGCTCGATAATCTCGATCCGGTTCCCGACTGCCTCCCGGCATTTCTTCGCGAGCGCCTTCGCCTTCCCGACCGCTGGACCGCTCTTCGCCATCTCCACTTCCCGCCCGAGGGCGAGGATCTGCGTCTTCTGAACTCGTTTCGCTCACCCGCCCAGTTCCGGCTGATTCTCGAAGAGTTCTTCTGGCTGGAGTGCGGGCTGGAACTCAAACGGGCGAGAGCTCGCCTCGAAGAAGGCATTGGCTTCGAACTGAATGACCGCGTCCGCAAGCGCATCCGCGAGATGCTGCCGTTCAAACCGACGGGCGCGCAGAAGCGCGTGCTTGCCGAGATCGCCGCGGACATGAACGCCGGACATCCCATGCATCGCCTTCTCCAGGGCGATGTCGGTTGCGGCAAGACACTGGTGGCCGCGGAAGCCGCCATTATCGCCATCGAGAA
>JBEKFB010000347.1:0-5690 GCA_050013535.1 Bryobacteraceae bacterium | reverse complement strand
ACCGCGTTTCGCGGATATCGTTTCTTCACCTCGGTGATTTCGCGCAGGTTAGTTTCGATGGGCCGGTCGGTTATGAGCTCAATATTGTTAAGCCCCATCATGCGCTGGCCGTTCCAATCGACCGACGAATAGCGCGAAGAAACATTGACGATGGGTTCGCCGATGGTCTTCCATACTGCCCCACCCCAACCCGCGTCGAACGCGCGCATGATTTGCTCGCCGCAATTGGTCGGTGGTCCCGATGCCAGCCAGAAGGGATTGGGCGAGCGAATGCCGGCGAGATTCGTGGCGATGTCAGCCATGCTTCGCCTCCAACTGATGCGCGATATCCAGCGCCGCACGCTTCCCGTCGGCCACCGCGTCCACCACTTCGCGGCCGCCGTTGACGCAATCGCCGCCGGCGTAATACTGAGGATTGCCGGTGCGTCCGGTGGCGCGCTCCACTACGACGCAGCCGCTGTCCAGAGCAATTCCGCGCGTGTTCTCGAGCAGACTTGTAAGGCGCGATTGCCCGAGAGCGGGAATCACCAGATCGCAGGGAAAATCGAACTCCGAATCAGGCACGGGAGCCGCTCTGCGCCGGCCACTCGCGTCCGGCTCGCCGAGCGAGGTGCGTACGAACCTCACGCCGGCCGCCCGCCCTTCGTGCTCGATAATCGCCACCGGCTGCGCCACCCAGTGGAACTGCACGCCCTCGACTTTCGAGTGATCGTATTCAAACGAAAACGCCGGCATTTCTGTTTCCGTTCGGCGATAAAACAGATGGACCTCGCTTGCGCCAAGGCGCCGTGCGGCATTGGCCGCGTCCATGGCGGTGTTGCCGCCGCCGATCACCACAACTGTTTTGCCAATGGTGAAATCCGGCAGCGTCTTATATCTTTCAACGAAGCGGAGTGCATCGACGACGCCCGCGATCTCTTCACCCGGAATGCCGAGCCGCTCCATCGCGCCGAGCCCGAGGCCAAGAAAGATGAACGAGTAATCGCGCTCCAGATCTTCGAGGCGGACCGTCCCGCCCACGTCGGCCTGTCGGAATTCGACGCCCAGGGATTTCACGAGCGCCACTTCGCGCAGGCTGTCGGAGGCGCGCAGCTTATACTCGGCCACGCCATAGGTGTTGAGGCCGCCGGGCAGCGGACGATTGTCGAATACCGTGACGGAAAACCCCTGCCGCGCCAGTTCCGCGGCACAACTCAGCGACGCCGGACCGCCACCAACACAGGCGACGCGACCGATCCCGTTACGCTTCGGCGCAACCGGAGAATGTTCGCGTCCAGAATTGTCAGCGCCGAGCCACGCAGGTTGCCGCTGGCGATCTTTTTGATGAAGCGCGGAACGTCGATGTGCGTGGGGCAGGCACCCATACACGGGGCGTCGAAACAGAAGAGACAGCGATTGGCTTCCGCCAGAGCCGATTGCGAATCGAGCGCCGGATGCAATTCCGGGAATCGCTCCAGATTGCGCGCCAGCGGCTGGCCGGCGGCATTCATCTCGCACTTCCCGCCGCAACTGCGCCGCACGCGGCCAGGCTTTTATCCAGCAGGCCGATGAACTGGTCGACGTCGCTGCGCGTGATGTTCATGGGCGGCGACAAGCGGATCACGTTGCCGTACATGCCGCCCTTGCCAATGAGAATGCGATTCTCGCGCGCCGCCTCCATCAGCATGCCGGTCTGCGCGACGGCCGGCGCTTTCGTCTTGCGATCTTCCACGAGTTCGATGGCCTGCAGCAGCCCCATGCCGCGCACGTCGCCGATCACCGAATGCTTGTCCTTCAGCTCTTCGAGACGGCCACGCAGATAACCGCCGGTTTCAGTGCAATTGGTCATCAGGTTTTGTTCTTCGATGAAATCGATGACCGCTTTCGCCGCCGTGGTGGTGACCGGGTTTCCGCCGAACGTCGAGATGGTGAGGCCTTTCAATGCGTCCGCGATCTCCGGCCGCGCCACTGTAAGGCCGATTGGACTGCCATTCGCGAGACCCTTCGCGCTGGTTATGATGTCCGGCGTGACGCCCCAATGCTCGATCCCGAACCACTTCCCGCCGGTCCGCCCCCAGCCCGTCTGCACTTCGTCGCTGATGAAGAGACCGCCGTGATTGCGCACGATTTTCTCAACGATCTGGAAATACTCTTTCGGCGGTGTGACGAATCCACCGACGCCCTGAATTGGTTCGGCGATGAAACCGGCAATGCGGCCGCTGGTGCTGCTGCGAATCATCTCCTCCATGTCCTGCGCGCAGCGCACGCCGCAACTCGGGTACTCGAGACCGAACGGGCAGCGATAGCAGTAGGCGTTGTGCGCGTGCACGATTCCCGCCTGCGAGGGTCCCAGCCGCCACGCGCCCTGACCAGTGAGCGTCATGGCCATCGCGCTGCGTCCGTGATAGGAGTGCCGCAGGGCGACGATTTCCGTATTGCCGGTGTAGCAGCGCGCGGTGAGGATCGCGTTTTCATTGGCCTCTGTACCGCTGTTCGTGAAAAACGATTTCGTAAGTTTGCCGCCGGGTGTAATCGACGCGATCTTCTTCGCCAGCGCCGCCTGCGGTTCATTCGCGAACACGGTAGACACGTGCTGCAGCGTGTCGAGCTGTTTATGAACTTTGGCATTGACCTGATCGTTGCAATGGCCGACGCTCACGGTCACGATGCCCCCGAAGAAATCGAGATACTGGTTGCCGTCGGCGTCCCAGACATATTGGTTTTTCGCGTGCGAGACGACGAGCGGTTCCTTGAAATAGTGGAAAATCGCCGGAAACAGAAACTCTTTGTTTGCGAGAATGATTTCGTCTTTATTCATGACTACGCCTTCACGAGCGCCTCATACATGTCGGGGCGCCGGTCGCGGTAGAATTGCCAGGTTTTGCGGACCTCGGCGATCTTCGCCAGATCAAGATCGGCCGTCAGCACTTCGTCTTTATCGCGCGATGCCTGGGCGATGATTTGCCCGCGCGGATCGCAGAAATAGCTGGATCCGTAGAACTCGCCAATATTCCAGGGCGCCTCCGTGCCCACGCGATTGATGGCGCCAACGAAATATCCGTTCGCCACGGCGTGAGCCGGCTGTTCCAGTTTCCACAAGTACTCACTCAGCCCCGCCACCGTAGCCGATGGGTTAAAGACGATCTCAGCGCCGTTGAGTCCCAGCGCGCGGGCTCCCTCGGGGAAATGGCGGTCGTAACAAATGTACACGCCGATCTTCGCGAAGCCCACGTCGAACACCGGGTAACCAAGGTTGCCGGGCCGGAAATAGAATTTCTCCCAGAAGCCCGGCGCGACATGCGGGATGTGCGTCTTGCGGTACTTGCCGAGATAGCTGCCGTCGCTGTGGATCACCGCGGCCGTGTTATAGAAGATGCCTTCCTGTTCGATTTCGTAGACAGGGACAATCAGGACGATGTGATGCTTGCGCGCCAGATCCTGCATTAGCCGAATGGTGGGGCCGTCGGGAACCGCTTCTGTGCTGTCGTACCATTTGACGGTCTGCTCGGCGCAGAAGTAAGGCCCGTAGAAGATCTCCTGCAGGCACACGATCTGCGCTCCCGCCTCAGCCGCCTGGCGAATGTATTCCACGTGCTTGTCGATCATCGCCTTCTTGGTTACTTCCAGCGATGCATCGGGAGCGGCTGCGTTAGAGGCCTGGATGAGCGAGCACCTGACGATTCGGGACACGATTCCTCCCAGATGCCGTGACGCCCCACCGTGGTCGCGGCCAAACAACGTGGATGGGGCCTATTATCCGGCTTCTGTGAGTCGGACGCAACCACTCATGGGAATGCCCGCGTCCGTCGTCTAAGCAGTCATTCGATGTGCGAGCGCAACCGGCTGGGCGGCCTCGTCCTCGGCGATAATCTCGCGGGCGACCTCCGCCATGGTGACCCGCCTCCGCCTGCTCTGCACGCGGATCTGAAAATACGCGGCCTCTTCGGTGAGGCCCTGCTCCTGCAGAAGCCCCTTGGCGCGCTCAATGACCTTTCGCTCCTCGAGTTTGCGCTCCAGTTCCGCGGTCCGGCGGCGAACCTGATCTAATTCCTTCGAGAGGCGAGTGACATCGCCGTTGAGCTGATCGTTCCGCAACCCCGCTGCCAGCGTGCGGGCCAGTGCGGCAACGGATGCCGCTTCATCGATATCGAATGCCTGTGCGCCGGCGCGTCCAACCGTGAGGAGACCAAGCAGCCTCTGGTCCGCGCGCAGCGGAACCACCAGCAGCCGGCCAAAGCGGTATTGCAGAACCTCGGGAAGCTTCTCAATGCGGCGATCATCGGCTGGACGCGCATCCAGCGGCGTCTGCAATTCGCTCAGGAACCGGGCATCCTCGTCGCGAAACGCGACTGCCAGCCGGTCGATGAACCCAGGTCCGGCCGACGAACGGGCGAATCGCAATTGCAGCTTGGCTCCGCTGTCGTCGGCGGCATAAAGGAAAGCGGCGCTGGCGTTGACCGACGCCAGCACGGTATCGAACAGAGGCGCGATACCGCGGTACGCCGCCTCCTGGCGGCTTTGATCGAAGAGTACGAAAAGTTCGTTGGACATGTTGTTCTCCTCCTGGTCATTCTTATTTCAATTACACGGGCTTATTTCAATTACACGAGGCCAAACATCCGCGAAGCCCCGAAAATCAGCGCCAATGTGGCGCAGGCGATGGCGAATGTATGGGCAAGGGCAGCGGCTCCTTTTTTCGCGTTGACTCGATCTCCGAGCTGGCGAGTGCGCTCGACGGCGCGCGGCCCCCCGCCGGCGAACAGCCAGAACCTTTCGAGAGGATGCCGATTGTAATCGGACTGGAAAAGCCCCTGGCTCTTGTGCTCGGCGATGACCCAGTTGACGACGATCTGGTAATTCAACGAATCCTGAAAACCGAAGCTGCGCCTGCGGTCGAACTCAAAGACGGGCTGCGTCTGTGCCGGACGCGTGGCGGGGTATTTCGCGAGGCCGGCATATTGCTGATCCACGGTCTCACCCGGATCGCCACCCAGCACCACCGGCCGCGAGTCCGCGGGCAGCGCCGCCACCGCGCGCAGAGCCAGCAGCGCCGCCGCAGTGTGGTGCCCGTGAGTTTCTTCGGTGGGCAAGAGAGTAAATACAAAGTCGTATCGTTCGCGCGCAATCAACGATTCAAGAAACCGGACGACACGCGGACTGTCCCACAGTGATTCGAGCGTGCCTTCGGCATCCAGCGTCAAGCCGGCATCCTTCTGATTAAGAAAGTAGTGATGACGAATGCCGAGAATGCGCCCGGCCGCCAGCGTTTCCTGACGCCGAATCTCCGGCAGGCGCCGCCGCGCCGATTCCTGATCGTCGAGTTGTACACCGTACACCACTTCCGCGAGAGCCGAGTATCGGTAGCCGCCCTCGCCGTCGGTGATGACGACATGATCCACAATGGCATCCAACTCACGCGCGAGACGGTAAACCGTGGCCGCAAAAGCGTACTCGTCATCCGGGTGAGCGAGGACCAACAACACCTTCGTCTTCACGGGCCCGGCGGAGAGCTTTGCCGCACCCGCTGCAACAGCGGCCAGCACGAGCAGAAACCCCTGGCGGCTGACGGCTGCGAAACGGGAATCGGGGCTGTTTGCTTCTTTCATCGGGATTTCTTTTCAAGGGAGACCGCTGCGTTTCGGGCAGCAGACCGGACGAGGGCCGCAGATCAGCGGCAACAACAGGATGCGGCGTGGCAGGTGCTAGTCGGT
>JBEKFB010000346.1:0-4456 GCA_050013535.1 Bryobacteraceae bacterium | reverse complement strand
GCGGCGGAAATCGTTGCGCGAAACCCCTGCAAAAAAATGTGAGATTTTTCTCAGGCAGACAACACTTATACAATCGAAGCCGCATTCCTGAGCTGTTAGTGGCGCCGGGCGAAGGGGCCAAAGTGGCAGCGCCCGGAGGGCCAGGGCGCCACGGGTCGATGGCGGGGAGGATGCCCGCAGGGCAGCGATGACGAAACCCGGCTGGCGCAATGGTGATCGACGAAGAGCGCGCGTGAAGCCAAGCCGCGCCGCACGGCGGGAGAAAGCCAAGGAACGGAGCCGGACGACGGTCCGTGGCGCTGCGGTAGACTGTGAGGCTGAACCGGACCGGCTGCGCCCCGGAGAGGAATGCGAGTCCCCTCCGGGGCATGAGCTTCCGGGAGCCATACTCCCGTGGGCCCTGACGAGGATTCTACACGCCTGGTCGAAGACCGGGAACACAGGCCGGCGGCCACGCTCGGCTGCCGCCCGCGAAGTGTCCCCCGAACACGCCAGTGTCTGCTGAAGGGATGCGAGCGGCGCTTTCATCCACAGCGGGCCGGGCAACGCTATTGCGGTGAGCCATGCCGCCGGGCCGCACGGCGATGGTCGCGGTGGAAGGCGCAGCAAAGATACCGGGACACGGCGGTAGGAAAACAGAAGCGGAACGGGCAGAGCCGGCGTTACCGCGAACGCGTCAGAACCCGTCCACCGGCCGCGCCGGAAAAAGCCGGTGCGGAAGCCGCGAGGGTAATCGCTCCCAATTTTTTTCGACCATAGTTGCGACCGGCCCGGCTGCTACGAAGGATTCGCCAGGCAACCGCGATCGCCCCAGCAGCGCTTCTGTTCGAGTGCGTGCCGGCGCGCTCTGGAACGGGTATGGCAACGCGAGCGGCGCCGGCGGGCGCGCGGTGCGCCCGCAGTGCAAGAGTGGAGCCGATGCCGGCGGAGATAGGCCGGACGTATTGATCGGCAATCCCGGTCCGGCTTACATTCGAGCTGTCGCGCGAAAGGGGCGGCCGGGATGCTGCGCTGGGCCAGCGAGAATCTGTTGCAACTCAAAGTCGAGGAGATCGGCGAGCAGTACGGGCGCTATCGGCTGCACGTGCCGGAAGCGGAGCGCGCCATGGCGAAATCGCTCGATCGGTATGGGCAGTTATCTCCGGTGGTCGTGTGCCGCCGCGGGGAGCGGTATGAGTTGATCGACGGATTCAAGCGTCTCGGAGCGGCCCGTCATCTGGCGCGGATCGATTCTCTTTCGGCGCGGCTGATGGAAGCCGACGAGCGGACGGTGAAAGCGGCCATCTACGGACTCAACCGCGCCGGAGGCCGCACGCGCGAACTGGAAGAAGCCTGGATTATTCACGCGCTGGTGCGGGAAGACGGCATGAGCCAGGTGGAAGTGGCGGAGTTGCTGGGGCGGCACAAGAGCTGGGTATGCCGGCGTCTGGCGCTGATCGAGCGGCTGGGTCCGAAAGCGCGCGAGGATCTGCGCGTAGGACTGTTGTCGCCCACGGCGGCGCGGCAGATCGTACGGTTGCCGCAGGGCAACCAGACCGAAGTGCTCGACGCCGCGCGGCGCGAGGCTCTGTCGGGCGCTGAACTGTCGGGCGTGGTGGATCTGTGGCTGGGCTGCACCGGGCGCAGCCAGCAGCAGTACATTCTGGCCCATCCCCGCGAAGCCCTTTCGCAGGCCAAGGGAGCCCTTCCGGCGGGCCGCGATCCACGGTTGAGCGAAGCGGGGAATCAGGTCTGGAAGCGGGTGGGGTTGTTGCTCGACGTGCTGGGCCGCATGGAAGTGTGGTTGGCGCATCGGGGCCGCGCCGGACTCACCGCGGAGGATCGCGCGATCCTGGCGTCGCGTTTTGAAAAGCTCTCGCGGGACGCCGCTTCGGTGGCGGCGTTGAGCCGGGATCTGGCCAGCGAGATGAAGACCGCGGCATGAGCGAAGCCACTCGTAACGAGATCGTCCGTCTCCATTATTCCGGCGCTTCCTGCCGGGCGATCGCGCGCCAACTGGGAATCGACCGCAAAAGCGTGTACCGCGTGCTGAAGCAACACCGGCAGCAACGGGCTGGGGAAGCAGATAGTGAGCGCCCGCGCCGTCCGAGCCTGCTGGACCCCTATGCCGATCAGATCGAGCAACTGCTGGAACGCTACCCGAATCTCACCGCGGTGCGGCTGCATGAGGAGCTTCGCCGGTTGGGCTTCGAAGGCCGTTACGGCATCGTGAAAGAACATCTGCGCGCGGTGCGGCCGCAGGCGCCAAAGCCGCCGGTACAGCGCTACGAGACGGGCCCCGGAGTGCAAGCCCAGATGGATTATTCGCCCTACGACATCCCCTTTTCGGCGGAAGGGCGGCGGCGTGTGTATGCGTTCAGTTATGTGCTCGGTTATTCCCGCCGGCAGTATGTGCGCTTTGTGGAATCGCAGGACTTCCCCACTACCATCCGGGAACATGTGCGCGCCTTCGAATACTTTCAGGGATTGGCCGCTACCTGCCTCTACGACAACATGAAAGTGGTAGTCACCGGTTACGACGGCGACCAGCCGCTTTATAACACCGGCTTTCTGGCCTTCGCGACGCATTATGGTTTCCAGCCCTGGGCCTGCCGGCCTCGACGCCCACAAACCAAAGGCAAGGTCGAACGGCCTTTCTATTACCTGGAAACCAATCTGTTGAATGGCCGGACATTCACGTCGCTGGACCATCTGAACGAGATGACGCTGTGCTGGCTTGCGGAGATAGCCGACGTGCGGCTCCACCGGGAAACCGACCGCCGGCCGATCGATTTATTCGCCGAGGAGAAACCCCATCTGCTGGCTTTGCCCGCTCAGCCTTACGATACGGCCCGTGTGCTGTATCGCACCGTGGACGCGGACGGCCATATTGCGTATCTGCAGAACTTTTATTCCGTGCCCTGGCAGCGGATCGGAGAACTGCTGCCGGTGCGCGTCACCGAGAACGAACTGATTGTCTATGGCCCGGAGGTGAAAGAGATTGCCCGGCACCCTTTGTATCCTTCCGGAACCGGCGGAGAAAAGCGTAGTCTGCCGGCGCATTCCCCTGGACGCGATCAACTGCAAAAGCGCGAGTTGCTCCAACAGCGTTTTGCCGAATTCGGAGCGGAGGGAGCGCGGTTCTTTGCCGAACTATTGCGCCTTCGCCGCAACGGCAAGGACGAGGCCGCGCGCGTACTGGGTCTGCTGACCGTTTACCGCCGCGAGGATCTGCTGCGAGCGCTGGAGCGCGCCGTGCGCTATCGCGCTTTCTCCTGGTCCGCGGTGGAACGGATTCTGGCGGCGCAGGCCAAACCGCGCTCGGCGATGGAAGCGCTGACCATCGAGGCGCGGGAACAGTTGAGCGAGATTCTGCGGCAGATTCCGCTGGCCCCGCGTTCCCCCTCCGAGTACCAGACGCTGCTGGAGGATGCGGAGAAAGACGAGCCAACCCATGAAAGCGAAAACGACGGACCAGACGATCCCGTTACGTGACCGGTGCTTGCACCATTTCGCCACGCTGCGCATTCCGGTGGAAGCCGCCGCCTTGGACGAACTTCTCACGCGGGCTGAGAAAGAAGGGTTTTCGCATCTGAGCTTTCTCGACCGGTTGCTGGGCGCCGAAGCCGGTGCGCGGCGGGAGCGCGCCGTGGCGCGGCGCATCCGGGAGGCGAGTTTCGCCGAAAGCAAAACACTGGAGGGCTTCGACTGGAGTTTCAATCCGAAAACGTTCGATCGAGTGCAGATGGAGGAACTGGCCACGGGCGACTTCATCCGCCGCCGGACCAATCTGGTGATGGTAGGCTGGAGCGGGATCGGGAAAAGTCATCTGATTCAAGCGCTGGGACAGAAGGCGTGCGTGCACGGATATCGCGTGCTGTACCGGACCTCGGCTCAGCTACTCGCCGATCTCACCGCTTCGCTCGCCGACAAGACTCTGCCGGTGCGCCTGCGCCGCTACGCGAATCCGGATCTTTTGATCATCGACGAATTTGGGTTCGACAAAATCGAGCGCGCCGAATGTCCGGAGGCGGCCCACCTGCTTTATAAGATCATCGCCTCGCGCAATCAGAAGCGCTCCACGGCGCTGATCACCAACGTGGACTTTGACAAGTGGGGCGACTACCTCTCCGACGGTCCGCTGGCGATGGCTTTCCTGGACCGCCTCGTCGAGGGAGCGATCATCCTGAAGGTCAAAGGAAGATCCTACCGCGCCGAAAAGGCGAAAACTCCGGAAACCCGATCCGCCTGAAATACGAGCCGATCCTCTTTCGCGCCCTGGTTGGCCATCGAGTAACCCAAGGCTAGTCCTTTTCTCCCTGCCATAATGGCCCCTTTTCTCACTGCCACCGTCAAAGTGATATCCGTGCTCCAGACCTGATCGACCCGCTCCACCGCCACACCGTCCAACAGGTATGGGTAAATCTTGTGGCCTTCCCCTGGCTGGCTCAGTTTCGGCTTCGGGTAGACCGCTTCG
>JBEKFB010000345.1:0-4470 GCA_050013535.1 Bryobacteraceae bacterium | reverse complement strand
ATCCTGCGCGAGATGATCACCGATGTGCCGCTCATCGTCGACGCGGGCGTGGGCACCGCTTCCGACGCGGTGGTGGCGATGGAGCTGGGCTTCGATGGCATCCTCATGAACACTGCGATCGCCGCCGCCGAAGACGCCGAAGCCATGGCGCGCTCTATGAAGCTGGCTGTGGAGGCCGGCCGCCTGGCTCACCTGGCTGGGCGCATGCCGAAGAAGTTGTACGCGACGGCGAGCAGTCCGCTGAGCGGCGTGGTACGGTAAACAGCGATGGTTTTATCCGACGTGGACATCCGGCGCTACCTCGCCGAGGGCCGCATCAAAATCACGCCTGAGCTGCCGCCGGAGCAGTTCGGAAGCTGCTCGGTGGATTTCCGGCTGGGCGGCGAGTTTAACGTGTTCCAGCACAGCCGCCATGCCTTCATCGATCTTCGCGAGAAGCGCGCCATTGAGGATCTCATGGAGCCGGTGAATGTCGTGGGCGGCGAGCCGTTCATCCTGCAGCCGCGCGAGTTCGTGCTGGCCATTACCGAAGAGCATCTCGAACTCGCCGACGACGTTCTCGGGCGGTTGGAAGGCCGCTCAAGCCTGGGGCGTATCGGGATTATTGTGCATGGGACCGCAGGCCTTTTCGACCCGGGCTGGTCCGGCAAAGCGACGCTGGAGCTAAGCAACCTCGGCCGCATGCCGGTGGCGCTGTATCCGGGCATGCGGATCTGCTCGTTCACGTTTGAGCAATTGACCTCGCCGTCATCGATGCCGTACAGCAAGAAGGTGGGCAACAAATACGCCGGGCAGACGCGGCCGCTGGCGAGCAGATTATCGGGCGAGTTCAAGAGCTGAGGGACGGCGTTATCCTCGTAGAAGGAGTTGAAACCGTGGAAGTGCATTTCACCCCCGACGTTCAGGCAAAGCTTGAGCAGATGGCGCGCGATACCGGACGCCCATCTGCCGAGTTGTTGGAGGACGCCGTAATCGGCCTGTTCGACGAACTAGCCCAGACAAGGGAAATGCTGGATCGACGCTACGACGATCTGGAAAGCGGGCGGGTGAGGCCGATCGACGGTGAAGAGGCATTTCAACAGTTGATGGAGAAGACCGCGGAGCGCCGCAGCCGCTCGGCATGAACGGCTACGCGCTCCACCCGGAAGCTTTCACCGACCTCGACAGGATTCGCGAATTCATCGCTGAGGATAGCGTGGATGCAGCCGATCGATTCATAAAGGAGATCTTTGACGCCATGCGTTCTTTGGTGGCGTTTCCGCATCAGGGCTACCGGCGTCCCAATCTCTCGCGGCGACCGCTGCGATTCAAGCTGGTGCGCGAATACGTTATAGCGTACGCACCGGGCAAACAGCCGTTGTGGGTCGTGGCCGTCATTCACGGACGCCGCAGTCCGAGAGTGATGGCAGCGATCCTGAGAGGCAGAGAATAATCGGCGAGGCAGTCGCTTTACCGCAGGCGCGTCCGCTGGCAAGCCGATTGGCGGGGGAGTTTAATAGCTGAGGGCGGCACTCATAACTCCAGCACCTCCCGAATCGTATCCAGCGGCAGCACTAGCTTCAGTGGTTCATCCAGCAGGCGGAGCGCGCCGAAGCGTTCATACCACGTGGCGGCCTTCTCGTCTTTGGCGTCGATAGCCAAGGCGACGCCTCCAACCAGTTGAGCTACGGCCAAGGCTCGTTCGCCGGCCGCGAGCAGCAGATCGCCCCCGAGCCCTCGTCCCTGCACCTCGCGCGATACCGCCAGGCGACCCAGACGGAACACCGGCACCTCGTAGCGCCCAAGCCTACGCGTCAACCGGGCGGGCGTTTTCGCGAAGGCGACTGCTCCCGGGCTGATCGTGTAATAACCGAGAATGGCGGCTGGCGCGCCGGGCGCGACCGCGACGAACGTCCGTGCTCCGCCGCCCTCGTGCTGCTGGCGAGCGTAGCGTTGCAGGTATCCGTTCAGCGCCGGAACTCCACAGTCGAAGCTCGCGCGGTCATGCCGGCGGCTCAGCGCTTCCTCGTGCCAATCGAACGCGGCCGCCCGGTTCACGCGCGTTTCCGGCGTCGTTTCGCGGCTGCTCGCAAGGCGGCGCTGGGCTTCGGCGGGTGCTCCAGAAGATCCAGCACTCGCAGGCTGTCCCGAGCCGACAAAGTGATGCGCTCATTACGCGCGATGACCTCCTCGGCGGCAGGCAACGCGGTGCGCATGACAAAGGCCGTGAGGTCGAGCCTTTCATAAGCGGCGGCGGCGGCGAGGATGCGCTTCTGCTCCCGAGAGGCCCGCAATTCAATTCGATCCGTCCGCGCTGGCGAGGTTACTGGCATAGCTCAAGTTCCTGCCTCCAGCATAGCGTACGTACGTTGTACGGGTCGCTAGCAGGCCGTATGTCCGGCTATCTCGTCCTTGTTTCCGGGGCGGCCGCGGTGACCTGCAAACAGCAAATCACACTCGGATCATGACAGTCGGCAATCTGCAAGGTAACAGTTCCTGCTTCCTTCGTCTTTCCGGCGTCCACGCGCAGGTGTGGCATTACGGCCTCACGGAAACCAGGAGCCTTGATCTTGAGTGTGAATTCTCCGGGGAATACCCTGTCGAAGCTGAATGTTCCGTCAGGGGAGGAGCCTGTCTCGCGCTCGACGGAATCATGCCCCATCGGAAGAAGGCGCACAGAAGCATTGCCGATCGAAGCGCCCGTCACATCCACGATCACTCCACGAATTGTTGCATTTGATTCGCTCGCATGACCGGAAAGTCCAAACCCGCATGACGCGAGCAAGGCTATCAGAGCTGTCAGGCCGGTACTTGGCCGCATTGTGGCCCCTCGATATTAATAGAATACCGCGGCTTCGGAGGGTTTTGCGCCGTCATCACTCCTCCACATACTGATGATCCGGCGCCTGCACAATGCGCCGCAGCTCGCCGTAGTCCAGCCAGTTCAGTTCGCAGCGCTCGCAATTGTCGATGATCACGTTCCCCGGACCGGCGTACGGATGCGTATCCATTTCCTCGTGGCATTGGGGGCAGCGGATGTGCCGGTCCAGTTCGTGCGGATCGGGCTGGTGCGGGATCTCGGCTGGCGTTTCGCGGTGCGCACGCAGGTCCTCCACGGTGGCCACGAACGTATCCACATTCATGAGCATGCCGCGGCAATGCCGGCAGTAGAGGAAACGATGGCCCCGCAGCGCCGCATTGAATAGAGGCGCCGCGCAAACCGGGCAGGCCTCTTTCACGGAGTCCCCCAGCACGCGCACGCCTTCATCATCGGGCTCCGGGAAGAACACGTTCTCGCAGTAATCGCAGGTGAAGAAATCCTTGTCGTCGTCGAGGCGCATCGGCGCGCCGCAGCCGGGGCAGTGCATATGCCATTTCATCGGCGGAAACAGCCGAAAAGTGCATATGCGACTATCCTTGAGAAAGGGCTCGCATACGGAGGCTTCGCAATGACACGCACAAGGATAAAAGGGGCCGTTGAGGTGTGGATCGCGGCGGCGGCGCTACAGCGAGCGCATTCACAGCGGTCCTCTTTCAGCGAGGCAGAGATACTCGCTGAAGCTGGCAGATTGAACCTGACTGTGGCCAATTCCACGCCGATTCCCGCGCACTTCCGAATGCTGTATCGGCTTCCGGACAAGACTTTACGGATTTGCGAGACAGCACCAGACCGGCGTCTTGTCCCGCCCGAACATCTGGCGTTACTGGGTTGGCATCATGAGAGGCCGTGGATCGACCGCATCAGAGGTCTGGGCAAGCACATCTGGGCGGACACAACTGCGGACGAGTGGGTGGCCGAACTGCGGAAGGGCTGACACCGACCGTTTGAGACCGGTTCAATATGGCCACTGCGGCTTCGTGAACGCGCCCCCATCCACCCACAGGGTTTGGCCGGTGATGAAGGACGCATCGGGGCTGGTCAGATACACGACGGCGCCGGCTACGTCGGCGGGCGTGCCGATGCGATCGAGAGGCGTGACCGCGGCCCATCTTGCCGTGTAATCCGGGTCGTCGGCGATGGTCCGCTCCACTTCAATCGCCCCCGGCGCGAGACAGTTCACGCGAATCCCATAACGCCCCAGCTCAATCGCCGCCACCTTAGTGAACATGTCGATGCCGCCCTTGCTCGCCGTGTATGCGACGAGACCTGGAAACGGCACCTTGCAGCAACCGGATCCGATATTCACGATTGCCCCGCCACCTTGCTGACACATCAACCGCCCCGCCGCACGCGTGCACAGAAAGCAGCCAGTGAGGTTCGTTCGGATGACGCGATCCCATTCGGCATCGGTCACCTCAAGCAGGGGCTTCGCGGTCTGCACCGCCGCGTTGTTTACCAGGACATCCAGTCGGCCGAACCCGTCGCGGACCTCCTCAAACATGCGCGTCACATCGCCCGGGACGCCGACGTCCGCCTTAACTGCCAGGGCCTTTCTGCCGAGAGCCTCAATCCCCGCCACCACATCAGCCGCGCCCGCCGCGTCGTCCAGA
>JBEKFB010000344.1:0-4475 GCA_050013535.1 Bryobacteraceae bacterium | reverse complement strand
TTCTTTTGATCGGCACGCCAGCCGCTGCTATCTCGCCTCCACCACTTCCACCGTCACGTCGATGATCTGATCTCCGCCACCCAGCGCAACACCCTTCATCGGTGTCACGTCCGAATAATCGCGTCCCCAGGCGATGGTCACATGATGGCCGTTCGCGATCGCATTGTTTGTGGGGTCCAGATCCACCCAGCCGGAGTTCGGACAGTACACCGACAACCACGCGTGCGATGCCTCCGCGCCCACCGCGCCGTCCCGGCTGCGCAGATAGCCGCTCACATAACGCGCCGGCAGCCCGATGGATCGCAGGCACGCAATGGTCAGGTGCGCAAAGTCCTGGCACACACCTCGCCGCGATTGCAGAACTTCATCCACCGGCGTGGTCACGGTAGTGGCGCGCGGATCGTAATCGAATTCGTGGAATACGCGATGACACAGATCGAGAGCGCCTTCCAGAATCGGACGGCCAGCGGGAAACGAAACCGCCGCATACGCGGCAAACTCCGCGCCCAGCGAAACACGAGGCGATTCGAACGTAAACTGAAAAGCCTCGTAGGCCTCCGGCGTATCGTGCAGACCCACTGCGTGAATCGCCGTTTCCCAGGCAGCTGTCAGGCAAGGCTCAGGCGGCTCCGCGCCATGCAGGTCGATCAGGCTCGAAGCTGTTACCGAAAGCGTCTGATGCGGTTCGTGAATGGAGAAATAGGTGATCGAATTACCGAAGTAGTCCTTGCGCGGCAGCACCAGATCGGGCGCGGGCGAGACCTCCAGATGGTGCTCCAGAACGGTTTGCCCTGGAGCGGCTCGCGGAGCCAGGTGCACCTCGGTATGGCAGATGGACACTGGCTCACTGTACATGTATCTGGTAGTGTGATGGGCGCGCAGAATCATGAGTATCTCACTGCGTGGATAGCTGGCGCGATGCAACGGCGTGATTGAAGTAGCTGCGCGTCAGCATTTCGGACAGTTGCCGGAGGTCCACCGCCAGCCGGTTCAACAACGTTTCCAGATTTGCCCAGCGTCCGGCCGCGTCAGTGCGCACCAGCTCTCGAACCTCGGTAAGCTGAACGGCCGTCAATAATGAGAGCGCCAGCCGCGCGTCCGCGGGACGGCGAATCAGCGACTGCGTTTCCGGAAGCTCATCGATGTGCTCCCGCAAACGCGCCAACTGAAATGCCGCCGACCGGGGATTAGCTTCATCCAGCAGCAGCAGGTCGAGCACCAGGTCGGTTTGCAGCGAAGTGAGATAGCGCGAGCGGTACGTCATCGAGCTGTCAGCGATTTCCAGCAGCATTTCGAGCTGTCCGCTTTCAGCCGTTCCTTCGCAGCCAAGGCCGAGCCGCAACAGCTCCACCATTTGCGACGCGCGTTCCAGGCGGCGTCCGATGTCCAGAAAGCGCCAGCCGTCACCGCGCGTCATGCTCTCCATCACCAGTCCGCTGAAGGCCGCCAGCGTGCCGATCACCTGATCGAGAGCGTCCTGGGCGCCGGCCAGCCGCAGGGGCTCGGGTGGAAGGGTGTCGGGCAGTTGCTGCGCCAGGTGATTCAGAATGCGCCATGCGTCGGCGGAGATGCGGTCGCGCAACAGCCATCCCGCGCGCCGTGTTTTTTGGAGTTGCCAGGCGAGGCTGCTTCGAGCCGATCCGTAGATCATGGCCAGAACTTCACGCTCCGGAAATCCTGTGCGGCTCTCGCCGGCGGGTGGTTCTGGCCGTATGTAGCCGAGCCCCGCCAACACTTCTTCTCCGGCGCGCAGCCCGGGTGAATTTAACGAGTCCGCGTCCTGGGTAAATCGGGGCAACAGCGCGCGGGCCACGCGAACCGCCGAATCCGCGCGTTCCACATAACGCCCCAGCCAGAACAGATTATCCGCGACGCGGCTGGGCAGGTCGAAGGTGGCGCGGCTCACTTCCAACTGAATGGTCGACGGCTGCAGCAGGCTGAACTGCGAAGCGGGCCCATCGGCCACCGCCCAGGTATCTTTGCTTCCGCCGCCGCTTTGCACCGACACCACCAGGTTGTCGAGTGATGGCGTCACCCGCGTAAGCCCGCCCGGCATTACCGCGTATGTGCTGCCAGTAGCGACGGCGTAGACGCGTAGTGCCACATGCCGCGCCTGCAGACTGTTCTCTTCCCACACCGGCACCGTAGACAGCGCCACCTGTTCCTGCGCGACGTACGCCGCGGGCGCGGCTCGCATTCGCGCAATGAGTTCATCGCGATCGGCCGCGCTTAACCGCGAGCCGAAGATCGGTTGCCGTGAGCTGCCGGGGAACACCGGCTTGATCACCAGATCCGGCAGATGCCCGGTGACAAAATCGAGCGGCTCTTTCTGCCCGCACCACCAGGTGGCCACCGTCGGCATCTTCAACTCTTCACCCAGGAGATGCCGGCAGAGATTGGGGAGGAACGCGGCCGGCGCGGCCGTTTCCAGAAGACCGGAGCCCAGCGTGTTCGCCACCGCCACATTGCCGCTGCGCACCGCCTGCATCAAGCCAGGAACGCCCAGCACCGAATCGCCGCGAAACTCCAGAGGATCGCAATAGCTGGCGTCCTGGCGGCGCACAATTACATCCACTGGCAGGAGGCCGCCGAGCGTCTTCAGCAGGACACGATTATCGCGCACGGCGAGGTCTCCGCCTTCCACCAGCGTGTAGCCGAGATACCGCGCCAGGAACGCATGTTCGAAGTAGCTCTCGTTATAAGGGCCGGAGGTGAGCAGCACAATGCGTGGATTCTCTCGTTTGGGCGCCAGTTCTCGAAGAGTGTCGCGCAGGGTCTGGAAAAATCCGGCGACCCGCTGCACTTCCGACGCGCGAAACACATCGGGCCACATGCGCGCCGACACCAGCCGGTTCTCCAGCGCGTAGCCCGCGCCCGAGGGCGATTCGGTTCGATCCGCAATCACCCACCACCGCCCATCCGGCGAACGCGCCAGGTCCACGGAACAAATGTGCAGATGGATGCCCCCTGGCGCCGGCACATCCCAGCACGGCCGCAGAAACGCCGGGTTCGGGAAAACCAACTCTGGCGGCAGGAGGTTTTGGTGCAACAGCCGCTGCGGGCCGTAGACGTCCGTCAGAATCGCGTTGAGCAGCGTGGCGCGTTGTACGACCGCCGTTTCAATGGCTGCCCACTCAGCGCGGTCGATGATCAAGGGGACAGGGTCCAGCGGCCAGGGACGATCCGTAGCCTGCGGATCGCTGTAGACGTTGTAAGAGACGCCGTTCTCATGTATGAGCCGGCGGCCTTCCTGCCAGCGGCGCGCCAATCCATCGGGACCGATGGACGCGAGCGACTCCACAAATCCCCGCCACTGTGGGCGAACCGCGCCTTCGGATGTCAACAGCTCGTCGTAGTAGCCGGAAATGGGCCGGTACGGCCACTGCGCCCCGAGTTGTGCCTCCGGTTCGCTGATGGAAGGCTTCATTTGTTCAGATATCCCCGGATCTTCGCACATTCGCCGAGCATTTCACAGGCCCAATTCATGAGGTACTGGACCTTGCATAACTTCGTCCGCAATCCGTCATCCCAGCCCTGGCCGCTCCGTCACGGCTCGCCGCAAGTCCAATGTCAGCGGAAACTGCGGATTCTCTTCCATCGGCGGAATGGGCATTGGTCCGGGCGTGTGGCCGAACGGAAGAAACCGCGATGCCCGCCGTCCTTCCGCCTCATTCGCATTTACGGGAAACACCGCGTAGCTCCGTCCGCCCGGGTGCGACACGTGATAGGAACAACCGCCCACCGAGCGCCCGGTCCAGGTATCCAGAACGTCGAAGACAAGCGGTGTGTGCACCGGAATGGTGGGGTGCAAACACGATGGCGGCTGCCAGGCACGATAGCGCACGCCCGCTACGAATTCGCCCTGAGTTCCCGTTGAGCGCAGCGGGACACGTCTTCCATTGCACGTCACGATGTACCGCGGATCCACTAACCCGCTCGCTTTCACCTGCACTCGCTCCACCGACGAGTCAACATACCGCGCAGTGGCGCCCACGCCCGCTTCTTCGCCCAGCACATACCAGGGCTCGGTCGCCTGGCGAATCTCCACCTCGACGCCCTGATGACTCATGCGGCCAAACACCGGGTAACGAAACTCGAAGTGCGCGGCGAACCAGCCGGTCTCGAATCCATAGCCGCCGCGAGCCAGGTCGTCCAGCACGTCCTGAAAATCGCGCGCGACG
This sequence comes from Bryobacteraceae bacterium, assembly GCA_050013535.1. GTDB lineage: Bacteria > Acidobacteriota > Terriglobia > Bryobacterales > Bryobacteraceae > CAWACP01. The sequence continues at coordinate 294 of JBEKFB010000344.1, read as the reverse complement.
AAGTACGGCAACATGAAGTCATCGTGCAGGCGGGTACCCCAGGAGATTGGCGGATGCCGGTAAGCCCGCTCCCAGAACCATGCCACCAGCGCCCGCACCAGGAGCTGCTGCGTGAGGCTCATGCGGGCGTGTGGCGGCATCTCAAAACCGCGCAGCTCCAGCAGGCCCAGGCGGCCCGACGACGAATCGGGCGAGTACAGCTTGTCGATGCAGAACTCGGCGCGATGCGTGTTGCCGGTGACGTCCACCAGGATGTGGCGGAAGATGCGATCCACCAGCCACGGCTCGGATTCC
>JBEKFB010000343.1:0-4489 GCA_050013535.1 Bryobacteraceae bacterium | reverse complement strand
GCCGCCAGTGCCGCCGCGCCCCACCTCGGGTCGATACCCAGCAATGGAGGAAGCGGCACCGCGCAACCATACCCGAGCGCGCCGGTGAGGGCCACCCGCACTACCGCGTAACGAAACGGCGTGCGCGTGTCGCCCAGCGCATAATATGTCGACGAGAATAACCGGCTCATGGTGGATGCCAGGAGGCCGATGCTCGACCCCGCCAGAATCTTCCACACAAACAGCGCGTCGGCCTGGGTGAAACGGCCGGACCGATAGATACCCGCCGCGATCACATCGCCGAATGCCAGAAATGCCGCTGCCGATGGCACCACGAAAAACGCAATCTGCCGCAATCGGTTCTCGAGTCGCGAGCGCAGCTCGTTTGCAGCGTCGGCCGTCGCACCCACAACGTGCGACATTTCCGTCAGTTCCGTTGTCGAAATGGACATTCCGAACAGACTCACCGGCAGCACATACAGCGTCTGCGCATAGGTGAGTGCCGCAAACGAGCCCTCCGGCAACAGGCTGGCGATTATGGAATCCAGATACGCGCTGAGCTGCACCACACCCCGGCTGGTGAACACGGGCAGGAAGTTTCGCACCACGCGGCGAACCGGCTCGAAAGTCCATGAAGCAACCACGCGCAGATGCGGCGCCAACCGAAGCACCAGCGGCAACTGCGCAAGGAACTGAATCAGGCTGCCGACCACCGCGCCCCACGCGGTCATCATCGCCAGATGATCCAGCGAGGACCGTCTCCCGAACACCAGCATTGTAGTCACGATCGCCGCGTTCCACAGCACCGGCACGGCGTAGCCGATGAAGAATCGGCGATGGCTGTTCAGAATCGCCAGACACCAGGCCGACCACACCAACAACCCTGTGGCCGGGAAGAAGACGCGCACCAGCGCTACGCACAACTCGCGCCGTTCGCCATGAAAACCGGGAGCGATTACCGGAATCAGCCACGGAGTTGCCAGGACGCCAACCGCCACCAGCACAATTGTGACAACTCCAAGCAATGATGCGATGGCCCCCGCCACCTGACCCGCATCGCGATCTTCGTGGCGCGCCAGCAAACCCGCATAGACGGGAATGAAGGACGCCGAGAGGGTTCCTTCGCCCAGAATGTTCTGCAGCACATTGGGAATGCGCATCGCTGCGCGAAAGGCGTCGGCAGCAGGAGACGTGCCGAAGAAGTGAGCGAAAACACTGTCGCGGACCAGTCCCGAGATGCGGCTGAGCAGAATCCCCGCGGAGACAAGGAACGCCGCGCCGCCGCCGCGGCCGGTCGCGCTGGGAGTGGTGGTGGAAGCGATATCTCTATTCTGTCAAGCTGGGGGCTTGCGGTCCGCTCTTTTCATTGCGTCTTTGCCGGAGCGCGTGGTGCGGTCGCTGTCGGCGCTGGCCGGGGGAGTGCTTCGCGAGGCCGGGGAAGTCACCATTCCCGCGCGCCTGCGGCGCACCCGGCTCTATCGCGCGCTGGCCGGAAACACGCTGCAGTTTCTGATCGAGCAGGTGGGACAGGTGGAAGGTACTTATCCCGTCGAGGCCAATCTGCCAGGCGACTATATCGTCCGTCACGCCGCGGGCAATGTTCTGGAATTCGCCGGAATTGCCGCGTTCAGCGCATCCCCGGTATGGGTGCTGGCCGCGCTGGCCGATATCAGCGGGGCGGGGCGCGAGCTGATCGCTGATATCGCCGGGTCACTGCAGGAGGCCGGGCTGCTCGAGCACGGTCACCGATTCGAAAGCGTGGATCAGTTGCTGGATGGTTTGGAGGCGACTGCGGGGAAACTTTCCGACACCGTCCGAGTCCCGCCGCTCGATGTCGCCGCCCTTCGCCACGAATGGTCTGAACTTCGTACCGCTGCCCGTTCCATCCCGAAACCGCGCTTGCCTGCCGTCGCAGCGCTCGAACGCCAGTGGCGCCAGTTTCGCGAAGAGGCGGCCCGGCAGGAAAGGTCGGTTTTCGAGCTCTCGTCGGTGGCCGCGATTTCCGCCGTCCGTCAGCTTCCCGACAATGTACGCTGGCTTTCACGTGCAGCCCGCGTGACCGCGCGGCGGACCGGAGGAGTGCTGTTCGAAACCCTGCTTAGCCATTATTGGCTTACCCTTTCGGAAATTCACCAAACCGGGTTCTGGCGCTTCTGGATGCGCGAGTTCCAGCCATATCTTACGGGTGCGCTGCAGCAATTCTCACCGGGGCGCGAGTCGCTCACCGAGCGCCTACTCAGGCCCCGGAAACGCCCTCGCCCGTGACCATCTTTTTCCGATTGCTCCCAAAATTACAGAATGGTATGCTGAACGGGACCGACCGCAGTTAACTCTCCGCGATGTTTGTGGCCTGGATTAGCTCGCCGGTGTAAATGACTGCTCAGGAAGAGCAGTTCTCAGGAGTGACAAATGACCAATATCTTTGTAGGCAACCTGTCGTATCAGACGACGGAAGCCGAGCTTGAGTCCGCTTTCGGCGAGTTTGGCGCGGTGGAGCGTGTCAGTATCGTGCGTGACCGCGACACCGGCCAGCCACGCGGATTCGCCTTCGTCGAAATGACCAATGGCAACGAGGCCACCAACGCGATCAACTCGCTGAACGGACGCGAGATCAACGGCAGGGCTATCAACGTAAACGAAGCGCGCCCGCGCGCGGAACGTGGTCCGGGCGGCGGTGGTGGCGGCGGCGGACGGGGTCGCGGCGGACCTGGCGGCGGTGGTGGTGGCGGTGGTTTCAATCGACGCCGCGAGCCGCGCTGGTAACGGCGTAACCTGGAATTGAGGAACGGACCATCGGCGGCTCAGCCCGGTCCGTTCCTCGCACGGCGACCCAGCTATTTCACCCGGAAGACGACGCTGGTCGCAAGACTATCCCGATGTGAGCCGGCCACAGTGACGTCCTGGTATTCCTTATCCAGGATGTCGCGCTCACCTTCCGGCAGCGCTTTCTCGGCTTCGTCGAAGGCGGCGTTCACCTTGTCCTTGGCGCCCAGGCTGGGCATGGTCACGATCACCCAAATCAGCCCGGGCTCCAGGGTGTGCACGGCTTCACTGTCCAGTTCATACGCATAGATCACTCCATCGGCGACGAGCTTTTCATAAACCGGCTTGTCGAAGTTCCGGAACAGTGTCAGAAAGTCGTGGCCGCGTCCGGGTTTGACGCGCACCGAGTCGATATCTTCCACTGGTTGCGCGCCTGCGGGAATGCCCTTATGGCTGTGCTCCCACGTGCGAAGAATGAAATCATGGTGAGTGGTCATGTCGGCTATCGAAGCGAGATCCTGTATCACCGCGGGATTCGATTTGATGAAAGCGTCAATCGCATCGTCCGATTTCGCGAGCGCATCGTAATTGACCGGCTCAGTCCAGAACGTGATGTTGTTGTTGTCGGGCACGTGGAGCATGTCGACATCGATGCCATACCCAAGGATCAGGCCCGAATCGAGCAGCTTGTCCAGCACCGGAATAAACGCCTTGCCCTTGTCGACAAACGCCGTTTCCTTTCCGGGAGCGACCTTGAAGGTGGCGACTGAATTCAGGTACTTATAGCCCTGCGCGGACACAGTGGCGGCTGACGAAAGCACTACAGTGACTGCAAGCAAACGTGCGGTCATGTCTTAGATCCCCTTCTCTATGTTTGTGATCGCATCGCGCGAGGTTCCGCGTGGTGCTTGTTCACAGACTATACGCCCGCGGGACTGGGATGTCCAGCGAATTTTGCGTGGGTCGAAGCGTGGAGAATATGGCCGCCTCGTTTGGAAACCGCGGCGGCGCGTTGAGGGAAATAACGCTCGGCAAATTGAGGCGGACCAAGGTCTTCGATTTCGGCGAAGCCGAGATCAATCAACTTCGCGCGGACCTGCTCCGGTTCAAAGTAGGTTCGCCACGCTTCGCCAAGCTCAGCCACGCGGGCGGCACGCGCGTCGTGAAATTCGCGCATTTCCGGTGCGAGCGACTCCGGCGGATCGGCGTAGTCGAAGACGACATGAGCGCCGTTGGGCAGGCTCGCGATGAAGCCGAGCGTGGACCAGATTGCTTCTTCCGTCAGGTAAGGCACTACGCCCAGCCATGTGAAGAATGTCGGTTGCACCGGATCGAAACCGGCGGTGGCCAATCCCTCAGTGAGGGTTTGACGTTCGAAATCGACAGGAGCGAAGATCAGGCCTGCCGGTAAAGGGATCGCCGCATCGGCAAGGCATTGGCGCTTCCACTCCTGCGTCGCGGGGTGGTCCACTTCGAAGATGCGTAGCCTGTCGCGCAGCGGGCCCCGATACGCGTAGGTGTCCAATCCCGCTCCAAGCACCACGAGTTGACGCACACCATGATCGACAGCATCGGCCAGAGCGTCTTCGGCGAACCTGGTTCTCACCGCGATGAAGATTCGCATCCTGCGGCTGTCGGCGTGCCGATCGGCATTACGCGCAATCGTATCGGCGTTCTCCCCAACGATGCGCACCGCCAGCGGATCGGAGAAGATTCGCCCGCCCTCCAGCACCTGATGAGCGGCACG
>JBEKFB010000342.1:0-7598 GCA_050013535.1 Bryobacteraceae bacterium | reverse complement strand
AGGTGGAAATCGCGCGGCGTCGCCGACGAGAACACGATGGTGTCATAGCGCCAGACCATCACTCGCGGCCCATATTCATCAGCGACGCGGCGCGCGTGTTCGATCGATTTTTCGGGATCGACCACGGCGTATTCGAGCGACCGGGGATAGCCGTTAATGGTGTACTGAACCACGAAGGGAAACCCGCACTCGCGCACCTCGGCGAGATGTGGCAGGAACGGGCCGAGATTCTTCGTCCAGAACACGAAGCCGTCCACATCCCGGGGGTGCAGCGATACACGCGAGGGCGGTCCGCCATAAGGATTCACAACACGGCAAAATCCGGCGCGCAGACGGTTGCGGAACCACTCGCCATAGAACGCGGGAATGTCGGTCCGGTAGCTGGCGGAGATCAGCACAGCCGCATCAGGTGGTTACAGGTGCCGTCGCGCGATTCGCCGCCGTGAAAAACATCGCACCCAGATAAAGGCATGAGCCAATCAGAAGGGTGGCGCGAAGTCCCAGATAGAGCGCGCAGAAAATGGCGCCCACCGAACCGAGAACACTTGACGCGGCGTTCAGAGCCCAGGCCCACCGCACCGCGGATGCGGCGAGATGTTCCAGCAATCCGAGGCCGGTGGGGAACGGCATGCCCATGAAGAAGCCGACCGGCGCGATTGCGGCCACCGTCGCGAGCGCCCGCAACGCCAGGGGCCAGGCGACTCCGAAGTTCATGAGGGGCGTGGCGATGAACGTAAGCACCGCAACCAGAACTGCAACGCCTGCGAGGAGAAATCGGAGACGCGATTCCGATCCCGCCAACAGCCTGCGGCTATAGTAGCTGCCAATGCCGCTCGAGAGCAGCATCGAGAAAATGATCACCGTGAGCGCGTACGTAGGGTGCCCCAGGAAGAGCACGAACTTCTGGATGAGGGCCACCTGAATCAGTATGTAGCCCGCGCCAATGCAGACGAAATAACCCAGAAAGCGGCGGATACCGCGCGATGACGGCAATCTGGTTCCCAGCAGCAGCGGCGGCAGCGCCAGGACAATCAGTGTTGCCAGCAGACTGACGCCGAACGAGCCGAACAGCAGCGGCACGGCGCGATTGATCTTGTAATCGATGAACCGGCGATTGGCCGGCGAGAGATAATTCCATACGTCCCGCGGCTGAACGCTGTAGAAGAAGAACGGCCGGTCGTCGCTGACAGGCGAGATGTTGTATTGATACTCGTCGCGGAAGCGCCGCGGATCCGGGCTGAGCAACAGGCCCGCGAAGGCGCTGCTGGAGGGCGGATCGCCGGGCAGATAGATTGGCTGCAGCGCGGGAGACTGCGCCAGTTCCTCGCGGGCGCGCATGAGGTCGGCATCGGAAAAGGGCTTCCGCGAAAACAGAACGGTATCCTGTGCGCCGTAGACATTCAGAATGTCGGAGTGCTCGCGCACAACCATGACGTGCCGCCACGCTTCGTCTTCGCCAAGCCTCCGCAGCGCGTCCATGGCCAGCGACACCAGGCGGAGAGATTCACGCGGCGGTTGGAAGCCCCAGCGCGTGAATGACAGGGCGCCATCGCCGGTCAGGTGGCTGAGGTAATCGTAGAAGGCATCGGTGGTGTAGAGGTTGTTCTCCGAAAGAGCGAAGGCCCCGGCGGCCGTAGAGGCCCAGGTATCCACCAGCGTGGCCTGGATCACCTGGTAATGTTCAGAGGTGCGGCGCACGAACGTGCGGCCATCCTCGACACAGATGTGAAGCTCGGGACGAAGATACAGCCGGTTGCTCAACTGCGGGAAACGTTCCTGCATGATGGTGCGGGCGATGATCGGGTTAATCTCGACGCCGGTGATATCGGTGCTGCCGGAGGCGAGCGCGCGAGCCGCGTCCCAGCCCCCGCCCGGCCCGATTATGAGCGTCTTCGCCGCGGGCCGCAATGCATAGACGAAGCCGGGGCCCTCATGGAGCAGCGCCTGGCGATCCTGGGCGGTGAAACCATCCCAGTTAAGTTTCGCGATGCCGGTGGCCGCGTCAGCGTCGATAAAGATGCCGAGGCCGGAACCTTGTTTGTGAATGGCGATTCGTGAAAAGCTGTTCCATTTCACGAACGACTCGGGCGGGAGTTTTTCGCCCTTGGCGTAGCGGACGTCCACCAGATGAAACTTGCCGTTCACCGCAATCAGGAAGACGATGGCGAGCGCAAGCACCACGGCAGCGGCGCGTCCTCCGTCGCGCCCCGCCTGGTTGAACCAGATGGCGGCGGATACGGCGAAAATCGCGCCTGCGGCCATTACGGTGTTAGGGCCGCCCATGAGATTGAGCAGAGGGACCAGCAGGAGGCATCCCGCCGCGGCTCCGGCAAGGTCGAAGAAATAGACTCGGTTCACGCGCTCAACCGTCTCGGCGATGACCAGCGACAGTACTGTTCCTGAGAGGAAAAATGGAATCGAGCTGGAGAAATAGATAATGGCTAACGATACGATTTTGAATTCGGCCGGGCGCGTGAGGATGAAGATCAGTGCGGCAATCACCGCGACTCCGTTGAGCGCGGCAAGCCAGCCCAGTCTGGAGAAGAACTGTCCGCCGCGGCCGATTACGTAATACGAAAAAACGCCGCCCGCGCCGAGGCCGAACAGCGCGAGCGAAATCGCCAGGAACGCGAAGTGATAGTAGAAGACAACCGAATAGATGCGGGTGATGGAGAGCTCCAGCAGAAGTGTCGCCATGGTGGTGAGGGCGACGCCCAGATAGAGCTGGGGCCAGCTCTTCTCGCGCGGTTCGGAAGTGGAGAGAATGCGAGACAAAACTCTATCGTATCGGATCGTTCGAATTCGTAACGGTTTGCGGGTGTTGGTCAGCGATTGCGCGCGGCCGCCGCACCGTATCCCGGACAGCAATTCGCGCGGCATGCATCGGGCGACGGGCCGTATCGCCCTACCGCCCGGCGTTCCCAGCCATCGGTTCGTTCACGGATCAGTTCCACGATCATGCTCACGAATGCGGGATGCGTACCTGGCGTTGCCGCGCGCACCAGGTTCAGTCCCAGTGCTTCGGCTGCCTGGCGGGCCTCGGTGTCCAGATCGTAGAGCACTTCCATGTGGTCGGAGATGAAGCCGAGCGGCATTACCACCACGTCTCGCGCTCCCTCTAGCGTTCCGAGCGCTTCCACGATGTCCGGCCCGAGCCAAGGCTGTCCGGGTGCGCCGCTGCGGCTTTGGTAGACGACGTGAAAATCGTCGCGGCCCAGGCTGGCGGCCACCAGGGATGCCGTCTCCTCAATTTGACGCACGTACTCGCTGGTTTCGGCCATGGCAACGGGAATGCTGTGCGCCGTGAAGATCAGGTGAGCGGCGGCACGCCGCTCCGTTGGCAATTGCGCGAAGGCCTCACCCAGGCGGGCGGCCACCGAGGCGATGAACAGCGGATGGTTGTAGAACGGCCGCAGCCGCTCCACTACGGGTGCATCCGGGCCCACCTCCGCGCGCGCTCGCTCGATGTCCTCCAGGTATTGCCTGCAACCCGAGTACGAACTAAACGCGGAAGTGATGAACGCCAGCGCCCGCCGCCGCCGGTGAGTGGCCATCTGGCGAAGTGTGCCCGGCAGGAAGGGTTGCCAGTTGCGGTTGCCCCAGAAAAGCGGCAGCCGCACGTCCGGCGCAGCTTCCAGCGCCTGCAAGAGGGCGCGATTTTGTTCATTGATGGGGCTGCGGCCGCCGAAATGATAATAGTGCTCGGCAACTTCCAGCATCCGCTGGCGCGGCACAGGCCGGCCTCGCAGGACGTTTTCGAGGAAAGGAATCACTTCTTCGCGCGACTCCGGACCACCGAAGGAAACCAGCAGTAATGAGTCGTACGGAGGACCGGTCATGGGGCAGTTCCCATGATTTCGCATTGGCTTGCCGAAGGCAACGTCCCGCGTTTGTTAAAATCGAAGGGTTCATGACAGCAGCAATGGAGCCGGTCACGCGTCTGCAAACTCTGGATGCACAGATCTCGGAGTTGCAGCGGACCATCGCCGCTCTGCCCCGTCATATCGCGGAAATCGAGAAGGCCCTCGATTCGCACAATCGCCGGCTGGAAGCGGACCGCGCCGCGTTGGCCGCCAATTTGAAGGAACGCCGGTCCCTCGAGGACGATAACAAAGTTCATGAGCAGAAGATCTCCAAACTTCGCGACCAGACGTTACAGGCCAAAACCAACGAGCAGTACCGGGCGTTTCAAAGCGAGATCGACTTTTGCCTGAACGCGATCCGCAAGGCCGAGGACCGCATGCTCGATCTGATGGCCGATTCCGAACCGCTGGACGCCAACGTGAAGGCGGCCGAAGCCGCGCTGAAGACGGAAAAGGCAAACGTCGAGAAGGAGAAGGCGGAAGCGCGGTTGAAAACGGACGCCGATCAGAAAAGCCTGAGCCTGCTGCGCACCGAACGCTCGGCGCTGGCCGCCCAGCTCGATCCAAATCTGCTGAAAGCGTACGAGCATCAGCGAAGGAAGTGGGGAAGCACGACAGTGGTGGAAGCGGTTGAAGGCCGCTGTACCGGCTGCCAGATCAGTTTGCGTCCGCAATTCCTGCAGGACCTGCGCCGTGGGGATCAGCTCATGTTCTGCGAAACCTGCGGCCGCATTCTCTACTACAATCCGCCGGTCAGCTTCGAACACGAACTGGCCACGACCCCGGGCGGAGTCCAAAGCAGCGGATCATAGGCGGCTCTCTTTCCAGGAACCGAAAGTACGCGATTACATCCGCGAACTTGGACATCAGTTGGCAAAGCGGCTGCCGGGCGAAAAGTACTCCTGGGACATCGAGGTGATTCGCGAGGACCAGGGCGGAAGCACCCACGAAGCCATGGCCATGCCCGGCGGGCACGTCTTCGTACCGGCGCCGCTGATTCTCGCCGTTGAGAACGAAGCGGAGCTGGCAGGTATGCTGGCGCATTCGATGGCTCATGTGACGGCTCAAACTGGGGTTAGCTGTGAGGCTATTCCGGCTACTGGCCATGGAACGAGCGTGCTGCTGTCTTCGCCCGATCTTGAGACGCGGCGAACCTGCGAACTCGAAGCCGACCAAATGGCGGTAAGAACCGTGTCCGCTGCCGGGTACGATCCGATCGGGTTGCTCGAGTATGTTCGCCGCACGCAATCACCGTCTACGGCTCGATCCAGCATGTATTCGATATTGCCTTCGCGAGAAGACCGGATCGCCGCATTAGAAGAAGAACTGGCGGATCTCCCAACGGGCGGCAGATGGTCGAGTTCGGAATTCGCAGCCGTTCAGGAGAAAGTGCGGCAGCTTACGGCGTTACCAAGCGCCGCACTGAAGAATCCTCCGACGTTGTTCCGTGAAGACGAGCAGTAACCGGCCGAGCGAAGACTTCAATCCATTGACCCCGGGAATCCTCGCGCATCACGGGATCGAGCCCCAGCACGCTCTTTACTTCCGCAGCAGTCATCTCCGGCTCGAATTCGTAATATCGGTGCAGAAATGCCTGCACAGCCGGAGAGCGCAGGACACCCCATTGCGGTTCCCAGGTGCGCGAATAGAGGATGAGAACGCCCGGACGAGCGGCGGCCAGTCCGCGTAACGTCGATTCGTGCAGGTCGGAAGTTTCCACGGCGCGTAGCGGATGGCCGACATAACCGAACTCGCGTCGACGCAGCGCGGCAGTGAGGGGCCACGCGGTGTAGACCGTCGCGTCAGGATAATGGGCTTCCACGAAATGCGCCGCGCTCGCCTGCAAGTTCACGAAGTCGACCATGGCGAGGTTGTTTTCAAATGGGAACGGAAACGGGGGGTTGAGGAACATCCCACTGACGAGTCCGGCGACCATAGCTGTCACAGCGATAAGACGCCAGGCGTTCCCGACGATAATGAGGGACACCGCGATTGCACAGTAAAGCAGCGGAAGCACCGGCGCCAGATAACGTTCCAGCGCGGCGCCTCCCAGCAGACTCACCAACAAGACGTGAGCGCCCGCGAATATCGCGACCAGCTTCCAGGCTCGCGTACGAAATAGTCCGCGCCGCAGAGCGTACAGAATGGCCAGCGCGCCAATCCATCGAAAATCGCTGAAGAACAGAAAGTAGAGGCGGCGCAGCAGCGCAAGCGACGCGCGGACGGGATGAAGCGCATAGCCGACGTTATAGTGGGTGAAACCCGGATCGCCGAAGATGTGGCCGGTGACATGACGCAGATACAGCAACCAGACGCCCAGCGCGACGAACGCCGGAAGGAATAATGCGGCCTTGGGCAGCCGCTTGTGACCGGCGAGATCCGCGATGAACAACAAAGGCAGAATCGCGCCGGTCTCTTTAGTCAGCACCAGCGCGATGCATGCGGCGGCCGCAAGGACGTACCGCTCCCGCAGGTAGAACAATAGCGCGGCGACTGTGAACACCATCGCCGGCATGTCCAGTTGCGCCATCATGGACTGCGTGTAGAAGAGCGGATCGGCCGCCAACAGCAGGACCGCGATTATCGCCGGGGCGCGAGCCGTGCTTCCGCAAAGCTCAAGGGCAAGCAGATACGTGAACAGCATCCCCAAACTCGCCAGCGCGAGCATGGCCGCGCGAGTGGAAATAATCGAGTAGCCGAACAATCGCCATACAACCACGAGGTACGCCATCACCCCCGGCGGATGCACGTTCGGCACGGTGGAACGAGGCACCCACTCGCCATCGCGAAGGATGTCGAGCGCGGCGGGAACGAACTGACCGTGCTCATCCCAAAAGTATGGGAGGGTGAGCAATGGCGAGTGGATAGCGACGAGAACGGCTGCGAATGAGACGAAAAGCAGGACGCAGGTGTCGGCGCGGATCGGCTTCCGCGGCTCTGTCGCGGCAATCATTTACTGGATGGCGGTGCCCGGCTGCTGCGCCTCCAGATGAATCTCGCCGAAGGCCGATTCATACTGCGACAAGTTCTGTTGCAGCAGGTTACTGAGAGCTTTGGCTTGCTGCGGACTGATATAGACACCCTGGAAATTCTGAATCGATACGTGCTCGGGCGAGGTCTGGCTGACGGTGCCGAACATCAGAAAGAAATCCCAAAGGTTGACGCGCACCTGAACGCTGTTCGCATAGCTCTCGCGATAGTCGGAGGTGTTTCCGAGCTGGATTCTGGGAGGCTGGACGGGAGTCATGCACCTATCGTGTCACACGTGATGGACGGCGGTTAGAGGTGAATCAGCGCCAGACCGCTCTGATGGTCGGACGCGAATCGGCCAGCAGTTTTGATTTCACGAGTGCCCTCTTCGTTGTAGACGCATTTGTGCAACGTTTGCGACTTACTGAGTCTATGTAACAGAGAGGAAGACTCAATTCCAAAGAAATCGACCAGTTCGAAGGGCAAGCGCAAAGTTCACAAAGTGATGAAGGAGCACGAGCAAGGCAAGCTGAAATCGGGCAGCGGCAAGAAGGTGGCCAGCCGCAAACAGGCCGTGGCCATCGCGTTGAACGAAGCGCGCAAATCGGGAGCGAAGATCCCGAAGAAGAAAGCGAGCCCAAGGAAGAAGAGCTGAATTGACGCGGTGATCTGTCACAATGCCTGAGTGCGCGAGGAAGAGAGAAAGCACGCCGGGCTGTGCGCCGATTGCCGCTGGGCGCGGGTGATTCGAACCGACCGTGACGC
>JBEKFB010000341.1:0-5007 GCA_050013535.1 Bryobacteraceae bacterium | reverse complement strand
AAGGGCGAGAGTTTTTTCTCGGCGCAACGCATGGCGGGTTCACCATAGAGATGCACGAAACCGTCCTGGGCGCTGACGTCACCACGCACGCTCCGCACAAGCACGCGAACGAAGAGATCATCATCCTTGCCGAGGGCACGCTGGAAGCATATTTCGACGACAAGACCCAGCAAGTGGAACCGGGCTCGGTAATCTGGCTCGCCTCAAATCAGATGCACAGCGTGCGCAACTCGGGAACCACGCCCTGCCGGTACTTCGTTATTGAGTTGCGCGCCCAGGCCGCCTGATCTCGATTGACAACACCAGTCCAATAACCGATATCGCGGCCGGGAACATGGCCCATGAGATCAGCAGGCCTTTCTGAATCAGCAGGCCTGCGATGAACGGCGCAACGATCTGCGATACCGCCATCAGCGATTGCGTCAGCCCAAGAACAGCTCCGGTCTCGGACCGCCCGGCAGTCTGCGTGATCAGACTGGTGAGTACGGGCCGCAGGCGGCTGCGGCCAGCAGCCACGGAATCGTCCAGGTAAGCCCGAGCCACGCATATCCGGCGACCGCCACAACCCACGCGATGCGCACCATCCGGCGCTCGCCCAGTAAGTGCACCAGGCGCCCCACCAGTCCGCCCTGGAAAACGATTCCCAGCAAGCCGACGAACGCATATACATAGCCGACTTCGCGCGTTCCAAACGAGTGGCCGTGCCACGTATAGCGGCGTTCAGCGAATAGGGCGAACCCGGCCATAAATCCCGAGAACGCGGTCGTGAACGCGAAGAATTGCCAAAGAAGCGGGCCCAAGCCCGGCTTGCGGAAGAAGCGAATGTAATTACCCCAGTCAAGGATGGTGAACTTGCGCGGCGTGCCATCATCCTGATGGGGCCGGTGCCGCGGCAGCAGAAAGTAAGTGCACAAAATGCTGGTGAACGAAAGACCCGCAGCGACATAAATAGGCACCGCGTAGCCGTATTGCGAAAGATATCCCGAAATCGCCGGCCCAACCAAAAAGCCGATTCCGAAAGCGATTCCGATCACCGCGAACGATCTCGCGCGCTTCTCCGGCGTGGTGACATCGGAAATGTAAGCCTGCGCCAGCGACAGATTGCCGGCCGTCAACCCATCGATCACCCGCGACAGAAACACTACCCACAGCGCCCACGCGTTCGCCAGAATCAGAAACCCAATGAACGTGCCCACCTGGCTGACCAGCAGCAGCGGGCGCCGTCCCATGTGATCGGAGAAGCGCCCCAGCATCGGCCCCGACACGAGCTGGCACAAAGCGTATGTCGAGACCAGCATCCCAACCACCGCCGGCGACGCCCCGAAATGTTCCGCGTAGAACGGCAACAGCGGAAGGATGATGGTGAGACCGAGGACGTCTACCGCGACAATCAGGAAGATGGGAAGGAGAGGCCGGTTCTGCAGAACGTTACGATGGTAGCAAATGGCCGATCGGCTCTATCTCTCGTACTGGCTCACCGGGTTCACCGAAAACAACATGCTGCGGTTTTTCGAAAAGGCTCTGCGCCTGTTCCCCGTGTCGCGCCTCAACCCGAACGCGTCCACGCTGCGCATCACGCCGCTCAATGAGACCGAACCGGCAATCTTTGAACGCGCTTTCCCTCCGGATTTCGCGGTAGAGCACGTGATCGCGGCGGCCAGAGAGTTCTTGCACCCCGATTCATGCTATGAGTTCGACACGTCCTGGGACCTGTGGCAATTCGAGGAGGAATGGAGGCTGAAGCCTTCGCGCGTCTCCTTGCTGTGCTTCGGCCCCGAGTTCGAACGCGATCTGGACGAGAACCTGCGCGTCGATTTTGGCGTGGACGCCAACTTCCTCCCGCACAACGAAGCCCCCAATGCGCTTGCGATGGCGCAGTCGAATATTCGCAGTCTGCTGAAGTTCGTCCACGAGGTCGACGACGCGTTCGGTGCGCCCCGCCGTCAGCTCTGGACCGAATCCGGCGAGAGCTTTGTTGAGGGTCTGCAGCGTCTTCTCACGGAGGCCGGATGAAACTCTATCAGACGAAGGACGGCGCCATCGCCGAACACGATGGCCATGTGTACATGATTGACGCGCCTTCCTGGGACTCGCTGCTGGTGCGCGACGATCTGCTCGCCCACCTTCAGGAACTGATCCGGGATCTTGAGCCCACTCCACCGGAAGCCATCAACCACGCCATCGCTCCCATTGGAAGCCAGGAAGTGTGGGCGGCGGGAGTCACGTATCGCCGCAGCCGCGAAGCCCGCATGGACGAAGCGAAGGCCGCGGGTGGCGGCGATTTCTACGACCGTGTCTACGATGCCGAACGCCCCGAGCTTTTCTTCAAAGCCACGCCACACCGCGTTGCCGGGCCGGGCGAAGCCGTCGCCATTCGCGAGGATTCATCGTGGTCCGTGCCGGAGCCCGAACTTACGCTGCTGGTCACGCCCGCAGGAAAGATCACCGGTTACACCATAGGGAACGACATGAGCTCTCGCGATATCGAAGGGGAGAATCCTCTTTACCTGCCGCAGGCCAAAGTCTACGACCGCAGTTGCGCCCTCGGCCCCGGCATTCTCGTTTGCAACGATCCGCTGCCCCATACCACCGAAATCACGCTGACGATCACTCGCGCTGGCCAGGAGGTCTTCGCCGGATCAACCTCACTCGCGTCTCTCAAGCGCGATCCGGCTTCTCTGGTTCAATACCTTTTCCGTCAAAATTCGTTCCCGTACGGTTGCTTCCTGCTCACCGGCACTGGCATCGTGCCCCCCGACGAGTTCAAGCTGCAGCGTGGCGATCAGATCCACATCGCCATCGGCCCGATCGGGACGCTGACGAATTACGTGGGGTGATGCGCGATCCGGGCGCGTGTCTATCGCTCGCCCCACTTGAGTTTCTGCCGCAGGACATCGAAGAAGAGCATTCGCGGCGGCCGCACCAGCAGCACGCTGCGCTGCGACGAATGGCAACTGAGGCGATCGCCCTCGCTGAGCGGCTGGCCCACCTGCCCATCAATTGTCAGGAAAGCGCTCTCGTCCTCGGCGTGATTCACCAGATGGATGGTGCTCGTGTCGGGCACAATTACCGGGCGGTTGGTCAAGGTGTGCGGGCAAATCGGCGTGAGGCACAACGCGGCCACCGAAGGAAACATGATGGGGCCGCCGGCTGAAAGCGAATACGCTGTCGAACCAGTCGGCGTCGCCACAATCAATCCATCGGCCTTATAGGTGCACACGTAGTGGTCGTCGACGTGCGTCTCAATATCGATCATCCGCGCCAAAGCGCCCTTGGTAATCACAACATCGTTGAGAGCGTGATAATTCCGCCTGACGCCCGCGGCTGTTTCCACGCTACACGCCAGCATGCGCCGCGAAACTATGCGCTGATCGCCGTGCAGCGCCCGCCCCAGCTCGTGCCATACCTCTTCCACGGTGATCGCTGTAAGGAACCCGAGCCCGCCCAGGTTCACCGGCAGCAATGGAATCTCGCGCCCGGCGACCGCTCGCGCCGCAGAGAGCAATGTCCCGTCGCCGCCCAACACAATCACCATCTCGGCGCCATCGGGAACTTCCTCGCGCGGAAGCCCGGCGCCGCCGCCAACATATTCAGCCGCATGCGTGTCGAGGCGCACAGAGACATCGTGCTCGCGCAGCCAATCGATCATGCGCGGGACCAGCTCTCGCGCCGCCTCCACGTTTGGCTTGGCGATGATGCCCACGGTCTTAATGTCTGGCATAGAGGAGGAACTCCTGGTTCCCTTCGGCGCCCGTGATCGGACTGGGGATTGTTTCGCTTGTGAACCCCAGCGCCGCAACCGACTCCACCACCCGCCGGCACGCCGCCGCATGCAGCTCCGGCTCGCGAACGATTCCACCCTTGCCCACCTGATGGCGTTCCAGCTCAAACTGCGGCTTCACCAGGATGACCATTGCGGCGTCGAGCTTCAAAATCGGTGGCAGCATCGGCAGAATCATCGTAACCGAGATGAAGCTCACGTCGCACACCGCCAGGTCCATCCGCTCGGAAAAATCGGCCGCCTTGAGATAACGCGCGTTCACCTGTTCGCGCACGATCACCCGCGGATCGTTGCGCAGCTTCCAGTCAAGTTGACCGGTGCCCACATCGATCGCGTATACTCGCGCCGCGCCATGCTGCAGCAGGCAATCGGTGAAACCGCCCGTCGACGATCCGACATCGATCGCCACGCCCCCATCCACGTCGATGTGAAAATGTTCCAGCGCCGCTTCCAGCTTCAGCCCGCCGCGGCCGACGTAGCGCATGGGCTGCAGTATCTCGACGCCCGCATCCGCGCTTACCGTTTGCCCGGCCTTGTCGACTCGTTGGCCCTCCACCAGCACTTGCCCCGCCAGAATCAGCGCACGCGCCTTCTCTCGTGTGGGCGCCAGATTCCGTGCCATCAGAAGCTGATCTATTCGCTGTTTCATGAGGACACGCGGCGACAGCCGCGTTCTCGCGCCTCCCGCCCCTTCATGCCGTGCGGCGGACTATCAGGTCAGCCACCTCTCGTAACCGCTCCGCGCGCTCATCGAATGGCTGCAGCGCGGTGTGCGCGAATAGCCGTTCCTCTTCGGCCATCTCACGCGAACGCTCGATCCCATAGACGGCCGGAAACGTGATTTTGTGCTGCTCGGCATCCTTTCCCGCGGTCTTGCCGAGCTGTTCGGACGATTGCTCCACGTCCAGGATGTCATCCACGATCTGAAATGCCAGCCCAACGTGTTCGCCATATCTGGAGAGAGCCTCAAGCTGCGCCTCGTCCGCGCCGGCATAGATTCCACCCATGCGCACGCTGGCCCGCAGCAGCGCGCCCGTCTTGGCGCGATGGATCTGTTCCAGCAGAATCGCGGTAGGCCGCTTCCCTTCCCCTTCGAGATCGTACACCTGCCCGCCGATCATTCCACCCACCGTGCCCGCGGCCGTCGACAGCTCCTCGGCGAGATGCGCACGCCGCTGCGCGTCCACGTGCAATTGCGACAACACCTGAAAAGCCAGCGTCAGCAA
>JBEKFB010000340.1:0-7847 GCA_050013535.1 Bryobacteraceae bacterium | reverse complement strand
TTGCGGGCCTGGGCGCGGTGCTCATTTACGCGGCCGATCCTAATTTTCTGGCAAATGGCCGGTATATGAAAAACGACGTGGCGGCGGCGTTGACGATATTCGTAGCCGCGATGATCTGGGGAGGCTATCTGGTTCATGCGGCCGCTGTTTCCTTGTCGATTCCAATCTCGATTGGGGACAGGACGTGAAGCATCTCAGGACATATCTCGGCGCCCACGGCATTGAGAAAGTCTCCATCAGCTACTTCGTCATGGCCGATCTCGCGTATTATGGTATCCGCTCCATGGACCTTCCCGATGTTCCCGATTTCCGCGCCGTGCAGAAGCTCGATTGCGTGGCCGCGATCAGCGTGACCAATCTCGCGCTGAAACCGCGCCGCTACGCCGGGCTGGAGGCGTTGCAGCCTATGGCCCGCATCGGTTACTCGATTTATGTTTACGATTTTCGGAGGCGTCGGCCGGAAGGCGGAAAGTAGCGGGAGCCGTGTCCAGAGCCGTCAAAGCGTCAGTCCTCATCTTTCTGGTTGCCGCCGCGATGAGGCTTTGCCTCATTTTCGTATTCCACCACTATGAAATTGGCCGAAAAGAATCCCTTCGCATTGCTATTTCGCTCGCCAGGCATGGGGAGTTTGCCGATCCATACGCCTTGCCGACCGGACCCACCGCTCACACTGCTCCTCTTTATCCGGCCCTCGCTTCCGCCCTTTACCGAATCTGGGGCGATACGCAGCACGCCGATTATGCCCGTTTCACGCTGAATTCGCTGGCGGCGTCCGCCGAGTACGCGCTGATACCGATGGTGACCGTGGCTCTGGGGCTCGGACTGGGGCCGGGCGTCCTCGCGGGATTCGGAGGAGCACTGATTCCGCTGCAGCTCTGGGCCGAATGCATGGGGGAGTTTGAAGCGACATGGGTCGCGCTGTTCCTTGAAGTGGCCACGATACTTTTCGCGCGCTGGCTGCGCGCGCCTCGTCCCGGTTGGAAACGCGCCGCCGGATGGGGAGCGCTATGGGGTGGCGGCTTCCTGCTGACGCCTGGTTTATTGCCCGTATTGGTGGGCTTCGGTGCAGTTGGCCTGTGGAGGCTTCGTCCCGGTTTCGTGGCGGCGGTTCGGTGGCTGGGCGTGTGTGCTGTCACAACCCTTATGGTGATGACTCCGTGGCTCGTGCGGAACTATCTGCGGCTGGGCGGAGTTTTCTTCGTTCGTGACAATCTCGGGCTGGAGTTACTCGTCTCCAATCACGACGGCGCCTTGCCCTCCCTGGATGAGAACATCCATACCGCATTCTTTAAGCGGAATCATCCGTCCGGCAGCGGGAAGGCGGCACGCGAATTACGGAGCCGGGGAGAACTGGCTTTCGAAAGACAGTCGCTGAGCCGGGCGCTCGACTGGATGACGAAGAATCCTGGCGCGCTCGCCGCCCTCACCCTGGCGCGCGTCGGCACATTCTGGATGCCCCGTGTGGCGCGGTTTCGCTGGGCATTTCTGGCTGCGGCGCTGGGCGCACTGGCGAGTCTGGTGTGGCTCTACCGGCGCTCGAAGTTCGCTGCTGTCACACTCGCCACGATTCTGATCGGGTATTCCGCAATCTACTACCTTGTTCAGAACACGCTTCGCTATGAGCATCCGCTGTGGTGGATTCAGGTTGTGCTGATCGGCTGGGCCGCGCACACGCTTCTCGTCCGCCGCTTTACGCGAATCCGCGGTGTCGCCGCAGGGATGCCAGGAGCACGAGTTCTGCAGCCGGAAATCGCGAGGCGACAGATTCCGGCGGCCGGTATGCTGAAGGATTGACGACGGGCAGTCAGGACCACGATCACCGCATCGTTCGCATTGTGAGCCGGTTTCGGCGTCGCCGCATGCGGCGGTTTGAGCGGACCTTCGCGATTACCCCGGAGACTCTGGTGCTGGACGTCGGCGGCACCGCGATGAACTGGGATTACCTGACGGTCCGGCCTCGCCTGGTGATTCTCAACACCGAACGCGAGCGGCGCGATGCGCAGGGCGTTTCATGGGTGGCGGGCGACGGCTGTGCTCTGCCATTCCGGGACGGAGCCTTCGACATCGTCTTCAGCAATTCCGTGATCGAGCACGTGGGTTCGGCGGAACGGCAGGAGCAGTTCGCACGAGAGATCGCCCGCGTGGGCCGGTCATTTTGGGTGCAGACGCCGGACCGCTGGTTTCCGGTGGAGCCGCACCTGCTGACACCGTTTCTGCACTGGCTACCGCCCGGTTTGCAAGCCTGGATCGCCCGGCGATTCACGATCTGGCAATGGGTGACCCGGCCCGCGCCCGACCGGCGGGAATTCTATATCGAGCATTTTCTCGCGGATATCCTCCTGCTCGGACCGGCGGAAATTAAGCGGCTTTTTCCGGGAGCACGGCTGATTCGTGAACGGTTTCTGGGACTGACGAAATCACTGATGGCGGTAAAGCGCAAATAGATCATAATTGGGAGAGGAGTCCTCCACGGATGGCCACCACTACATCCATGACCGGCGCGCAGTTTGACGCCCTACCCTACGAGGAAGGGCGCCGCTGGGAGCTGGTGGAAGGAGAACTCATCGAAGTGCCCAGCGCCACGCCGGAACATCAGATCATAGTCGGCAAGCTCATCATCAGCCTCGGAGAGTACTTCCGCCGGTCGCCCATCGGCGGCGTTCTGCCGGATGTCGAGTTTGCTCTGAGTGATCGCGACCGTATTCGGCCCGATGTTTGCATCCTCCTCGGCGAACGCTGGACGGGTCTCAATCGCAAGCGCGTACCGATCTCCGGCGCTCCCGACATCGCCTGCGAGATTATTTCGCCGAGCGAGCGTACGGCTGAGAGCACTCGTAAAGTCCGCGCTTACCTGCGCCGAGGACTGAAAGAAGTCTGGCAGGTGTTCCCGGAAGCACGTGAAGTGATTATCTGGACGGCCGGTGCGGCCACTCGCGTTTTGGACGCAGACGTGGCGCTGTCGACCGACGCGCTGCCCGGATGGACGCTTCCCCTGAGCGGCATGTTCGAGCTCTGACTCCCGCCCGATTGCTCCCTCGCGATCCTGCTACGCTGAACACTTGATGACAGATCGAAAGTTGAGACTGATCCCGCTGGGCGGGCTCGGCGAATTTGGAATGAACTGCATGGCCATGCAGTTCGGCGACGACATTATCGTCATCGACGCGGGAATGATGTTCCCCGAGGCGGAGCTGCTGGGCGTCGACGTGGTCACGCCCGATTTCACGTTTCTCGAGCAGAATCGTGAAAAAGTGCGCGCGCTGGTGCTGACGCACGGCCACGAAGATCATATTGGCGCGGTTCCGTTCCTCATCAGCGAACTGGATATTCCGGTTTATGGCACCGCGTTCACGCTCGCGCTGGTGGAGCGGCGTCTCGAAGAGCACGAGCTTCTGGACCGCGCGAAATTCCACAAGGTGAAGCCGGGCGAGCGCATCGAGATCGGCCCGTTCTCCATCGAGTTCATCCACGTGACGCACTCCATTGTGAGTGCGGTAATGCTGGCCATCACGACGCCGCTCGGGGTGGTGATCCACACCGGCGATTTCAAAGTGGACCCGACTCCCCTCGACAACATACCGTTCGATCTGCATTCGCTCGCGGCGTACGGCACGCGCGGCGTCCTGCTGCTGATGTCGGATTCCACCAATGTCGACCGGCCCGGATACACCGAGAGCGAACGCGCCGTGCAGCCGCGCCTCGAGGATATCTTCAATCGCGCCGAGCGGCGGCTGGTGATATCGTGCTTCAGCTCGTCGATCCATCGCCTGCAGGGCGTGCTGGACCTCGCCGCGGAGTACGGCCGCAAAGTGGCGCTGCTGGGGCGCAGCATGCTCACCGCCACGGAAATCGCGCATAATCTCGGCCTTTTGAATATTCCCGACAATATTCTGCTGCGGCCGCAGGATATTATGACGAGCGCGCCCGATAAAGTGGCCGTGCTGGTTTCGGGCACGCAGGGCGAGCCGATGTCGGCGCTTTCACGAGTGGCCGTGGACAACCACAAGAGCCTCAGCGTGGAGACGGGCGATACAGTGGTGCTCAGCGCGCGCATTATTCCCGGTAATGAGAAGGCGATTTACCGGATGATTAACCATATGGCCAAGCGCGGCGCGGAAGTGATTTACGGCAACATGAACCCGCCCGTCCATGTCTCGGGCCACGGCAGCGCGGAGGAGTTGAAACTGGTGCTGAACCTGGTGCGCCCGCGCTATTTCATGCCTGTGCATGGCGAATACCGGCAATTGGCGCGGCATGCTTCGCTGGCGCAGCATCTGACGTGGTGGAGGATCTGGTGATTCGCGACCGGCGCCACCTTTCCGAGGACGGTTTCGTGATTCCCATCATCGCCATCAATAAGCACACGGGGCGCAGCGAGACTCTGCCGGAGATCGTGAGCCGCGGGTTTGTGTCGTTTGAGGAGAACGGTTCGGTGCTGTTGCAGGAGGCCCGCCAGGTTGTGGCGCGCACGCTGGAGACGTCCACCCAGGAGGAGCGCACCGACTGGGGCGTCATGAAGGAAAAGATTCGCGCCGATCTGAAGCGGTTCCTGAATAAGCAGACGGCGCGGCGCCCGCTGATCACGCCGGTGATTTTGGAAGTGTGAAGAGGGTGGGCGTTTACAGTACACGGTTTGGGGCCCCGGCGTGCATGGTCGGAAGCGCGGAAGCGCCGTTACGCAGAGGACCCCCTGTGAGACAGATAAGCTTGTGGGGAGGCAGGCGCCGGGTGCGTGTGCGGGAGTTCGCTTCAGCGTTACAATTTAGGTGTCATGCCATGTGCAGAGTATGACTCCTTCAACGAAGATTTGGAAAAGAAGTTTCACGCTGAGGTCTCACTCTACACGTCTGGTTATGGTCGATCAATTAAGGCAGGTCTTGAAAAACGCAGAGTAGCGACCTCTGAGAGAGCGAGTGCGGAAACTCGTTTGATGAACCACATAAAGACTTGCTCTGTCTGCCAAGGCGAAGGAAAAAAGGCGTGGGAAGTGGACTACCGCCCGATAACCTCCTGACGCCCCGGTTTTGCGAAGCGTCAGAACCTACCCTTGTGAAACAACCAAGCGGAATGTGGAACGGTGGGGGTAGGGGCGGGAGTACTGTCATCCATGTATGCGCCATACCAGCCTTCACGACTGAGACCGCAGCTTAAGCACTTTCCCTTGTATCGATAGACCAAACGAGGCTGTTCCCGTTCCACATTCGAACGATCAATCACGGGCGCCTCTATCGTAGCGATCTCCACCTGGGTGCTCGCGCAACCTAGGGTCGGGCACTTGAAGAAAGGTTCAACGGAATGGAGAACAAACACACCATCCTCCTGTCTTTGCTGAACTTCAACGACGCCTTGGCAGACATAGATTTGTTCCACGCTTTTTGTTTGTCCCTAATCCCAAGCCTAAACGACCAGAAGCGACGGGGGCAAGAGGCTGCGTTCCCGCGTGGGCCGAAACTTATCCCTTTCGAGACGGATTTCTTCGCACCGGGTTGTATAACGCCTAGTAGCCGCATGAGCAGTGGCGCTTGACGCCACGAACCCGTGTGACGGCGCGGGTCCAGCAAATTCTCACACAAGGTCGGTAGGTGGGATGATTGACCCATGCTCACCACATATCTCCGGGCAGCCATGCGCCAGGCTCACTACGAGATCGTCGAGGATGACGGCTCGTTCTATGGTGAGATTCCTGCCATTCCGGGCGTGTGGGCAAATGCTCGCACCCTGGAGGCCTGCCGGGAAGAGTTGGAGAGCGTGCTGGAGGGATGGGTGCTGGTGAACATTGCCGATCACTGCCCAATTCCGGACATCAGCGGCAACCGAGCATCCTGAGAATCCCTTATCCCGCTGAAACTGTTCGCGGGTGAATAGCTGAAATGCCGGAGTACCGCGCGAAATCCCGATCGTTCAAAGTGAGGACATTGGTAACGCCGTGAACCAGCATCGAGGCCACCAGTCGAGCGTCATGCACCTGCGCTCCCGCCACCGAGTATTCAACAACCAGGCGTCGCCACGCGGCATGGACGAGTTCGCTGTCCGGCAGTAATCGGAACCTGGCTTCGATGATTCCGGCTCGGACATCGGTGTCGGCCGCGGACAGACCGAAGCCGTTTCCGGTGGCCGGACGAGTGCAGACATTCCAGAACTCGACCAGATTCTGCGCTGCATAACAGAGCTGCTCCCCACGGGCCGCGAGAACTTCCACAGCCCCGCGAACAATTGTGTATTCAGGATCGGAGGGCTCAAGGATGCGCAGCAGGATGTTGGTATCGGCGAGGAAAGGCACTGCCTGCCTCAGTCGTGGTTCCGATAGATGTTCTCGCGATGGAACGCCGAGGAGGGGACGTGTGGAAGGTTCTTCCCCATCTCAGCCAATCGATCGAGCGCCGCGCGGAACTCCTCTACGTCGGGTTTCCGGACAGCCTGTGCATGAGCAAGATCCTCAATCAGGTCCTGAAGGTATGCGTGGAGCGGTACACCCTTCGCCTTGGCCTGATCGTTCAAAGATGCCTCGACCTCAGGTCTTAGTTCCAGAATGACCGTCATTACAGCCGATTATCACACGTCCGGTCGATGCACGCCGGACGGGCCCCATTGTTAAACGTTCAAGTGAGTTGCAGGCGCTTAAGATCGAGGTCCCGGGAACGGACATGGGCCAGATCGTACTGCGCCTGTTGTACAAGCCAGCTTTCCGCGCTGCCGCCGAAAACCTTCGACAGCCGGACGGCCATTTCGGGAGAAATGTCGTTCACCAACTCGGAAAGCGTCGTGCGCGTGACTCCCAGCGCAGCGGCCGCAGCCGTAATGCTCAGGCCCAAAGGCTCAATGCATTGACGGAGCACGAACCCTCCGGGGTGGGGCGGATTTTTCATCGGCATAGTTCAGTCCTCTCAGTGGTAGTCCGAGCGGATCATCCTTGAGCGTAATGCGTTGCGTAACGGATGTCATTTGCCCCCATCCCCACCAGCGACGGTCGTGGCGAGCCTCCACACATTGCCGTTTATCATGACATGTAACGATGGCTCAACATCACGTGCAGGTGCTGGTCTCGCGCGAGAACTTCTTTCGGAACATCCAATATCTGCGCAGGCTCGCGGCGCCCGCGACGCTGTGCGTGGTGATGAAGGCCAATGCTTACGGTCATGGGCTGGAGGCGCTCGCGCCGGTGGCGGTGGAGGCGGGCGCGGACATGCTCGGCATTTGCACGAACCCGGAAGCTGAGATCATTCGGCGGCTCGGGCTCACGGTTCCTCTGTTGCGGCTCAGGATGGCGCTGGAAGCGGAGATGGACGAGTCGGTTCGCGAGCTCGACCTGCAGGAACAAGTGGGCAGCCGGGAAGCGGCGGAATACCTGTCGGCGGCGGGAGTGCGGCGCGGCCGGCCCGTTGACGTTCATCTTGATATCGATACTGGCATGGGCAGGAGCGGTTTCTTCCCCGAGCAGACGGATACCATCCGCGAGGTTATGAAATTGCCGGGGCTGCGCATTGCCGGGGTGATGACTCATTTCCCGACGGCGGATTCAAACAACCTCGCGCAGACGAACGCGCAGATTGAGCGCATGGAGCGCGTGTGCGCCGAACTTGGGCTGCCCGAAGAAGTTCTTGTGCACACGCACAACAGCGCGGCGACGGTGCGGCTCAACGGGAATCGCCATGCCATGGTGCGCGCGGGCGCGGCCTGTTATGGCGTGCGCACCTCGCGCGAGTTCGAGAATCCAGCCGAACTGCGCCCGGTGATGTCGTTTCGTACGTGGGTGGCTCAGGTGCGCGATGTGCCGAAGGGCTGCACGGTGGGATACGGCGGCCTGTTCACCACCTCGCGGGACAGCAAAATCGCGTCTCTGCCGGTGG
>JBEKFB010000339.1:0-4550 GCA_050013535.1 Bryobacteraceae bacterium | reverse complement strand
GCGGTGGATTTCGCGGCGCTCGGCGCGGGAGTAGCGAACCTGCTGACGATTTTCCAGGCCTTCAGCGAGTGGACAGACGACCAGGTGAAGGCGCACTTCTCCGGCATGCGTTATGGCGATTTGAAGAAGCAGGTGGCGGAGGCGGTGGTGGCAGGGCTTGAACCGCTGCAGAAGCGCTATCGCGAAATCATGGCCGAGCCGGGATACCTGAAGAGCGTGCTGAACGAGGGCGCCGAGCGCGTGTCGCCCATCGCTGACGCGACCGTAGAACTGGTGAAGCAGCGCATGGGGCTGTACACGAAGAGCTGATAGCCTACCGCGTCAGCAGCCCGTTCCGCTCCAGCAGCGCATTCGGATCGGGATCGCGGCCCATGAATTCGCGATACAGATCCGCCGGATCCTCGCTGTCGCCACGTTGCAGGATGCGCGCGCGGAAGGCCATGCCGGTATCGCGATTGAAAATGCCCTCGCGGCGAAAACGGCTGAAGGCGTCGGCGTCCAGCACTTCGGCCCACTTATACGAATAGTATCCGGCACCGTAGCCGACCGGACTCGCGAACAAGTGAGTGAAGCTCGCCATCATGGCGTGATCGGGAGGCAGCTTCGCCGCAGAGAATCGCTGCAGGATGGCACGAGAATAAGAGATCGCATCGCCGTCGCGATCCGGATTGTAGTGGCGATGCAGCGCCAGATCGACGATGCCGAAGCTGAGCTGGCGCATCTGCGCATTGGCCGCGCGAAAGTTTCGGGCCCGCACCATTTTCCGGTACAACTCTTCGGGGATTCGCTCGCCCGTCTCGTAATGCCGTGAAAACAAATCCAGTGCCTCGCGTTCCCAGCACCAGTTCTCCATAATCTGCGAAGGCAACTCCACAAAGTCCCACGCGACGTTCGTGCCGGCGAGACTGCGCACCTCCACCTGACTCAGGCAATGATGCAGCAGATGGCCAAACTCGTGAAAGATGGTCTCGACATCGCGGTGTGTGAGCAGCGCGGGCTTATCACCGACGGGCGGAGTGAGATTGCCGCAGATGAGCCCGGCATGCGGATCGAAGCTGTTCCCGTGTACAACGCCTGTGATGAGGCTGTCCATCCACGCGCCGCCGCGCTTGTTTTCGCGCGGATACCAGTCGGCATAGAAGGCCCCGTAGAGCGCGCCAGTGCTCTCGTCGCGAATCTCGTAGTATTTTACGGCCGGGTCCCACGCGGGCACGCCCGTTTGCTCGACGACGCGCACACCATAGAGACGTCCGACGATTTCGAACATTCCGCTGACCACGGACTCGAGCGGGAAGTACGGGCGCAGCTGCTCTTCATCGAAATCGTATAGCGCCTTGCGCTGTTTTTCGGCGTAGTAGCCGACGTCCCAGGGTTCGAGTTCGCGGCCAGCAAATGCTTCCAGATCGGCATTCTCCCGCGAGAACGCGGACTCGGTTTTCTCCTGTAACCCCGCAAGAAACGCCTCAGCCCCAGCGCCCGTATGCGCCATTCGGTCGACTAGTACGAAATCAGCGAAGTCTGAAAAGCCGAGCAGTTCCGCCTTAGCGCGCCTCAATTCGAGAATGCGCGCGAGCACAGGCCGGTTGTCCTTGTCGCCCGCGGTGGCTCGCGTGGTCTGCGCATGGTACGTGTCGCGGCGAATACCCGCGTCGTCCAGATACGTCATCAGCGCGACGTAGCTGGGTCCCTGTAAAGTGAATCGCCAGCCCGGCTGTCCCTTCGATTCCGCGCTCGCTCGCGCAGCCTCGACGGCACTCGGCGGAAGCCCGGAAAGCTGCTTCTCGTCATTAACGATCAGCTCCCAGGCGTTCGTGGAGTCGAGCACGTTTTCGCTGAACTTCGTGGTCAGAGTAGTCAGCTCGACATCCATTTCCTCGAGCTTCTTCTTGCCAGCGGGATCCAGCTCCGCGCCGTGGCGGCGGAAGTTGTCCACCGTCTTCGTCAGGAATCGCTGGCGCGTGCCCGTGAGCGCCTTAGCCTCGTCCGTTTCCGCGTAACTTTTTACTGCCTGCCAGAGAGCATCGTCAAGTGGCAGGCTGGAGAAGAACGCACTCACGTCCGGCTGCACTTTGTTGAAGGCCGCGCGCAGTTCGGGCGTTGTCGCAACCGATTCGAGATGGCGCACGATCCCAAAGGCGTACTCGAGTGGATCCGCCAGATGATCGAGAGCGGCCATGGTGTTTTCCCATGTTCGCGGCCCGGGTACCGATGTCAGCGCGTCCAGCTCGCACTTTGCGCGGCCCAGCAACTCGCCGATTGCCGGCTCAACTTGCTCCGTTCTTATCTGGTCGAACGGGATTCGAAAACGCTCTTCAAGAAGGGGGTTGATATCGGTCATTCGTTAGCGACGATCCTCATGTGTGCTCATTCGGGGCTGAAAGACTGATCCCGCGCCGCCGCTGTGGCCAGTTCATCGCATCGATTATTATCCGCGTGCGAAGCGTGCCCTTTGGTCCACGACCACACAGTACGATGGCGCTCGTTCTGCTCGTCCAACTCCTTCCACAAATCCTGATTCACCACCGGCGATTTCGACTTCGTCCGCCAGCCGTTGGCTTTCCAGTTGTGGATCCACTCGGTGATTCCGTTCCGCAGATACTGCGAATCGGTCACCACCTCCACCGCGCAGTTTTCTTTCAGAGCGCGCAGACCTTCGACGGCAGCCTGCAGCTCCATCCGGTTGTTGGTGGTGTGCGGCTCGGATCCCCACAGCTCCTTCTTTTGATCGCCGAAGCGCAGAATGCAGGCCCATCCGCCGGGCCCGGGGTTGCCGATACACGCCCCGTCGGTAATCAGCTTGACCTGTTTCATCCGTCCGTCGTCAGGCGGGCACGGCTTCGAGCTCTCGCTCGAAGAATCGGTCGACCAGATCGAGAATAGCCGCGGCTTCATGGCTTCGGTAGATTTCCACGCGCAGCTTCGAGCCGTTGCGAACGCCATGCGTGAAGTAAGTAGCGAACTGCTTCATCTTACCCACGGCATCGGGTGCCTCGTGCGACTGCAACATGGAGTAGTAAGTGCGCATAAGGCGATAACGTTCGCGCTCGGGCGGCTGGTAGTAAGTGCCTGTTTCCAGGTACTCGCGAATCTGTCGAAAGATCCATGGGTTCGATGAAGCCGTGCGTCCAATCATCACGGCGTCGCAACCAGTTTCGGCAATCATACGCACCGCGTCCTCGGGAATCCCAATGTCGCCGTTGCCGATTACCGGGATGCTCACTGCGGCTTTAACCTCGGCGATGCGCGTCCAATCGGAAATCCCGCTGTAACCCTGCTCGCGTGTGCGCGGATGCAGCGCCACGGCGCTCAAGCCGCAAGTTTCGGCCAGTTGGGCCATTCTCACATGCACCAGTTCGTGGTCATTCCAACCGGCGCGAAACTTCATGGTGAGCGGGATGGAGATCGCTGCCCGCACCTTCGTGAGAATCTCCTCAACCAGCGGAAGATCGCGCAGCAGCCCGGAACCGCCGTTGCATTTCACCACTTTGTTCACGGGACAGCCAAAGTTGATGTCAACGGTATCGAATCCGAGGTCCTCGCAGACACGTGCGGCGTTGGCCATCACGTCCGGGTCCGATCCAAAGATCTGGGCGGCGATGGGGTGTTCCTCGGGTTCGAACAGCAAATAGCGGAAGGCGCGGGTGCGTTTGCGGGCTCGAACCATGTTCACCACGCCGTGGGAGCTGGTGAATTCGGTCATCAGCAAACCGCAGCCGCCCTGGGCGCGAATCAGCCGCCGAAAGACGGTGTCGGTGACGCCCGCCATGGGGGCCAGCACCGTGGCCGGCGCGATAGGCACTGAACCGATCACAAACCCGCTCGGAAATTCCTTCATCTTTTGTTAATTCTAGCAGCGCAACCTGGAAGTCCCGGCCCGCGTTTAATGGATGAGAGATGATTGCGAATTCGAAGATTGCCCTGTCCTTCGCGGCCGGTGCGCTGTTGGCGTCGGGCATCGTGTATGTCGCGCTCAAGCCGTCGGTGAGGCCACCGCGCGTAGCTGCCGCCGCTTCCGTCCCGCCAGGGCCACCGCCCTCCACCCCGGCTCCGGTTGCGGCGGAGGAGCCCGCATTACCTCCTGCGCCCGCCGCTGCGCCGGAAGAGTCCCCGGCAAAGCCCGACCACCCTAAGGTTGTTCACGAAGCGGCGCCTGCCGTAAAGGCCCCCAAGTACATCAAGCCGCCCATTCAGGTGGCGCGCGTGACACCGCCCGCCGATGACGAAGTGCCCGCGTCGGTGCGAGAGGATCCGGTGCCAGCACCGCAGCAGATGGAACCCCCGTCCCCCACTCCGGCTGCCGAACCAGGCATCGAAGTTTCGGCCCCCGCGCCCACGCCGCCCCCGCTCAATCACGTCACGCTTCAGCCCGGCACGGTGATCGCAGTTCGCCTTTCAGAAGCGCTTTCCAGCGACAAGAATGAGAAGGGTGACTCGTTCTTCGCTACGCTCGACCAGCCTCTGGCCGCCGATGGTTTCGTCATCGCCGAGCGGGGAGCGCGCGTGGAAGGCAAGATTTTGGATGTGGTGCGTGGCGCGAGAGGCGGAACCCC
>JBEKFB010000338.1:0-4572 GCA_050013535.1 Bryobacteraceae bacterium | reverse complement strand
ACCGGACCTGGGCTTTCACAATTTCGTGAATCAGGGTTCCATGGCCGCGCCGGAGTCCCGCATTTCTCTCGTCGCGGGAGGGTCGATCTTTGAAGGTGCGTACATCGCCGAAATGGCCTTGCACGATCTGACTCCGTATCACGTCACGTTGCGGGCCAGCAAGGTTCTGGCATCGAGCACATGGTCGGAGCTCGATTACCATCTCCGCATGTCCGGCTCACCGGACGTCGTGGCGTATCTCGACTCGGCTCACGTTGGGCTATTGGTGGTCCAGAGAGGATATGCGCGGCCGCATATGCCACAGCTTCTGCAAGCGATCGCCAGCCGGGGAAATGAGTGGATGGAGATTCCTGGTCCAGCGCGCGCGCGAGTGTTTCGCCGCAACGGTCCGCTTCCTCCCGGCGAACCCGTCATCCGGATTGACATGCGCGATAAGCTTGGCAGAGACCTTGTGCCTGATGAATGAGTCCGCTTCACCTCTGTTGCTCGATATTTATGGTTACCGGGTGACTGTCCGGAGCGAAGTGTGCTCGGTGCTTGACAATTTGGCGCAGGACTTCGCGTTCTTCCGAACGGAAGGGCCGTTTTCGAAATCCAACGAAATCGAGCTGTTTCAGAAGCAACCGCCATACGATGAGGCGCCGGACGCGAAGGCGGTGGTCTATACGCCGCGCAATGTGTCATACCGCAATGGGTCGAAGACGCTCATCGACTATTCCGGCCGAGCGTTGGGCATTCACGATGCGGCGAGCGGGAGATTGCGGCTTTTCAGCCAGGATCTCGATCTGCTTTATGAGGCCGCATATCTCTTCGTGCTGTCGCAATGCGGCGAGGGCCTCGACGCTCGCAGGTTACATCGCGTGCATGCGCTGGGCATCAGTGTGAACGATTGCGCGGCGCTGGTGCTGCTGCCGATGGGCGGCGGCAAGAGCACACTGGCGGCGGGGCTCCTGCGACACCACGAGATCGCGCTCCTCTCCGACGATTCGCCGTTGATCGACAGTCGGGGCGATGTACATGCATTCCCGCTGCGGCTCGGACTCATGCCAGGTTCGGAAGGCGAGATCCCGCCGGATCATCTGCGGAGAATCAATCGAATGGAATTCGGCCCCAAGTTTCTGGTCAACTACGCGTATTTCGCGGATCGCGTGCGCCCGCGCGCGGAGCCCTGTTTGCTGTTTCTGGGCGAGCGGAGCCTTGCGCCGAACTGCAGCATTCGGCCGGCGAAGACCTCCGAGGCATTGCGTGCGATGTTGGCGAACTGCGTTGTCGGGTTGGGGCTTTTCCAGGGCATGGAATTCATATTTAACCGCGGCCCAGGCGAAGTCTTCAGGAAGGCCGGGGTGGCGTGGGCTCGTCTGCGCGCGAGCTGGAGATTGCTCCGGCGGTCGACGACGTATCACCTGGTGCTGGGCCGCGATCCGGCCGCCAATGCGCAAATGGTCATCGACGTCCTCGCTAGCGCGGCTGATGCAGCTCGGAAAAACAAGACGTGATTTTCGGCAGCAACGGACCTATGTCTGTATTGACGCCTTCCAATGTGGCTTCGTAGGCGGCACGGAAGGCATCGAGGGCCTCAGACGGCGGAGCGCCCAGCCCTTCCAGTCCTCGCATCACGGCTTGAGGTGTGAGTGGGACGACCACGTGCCCGGCGAGGGCGCTTCGATCGATTACTTCCAGTTGCAGTTGCCGCCACAGATTGCGGATCAGTTCAAGGGCAGGCATCGATTGATCGCTGCTCGCCCTGGCCATGGCGGCGCGGCGAACGGCCAGCTCTTCTTTCACCAGAAACTGCGCGAATGGCGTCCAGCAGGGCACACTCCTGGGCGGTGTGACCCCGCCATCCAGAGCGAATGCCGGGTTTGCCAATAGGGCGAACACATCGGGGTTGGCGGGAGGGCAGATCAAGAGGTGCCACAGTTCGAGCATGCTCTCGGTCTCCACCTGATAGGCCCCGTTCCTGAGCAACAAGAGAAGCGCGATACGTTGCGGAGGCCGCGACGCCGCGTGAAACTCGCACAGTTCGCGGACCTGCTCCGCCGAGGGAAGGTCGGCTGGATCCAACCGAATGAGCAGCATCAGGTCGTCCAGGTTGAAGAAGGATACGCTGGGGACCAGAAAAGCGCCTCGATATCCGGTCCAGCGTTGTTTCACGAAGTTGACGATCCGGTTCGCGTGTGATTCCGCCGCCTTGCTGCGCAGTACCTCCGATGCCGGACCGTCGACGCTCATCGCGGCGCCCGGTAAAGGCTGGAACATCTCCGCGTCAGCGAGCGTCGCGTGGAACCTTTCCAGCAACGGGAGCAGGAATCGGAACGTGTCCTCGCGAACGTCTCCGTCATATCGGAGAAAGCGTAACGCTGCGCTTCGCTCCAGACGTTTCAGAAATACCCGGCTGTCACCACGCGCATCCAGCAATGAATTCCTGATGACCGCCTTTC
This sequence comes from Bryobacteraceae bacterium, assembly GCA_050013535.1. GTDB lineage: Bacteria > Acidobacteriota > Terriglobia > Bryobacterales > Bryobacteraceae > CAWACP01. The sequence goes on along the minus strand of JBEKFB010000338.1, from coordinate 2,131 downwards.
GAGAGGTCTGCGTGGCATCTCCGCTGAGCATCGCCGATGCATTCAACAGCTCCCCGACGGCTTTGTAAGCGATGCTGTTCCTGAAGATGGGATCGCGCGCCACCACGCCCGATCCCACCAGTGTCGCGCGGCAATTGTCCCACCAGTTTCTGACGTCCATGTAATAGCCGCCGGCCAGACGTTCCGCGGGCGGGCGGGGAAGTGCGCCGGCCACATCGTCGCCGTAGAGCAGCTTCCAATGTGTGCGGCCCTGGTCGAACCTAAACTGCCAGTAAAGATCGGTCTCGTAGAGGTTGCGAAAGTTGGCCAGACTGTGGGCATGCTGCCAGAGCATGGCGTCGTACAACGGCGAAAGATTGCTGAGCCGGCGGAGCGCGGTCATGGCCAGTGCATGTTGTTCTTCGTTCCAGTCGCCGAGCACAACCAGATCGACATCGCTTACTCCGGCGACGATTTCGCCCAGCGCCACGCCGCGGGCAACATAAATCGCGCGCGCATTCGGCAGGCGTTTGAGGACACGGACGGCGTACCATACGTGGGCCTTGTAAATCCATTTATAGATCCAGTCCAGCGGCGGAAATCCGGCGCTGATCACCACCGCGCGGCGCAGCCGCAGCCTCGATTCCGAGGACATGCGAAAGAGGGCAGGCAAACGAAACAGGCGCGAGCCCATCTTGTCCAGCAGCATGATTTCGCGAAGGTCCGGCATGGAACCAGTGATGATACCGCAGGCCTCTGAGCCCTGCCGTCCAACTTCCCTTTGGATCTCTGGTCAGGAATCGCCGCTGATTTGTTCTGCCGGCGTAGTGGTCACTTGCATGCGAAGCGCTCTATCGACGGCAGGCCGTCAACGGTCACTTTGGGATCGTATGTGACGGTGCAGGATCGCAGTTCCTTCGCTAACGGACGCGTGAGCGTCAGCCGCGTGCCCGAGTAGCCGCAGGCGAGCCAGTATTGGCGTCCCGGGTTTGGCGTGAGATCCCAACTCGCCAGTACTTTGCCTTTGACGTGGGTTTCATCCGGAACCAGCGAGGCCATGTCCTTCGGTGGGCCGTCGTAAAACGTGACGCCGGCGAGCAGATTAGGAGTGGCATTCATCTCATTTGTCCAGCCCGCCACCGGCTGGGAGAGCGTTTGCGTCGTCGAAATCCGTTCGGGGCAGCGGATGTCCTGGGCGGCAGCAAGGCAAGCCGCCGTTACCATGAAAAGGACCGGTACACACATTCGACGCGTCGTCATAGGTCCTACTATTCCACCACGACTTCGGGACGACCTCTCCATGGAGTAATGCGTGGAATCCATCTCGGGACGCCAGTGCAGAACGATTGGTACTCAGGTCCAAAAGCCGACCGGAGGGTCGGCTCTTCATAAGCCAGCACGAAAACGTGCATCAGCAACCAGACCAGCGCTCCGTATGCCAGCAGCGCGACATTCCCGAGGATCAGGCTTTGGCCGAGAATCGTCATCACCACCGCGACGTACATCGGATTTCGCACATACCGATATAATCCGGTGACAACCAGACGGCGAGCTGGCAGCACCGGAGCCGGTGTGCCCAGACCCTGAAGCGCGAATCGGACAAAAGAGTCCAGCAGGCCGATGACCCCGAGCCCCAGCAGCACTCCGCCAGCGACGCGAAAAAGCGGCATCCCGGGGAATGGAGCTTCCATCCGCCAATGGGAGATCCACCACGGCGCCAAACCGGCGACAAAGCCAGGCGCAATCACCAGAAAGACCGCGGAGCCGACCATCGCCGGGACCTTCCTCATCACGCGACGCCAAGCAGGTGGTTACAGAAATTGACCAGATACTTCCAGGCCAGATAGTAGATGGTCAGCGCCATGGGAAAGGCAATCCACATCCACGTCACGTCATGCGCGATGAAGTCGATGCCCAGCAGTCTCGCCAGGCAGTACCCGCCAGGGATCAACAGCAACGGAAGGAGCGCGCCGTGGGCTCCGATGGGAAGATGCCAGCGATCATGGAGCGCCAGATACACGACGTTCCAAAGTCCCCACCCGTTTGGCACAAGGACAAGCGGGAAAGCTATCGCTCGCTCGATCGGAATGGGCACGTTGAAAACATATCGTGCAATCACGTACGCCGTGAGACCGCACAACATCATGGGCGT